>CAYQTO010000055.1:0-20581 GCA_964420455.1 uncultured Candidatus Sumerlaeota bacterium | reverse complement strand
GCCGCCGGCGTCGCCGCCGTCTACCCTGTCGGCATCGAGGCCCTCCGCACCGGCGGCCGCTACCTCCTCGCCGGCTCCACCCTCCCCACAGGCCCCTTCCCCATCCCCGCCGAGGCCTTCTGCCGCCGCATGCTCACCATCTCCGGCATCCACAATTACCGCCCGGATGATCTCCGCCATTCCCTCCGTTTCCTCGCCCGTCCCGACATCACGCCCCTTTTCAAAGGGGTCGTCGAATCCGTTTTTCCGCTCGATCGGATCCAGGAGGCCTTTCACGCGGCCTTTTCACGCGATGCCCTCCGGGTGGCGATCAAGCCCTGACCAGACGGGCCGCCACGAAAAGGTAACATTTCCTGAATGGCTTGTCACTCGACCCGCCATCATATTCGCAGGCCTTATGGAAACATCCCCCATCCAAAAGACAGACGCGCGACGCAACCGCCCGACGCTGATCCCGACGAAGCTCCAGACGGACCACCCCGACGTAACCCAAGCGCCACTCTTGTCAACTTGTTGACCGTCATGCCCCCCGACGAAACCAACCCCCTCCGCATTGAGGAACTCACCCGCACCTTCGGGGAAACGGTCGCGGTGGACTCGGTCAACCTCGAGATCGCCCCCGGCGCCTTTATCGGCATTATCGGCAGCTCCGGCGCCGGCAAATCGACCCTCCTGCGGCTGGTTAACTGCATGATCGAGCCGACCGCCGGGCGCATCCTCGCCGGCGACCGCGAGGTCACCCAGCTACGGGGGAGCGCCCTTCGTGCCTGGCGCGCCGAATGCGCCATGATCTTTCAGCAGTTCAACCTTGTCCGCCGCCTCGACGTCCTGACCAACGTGCTGGTGGGCGCCCTGTCGCGCAAGAACCCCCTCGCCTCCCTCGCCATGTGGTTCACCCGCGAGGAGCGCGACGAGGCCTACAACGCCCTCGAACGGGTCGGCATGGCGCCCCTCGCCCTTCGCCGCGTCGAAAACCTCTCCGGCGGCCAGCAGCAGCGCGTCGCCATCGCCCGCGCGCTCATGCAGCGCCCGCGCATCCTCCTCGCCGACGAGCCCATTGCCGCCCTCGACCCCCGCAGCGCCGAAATCGTCATGAACCTCATCGCCGACCTCAACCGCACCGAGGGTCTCACCGTGATGATCAACCTCCATCACGTCGACACGGCGAAGCAGTACTGCCAGCGGCTTGTCGGCATGAAGCGCGGCCGCGTGTTCTTCGACCTCCCGTCGGAAGACCTCTCGGACGCCAACCTCGAATACCTCTACGGCTCCGTCAACGAAGCGCACCGGCTGCGTCCTTCCTCGAAGGAAGCCTCCACAGAGGAAGCCCTCACCACGCCCTCCATCACTCCCACCCAGGAAGCCTCCCTCTCATGAACCACCTTGTCTATACCCTTGTCTTGCTCCTCGCGGTTGCCGGCCTTGCCGGCTGCGGCTCCCCGGCCAGCCGGGCCAACACGTTCACCTTCAGCGTTGTCAGCGAGGAGAACCAGGGCGACCGCATCGCGCGGTTCGACAGTTTCCGGGCGTACCTTTCCGAGCGCCTCGGCCGCCCCGTCGACATGCACATCGCCACGGACTACGCTGGCACCGTGCAGGCCTTCCGCGCAGGCAAGGTCGACCTCGCCTTCCTTGGCCCCGCCGCCTACGCCCTCGCCTACACAATCACCGAAGGCAACGTCGAGCCAATCGTCAGCTATCGCGACCTCGACGGCAGCGACGGCTACCACAGCGTGGTCGCCGTCCGCGCCGACAGCAGCTTCCAGTCCCTTGAGGATCTCGAAGGCCACTCCCTCGCCTTCCCCGACCCCAACTCCACCTCCGGCTTTCTCGTCCCCAACTACTACTTCCGCCGTCAAGGCATCGACGTCGATACCTTCTTCAGCAGGACCGGCCTTACCGGAAATCACGAGAACGGCATCCTCGCCGTCATCGACGGCAACTACGACGCCGCCACCACCTTCTGGAACAACGAATTGCTCGGTAATATTCAGCGCATGGAAGACAAAGGCATGATCGAGAAGGGCGCTGTTCGCATCATCTGGAAGTCGCCCCTGATCCCCAACGAACCATGGACCATCCGCAAGGACATCGACCCGGAAACGAAGCAAACGGTCCTCCGGGCGCTGATGGACTTGCAGGAGGCCGACCCCACCGCGTGGGAGGCCCTGACCGACGGCAAAATAGCCGAGTATTTCGAGACCAATCACGAACACTATGTCGATGTCATCGAGATGCGCAAACAGATGCTCGAGGACCAGCGCAGCTGACCGCACGCCGATGACCTCCGCATCGCCCTCGATCCTTCCCGGGGAGTTCCACGCCCAAGTCGCGGCCTACCGCCAACGCGAACGCCTGCGCTCGGCCATCACCATTGCCGTCTTTCTGGTCGCCCTGGCGGCCGCCGGCTGGATGGGCGAGGTCGACATCGTCCTCCTCATCGAAGGCATCCCCGGATTCTTTACCTATGTAGGGGACACGATCCCGGAAATCACCCTCGCAAACTTCTGGGGCGACATCCAGGAGTGGCAGTGGGGCTTCGCCAAGTGGATGCGCCTGCTCCTCGATACGGTGATCATGGCAATCCTCGCAACGGCCCTCGGCTTCACCATGGGGCTGCTGCTTTGCTTTGCCGCTTCCCGCAATCTCGTCCGCAGCCGTTGGATATGCATCGGCTCGCGTCGCCTCCTCGAAATCTTTCGCACGATCCCGGACCTGATCTACGCGATGATCTTCGTCTTTGCCTTCGGCATCGGCCCGGCCGCGGGGATCCTCGCCTTGGCACTCCACAGCGCCGGCGCCCTCGGCAAGCTCTTCTCCGAAGTGAACGAGAACATTGACGCGTCCACCCTCGACGGCGTCCGTTCGGCGGGCGCGTCGTGGTTCGAGACGATACGCTATGGGCTCCTTCCCCAGGTCTTCCCGAACTTCCTGAGCTACGGACTCCTGCGCTTCGAGATCAACGTGCGCACGGCCACGGTGATGGGCTTCGTCGGTGCTGGCGGCATTGGCACCGTCCTCATGCAGTATATCCGCCAGTTCCAGTATACCTCGGTCAGCGCGGTGGTTGTCTGGATCATCCTGCTGGTGATGGTGATCGACTTCCTGAGCGAGCGCGCACGCCGCCGTGTCATGACGGGAGCCGGCGCATGAACGGCGAAGCGCTCACTCGCGACGAGCTCGAGTCGGTCGTCCGGCGCCGGTACCTTCAATCGGTGCTTGTCAGACTCGCCCTTCCAGCTGTGGTAGTCATCTGTCTCCTCCTGATCGATCGCCCGGAACGCAACCTCGTCGACATGCTTCAGCGGCTGGTGGCGCTCCCCCTTCAGATGATTCCCCCCTCCCTCGGCGATGACCCCGGCTACTCCGTCCGTGAATGGGGCTACGCCTTGGTCGAGACCCTCGCCATGGCACTCGTTGGCACCTCCCTCGCCTTCGTTGTCGCGGTCCCCCTTGGCTTTCTCGGCGCCCGCAACGTCGTCACCCAGTTCCTCCTGCGCCTCTCCATCCGTCGCTCCCTCGACGTCGTCCGTGGTATAGACGTCCTCATCTGGTCGCTGATTTTCATCCAGGTCATCGGCCTCGGGCCGTTCTGCGGGATCCTCGCCATCGCCATCAGCAACGTGGGCGAGTTGTCCAAGCTCTTTGCCGAGGCGATCGAGAACACCGACGAGGACCCGGCCGAGGGGCTGAAGGCGTCCGGAGCCTCCTGGTTCGAGCGCCAGCGCTGGGCCGTCCTCCCTCAGGTCCTGCCGGTCCTCCTCAGTACCGGCCTCTACTACTTCGAGTCCAACGTGCGCTCCTCCTCCATCCTCGGCTTCCTCGGCGCCGGGGGCATCGGCTACATTATCTGGGACCGGTTGAATGCGCGCCTGTGGGACCAGGTCGGCGCGCTCCTCCTGATCCTCCTCGTGACGGTCGCCATCATCGACTTCTTCTCGGCCAAAATCCGATCGCGCCTCGTGAATCCCCCAACCGCACCCCTGATTCACGCCTCTGGCAATGAACCCGCGGAAGCCACTTCATGACCTCCCCCTTCTCGGCGCATCTTGGAAACGCGGACCTCGCCGTTGTGGGTGGCGGGATCCTGGGGCTGGCGACCGCATGGACCGCCGCGCGGGCGGGCTGGCGCGTTGCCGTCATCGAGCGGTCGCCGCGGGCCATGGGCGCCTCCATCCGGAATTTTGGGATGGTCTGGCCCGTCGGTCAGGCCCCCCGCGTCGTCCTTCCCCGCGCGCTCCGCAGTCGGGAACTCTGGCTCCAGATGCTCGCCGAGACGGGCCTCTGGCACGATCCCTGTGGCTCCCTCCACGCGGCCTTCCAGGAGGACGAGGCGGAGGTGCTCCGCGAGTTCGCCCGCCTCGGCCCGGACCATGGATATACCGGGGAATTCCTGGACCCCACGGAAGTCATCGCGCGCTTTCCCGCCATCCGCCGCCAAGGCCTGACCGGCGCCTTCCACAGCCCCACCGAAATCTGCGTCGACCCCCGCCGCATCGTCTGGGACCTCCCGCCGTTCCTCGCGGAGCAGCACGGGGTCGCCTTCCACTTTGGCACCACCGCCCTCCACGCCGAACCCGGCACCGTCTATACAAGCCGGGGCCGCCTCGAGGCGCGCCGCATCCTCGTGGCCTCCGGGTCCGACTTTGAGATCCTCTTCCCCGACCTCTTCGCCCGGGCCGGCCTCGTCCGGTGCAAGCTCCAGATGATGCGCACGGTCCCCCAGCCGGGCGGATGGCGCATCGGCACCATGCTCGCCTTTGGCCTGACCCTTCTCCACTACGCCTGCTTCGAAATTTGCCCCACGCTCGACGCGGTCCGCGAACGCCTCGATCGCGAACTCCCTGCCTATAGACGCCATGGCATCCATGTCATGGCCTCGCAGAACGGCGCCAACGAGGTCGTCATCGGCGACCACCACGAGTATGGCGACGACATCACCCCCTACGACCGACCCGAGTTCGACGACCTCATCCTCGACTACCTCCGCGCCCGCGTCGACCTCCCCACCTGGGAAATCGCCGAACGCTGGCACGGCGTCTATAACACCCTCCCGGGCGCGACCGAGTTCCTTGCCGCCCCCGATCCCACCATCCGCGTCGCCTCCTTCACATCCGGCAACGGCATGACCACCAGTTTTGGCCTGGCGGAAGAAATCTGGAACCGCTGGGACGACCACGAATCCCTCCTGGAGATCGCTCCGTGAAACACACCCTCGCCGTTCTGCTTCTTGCCGCCGCGCCCGCCGCCGCCGGACCCCTTCCCCTCGTCCCCCGCGCCCATTCCCACAACGACTACTACCAACCGCGCCCCCTCCTCGACGCCCTCGACAACGGGTTCGGCTCCGCCGAGGCCGACATCTTCCTCGTCGATGGCGAACTCCGCGTCGGCCACGACACCTGGGAACTCGAGCCCGGCCGTACCCTCGAAAAGCTCTACCTCGACCCGCTCTTCGAGCGCTCCGCCGCCAACGACCACCGCTCCGTCTATGCGGAGTCCATCGAGTTTCAACTCCTCGTCGACATCAAGGACGATCCCGACGGCGTGCTCGACCGGTTGCTGGTGATCCTGCCGGAGTACGAGCCGATGCTCACCGTCTATACACCCGACTCCACAACACCGGGCGCGGTCTCCATCGTCCTCAGTGGCGACCGCCCCATCGAACGCGCCCGCGCCATGCCCCGCCGCCTCTTCGCCATCGACGGCCGCCCCGCCGACCTCGACCGCGGCGAGTCCCCCCACCTCATGCCCCTCATCAGCAGTTCCTGGCGCTCCCACTTCAGCTGGCGCGGCGAGGGCACCATGCCCCCCGACGAGGAGGAATGGATGCGCGACTTCATCGCCCGCGGCCAGGCCAACGGCCATCGCCTCCGCTTCTGGGCCCTCCCGCTTCCCATCGAAACGTCGCCCTTCTACCATGACACGGGCATCGACTACATCAACACGGACCGCCCGGCGGAACTCCGCCGGTTTCTCCTCGAGATGCAAAAAGAAACGGGGGAGGCGGACCAAGCCACCTCCCCCGAATGAACCGACCCTTCAACCCGCCTACTTCTCCAGCGTGAACGTGTCGAACAGGCGACCCTGCACGTCGTAAACGTGTGCGGAAAGCTGGCCCCCGTTGACCATCACATGCGTGTAGTGGTGGTCGTTGAGGGTGTTCGCACTGAAGCGGGGAGGCGAAGGCGCGGCGTACTCCAACCCGCCGCCGCCACCACCGGTGATCATATACACGGTGCCCCCCTCGGCGACCACCGCGCCGCCCTCCATGGGGAACGTCCGTTCGTAGGTGTGGATGTGCCCGGACCAGACGATGTCGACATCATACTGGTCGTAGAGGGCCGTGATCGGCCGCATGCGCGTGTCGCCGTAGGACGACTGCCTCGTGTAGGTGTCGCCATAGTCGTTCTCGTCGGACGAGTACGGCGGCTTGTGGTGCATGATGATCTTCCAGGTGGCGGCGGACTCGGCGAGCTGCTGGTCGAGCCACTGGTACTGCTCGCTCCCGGGGCCCATGTCCTTCTCCGAGTCGAGCACGAACACGTCCAGATTGCTGTAGGAGAACTTGTAGTAATACTCGGGCGCGGGCATGGTGAAGTAGTCGTAGTAGAAGTCCGCATTGTTCTCGTGGTTCCCGAGCGCGGGGATCAGCGGCACGTTGCTGTTGAGCGCGGCCATGTTGGGGAAGAAGTGCTCGGTCCAGTGGCTCTTGTTGCGGCCGTCGGTGACGAGGTCTCCCCCGAGCAAGGTGAACGCCGGACGGTGTCTATACGCCAGGTTGGCGATGGTGTTCACCACCTGGGGGTTCGACTGGGTGTCGCAGATGACGACGAAGTTGAAGGCGGTCTCCTCCGCCGGTGGCGTGCGGAAATGGAAGATGTCGGACTTGATGTTGCCGCCGATGGGGGTCGTCGAGCGCACGCGATAGTGATAGGCCGTGTCCGGCTGGAGTCCCGACAGCGTCACCTCGTTATAGACGCCCGTGTTCCCGGTGGCAGTGTTGCCGAGAGGCACCTCGAGCCCATACTCAACAATGCTCTCGGCGTCCTTGCTCGACTCCCAGCGCACCACCATCGTGGTCGGCGTGGGGTACTGGAGGTAGGGCGCCACGACGAACTCAAGATCCGGGTCCTGGTTGCCGGACGACTCGGCGAGGGCCGCCTTCGCGTCGAACAACCCCTTGATTTCCCCAGCCGACAGCGCCGCATCCCAGACCGACACCTGGTGGATCGCGCCCACCAGCAGGTTGTTCTCGTTCACGTCCTTGTAGCGGCCGATGTTGTACTCGAGCGTGGCGGGATACAGGATCGCTCCCGACTGGGCGGTGGTGCTGTTGCCTTCGGCTCCATTGACGTAAATCCGCATGGTCGTCCCGTCGTAGGTCGCCGCCACGTGATGCCAACGCTCCTCGCTCAGGTTCATGTTCGAGTCGAGATACGTCATGACGCCGTCGCCGTCGTCCGCGCCGGTGCTTGCAAGGCCCATGGTAAAGCTGTTGTTGTCGTAGCCAAGGACCCACCCCTTCTCGAATCCCCCGTTGTCCTGGAAGGCACCGATGATCCCGCCCCATTCGGTGGTCGCATCGACGCGGACCCAGGCGGCCACGGTGAGCGCGTCCGTGGGAAGCGTCGCCGGCGTCGCATTCAGGGCCACGTGGTCCACATCGCCCCCGAACGGTATATATGCATATCCGGCGACCTCGCGAAACTCAGGCATGGCGGGGATGGCGCCAAAGTCGTTCGCAACGAGGTCGCGAAACCCCAGCGCGGAGTCGTGGTTCTCCTCCGCAAAGACGAAGTCGCGCACGAGCGATTGCGAGTAGGCGGGTCCGCCGATCAACATCATCGACGTGGCGAGAAGGGTGGTTCCTGCGAGAGCGGGCATCATTGATGGGGTCCTTTCAGGTGGTGGTTGGGATCGCTTGGATGGAGGTGGCAGCCCCGAGGGCGGCGTCGAGAATGGAGACGGCCCGTTCGAGGTCGTCCCGGGAAATCGTCAGGGGCGGCGTCCAGGTGAGGATGTTGCCCATGGTGATCTTGAAGCTGAGTCCGCGTTCGAGGCATCCGTAGAGGATGCGTTCGGCCTCGGTCGTGGCCTTGGCGCCGTCCCCGCGGCGCAGTTCGATTCCGACGATCAGGCCCAGTCCCCGGATGTCGCTGATGAGGGGGTGGCGCTCGCGGAGACGTCCCAGGGCGGCCAGCAGCCAACGACCGTCCTCCGCCGCCTTCTCAACGAGCTGCTCCGACTCGATCACCTCGAGCGTCGCCAGGGCGGCCGCCGAACCCACCGACGACTTCTCGTGCGTGTAGTGCCCCAGCGCCCGGTCCGCCACCACGTCGTTGTACGCAGCGCGGGCGACCATCGCGGCGATTGGCCACACGCCGCCCCCCAGGCCCTTGCCGAGCACAAGGATGTCCGGCTCGATCCCGTAATGCTCGTAGGTGAAGAACCGGCCCGTGCGCCCCAGGCCGATGGGAATTTCGTCGATGATAAGGAGCGCACCATGGCGTCGGCACGCCGTCGCCACCCGTTGCCACCACTCGTGGGGCGGGATCACCGGCGTGCAGCGAATCGTCTCCGCCACCACCGCTCCGATGTCCGGCTCCTTCTCCAGTATATACTCAACGTAGTTGGCGCAGCGCAGGCCGCAGGTGTCGCCGCATTCAAACGGACAATTGGGCGGGTCCGGCGGTGGGGCATGGTGCACCCCCGGCAACAAGGGACCCGCGTCCATCCGGAAAAGCGACTCGCCCCCGATGGAGATCGTCTCGAGCGACGCGCCGTGAAACGAATCCCAAAATGAAAGCACCTTGTGGCGACCGGTGACCATCCGTGCGAGCTTCAGCGCCATACCCATCGCCTCGGCCCCGCCGGGCGCCAGCAGCAGCCGGTACTCCCCGGGCATCCGAGCCAACAGCCGCTCGGCGAATTGCACCGCCTTCTCGTTTGTATATCTCCGGGGCGAGAACGGCAACGTCGCCAGAGAGGCGCGGATCGCCTCGATCACGCGCGGATGCCCATGCCCCACCTGATGCACGTTGTTGCCGTGGAAATCGAGGAAGGTGCGCCCCGCGGTGTCCATCACGTCCGACCCGGCACTCGCTTCGAGCACGTTGAGACAGGGCGTCGACAGCGACTGGTGAAAAAACACCTGCGCGTCGCGGTCGAGGATCCCTCGCGCCTTCTCGTCGATGTGCCGGGCCTGCCAACGGGCGCGCTCGCCGGATAGGTTGGATTCTCCCTCCGAGGGGGCCACGCCTCCGTTGTGCGGTTCTCGCCCGGTCTCGCCGCTCAAGGCCGCTCCCCCGCCGCGAGTCGGCTATTGATCTCCCGAATCGTGGCGGGGACGTCACGGACGGAAGTCACGACGTAATGGGCACCGGCCGCCTCGAGCCGCGCCCGCGCGTCCGCCATCAGCCGTTCGCGGTCCTCCTCGCCAAGCGCTTCGAAGTCCGCCCGCGCGAGCCCCACCTCGTTCCCGCCCACCAACGGCGCGATCGTCCACATCCCCGCATTGCGCCCCTCCTCCATGTCCACCGGCGTGTCACCCACCTTCACCATCGCGCTCATCGGATAAATGTTCAACCGCTCGGCGTTGAGGAAGCACATCCACGGCGCCGGCCGCCCCGCATGGACGTCCCCGGCACAGATCACCGTGTCGAAGCACACCCCCTTCGGCTCCACGAGCCCTGCCATGTATTCGGTGATCTCCCGGTTGTACCCCGTCGAGGTACCGAACCGCAGGCCCATCGCGCGCAACTCCTCGAGCGTCTCCACAATGCCCGGGATCGGGTCCACGTGGTTGGGGATCACCTCCTTCTGGCCGGGGAGGAAGTTCTCATAGAACTCGTCGAGGTCCTTCTCCGTGGGCTCGGCTCCGAACTTCGCCGCCCAATCCGCACGGAGCTTCGGCTCGGCCATCATGGCGCGAATGTGGTCGCGCTTCTCACGGCCCATGTCGGCCCGGGCCTGCTCCATCGTCACCTCGATTCCCATCTTCGCAAACGCATGGACCAGCGCGCTGATGGGCGCCATGCTACCGTAGTCCACCACGGTGCCCGCCCAGTCGAACACGATGCCACGCACCGGCCCGCGGTAGGGATGTTCCACCGAGTACGCCTCGCTCGAAAGCTCGCCGGTCCGGTAATTCGTCTCAACAGTTTCGGCCATCGGTTGGTTCCTTGTCCTTTTCAGTGTCCCGTTTCGTCAGTTGCTCATTGCCAAGGCGGATTCATCCTTCTCGATCGTGAAGGTGTCACGGAGCCGCCCCTCCGTGTCATACATGTTGAACTCCAGCACCGGTCCGTTGATGGCCACGAGGCCGTAGTGGTGCCCGCGGTACGTCTTGCGCGAAAACCAGGTGCGCGTCGGCGAAAAGTCCTCGAGGTTCCCCCCGGCACCGCCGCACTGGATATACACCACCCCGCCGCTCCGCGAGACCTGCCCGTCCTTGATCGGGAACGACCGTTCGTACGTGTGCAGGTGCCCAAAGAACACCATGTCCACGCCGTAGCCCTCGTAGAGCGGCAGGATCCCCCGAACGTTATCGTCGCCGAATGCGGACCCCCCCTCCCACGTGTTGCCGTAGTCGTTCTCGTCCGACGTATAGGTGGGATGGTGGTGCCCGGCAAACTTCCAAAGCGTCTCCGTGTTCTTCAGCTCCCCTTCCAGCCACGCGTATTGCTCGCTCCCCGGGCCCATCGGCCGGTTGCTGTCCAGCATGAAGAACGTCGCGTTGCCATACTCGAACTTGTAATAGTTCTCCGGCCCCGGATACCGGTGATAGCGCCCGTACCAGACCAGGTCGCTCTCGCCGTTGCCCGGCACTGTATAGACAGGGACGCGGCCGTGGAGCGCGCCCATCCCCGCGAAGTACTCGTGCGTCCACTGGAACCGGTCGTTGGCAAAGCCCCCATCGGTCAGGTCGCCGAAGTTCATCGCGAAGTCCGGTCGCTCGCTCCAAACCAGCTGGGCGATTCGGTTGTTGATGTGCGGCCGGGCCTCCGTATCCGCAAACACCGCAAACCGATAGGCAGAACCCGGCTCCACCGCCGTCCGGAACGACAACAGGCCGGACTCAATCTGCTCTCCCGCCTCGTTCATCGCCATCACCCGATACAAATACGCGGTCGCGGGCTCGAGACCCTCCAGCGTCATCTCGTGCATCCGTTCCGGCTCGTCGAAGGTCCGCGACATCTCCAGCGGCAACTCCGTCCCCCACTCCACCACCGCCGTCGACGCCGACTCCGTCTCGAACAGGAGGTTCATGCTCCTCTGCGTCGCGAAATGCAGGTACGGCGGCACCGTGAAGTGGAAGAAATCCTCGTAGAGGACACCCTCCTCGATCATCTCCGCCACCTTCGCAAAGCGCTCCTCCACCGCAGCCGCCGCCATGGGGTCCGCATGCACGCGCACCTGACGCACGAGGTTCCCCATCTCCATATACGGTTCGTTGCCCAGATAAGCCGCGGCCTCGAATTCCGCGTCGCGAGGAATCACCAGTCCCCCCGGCGCCGAACCTGTGGCCTTGAGCTCCCCGTTGATATACAGGTTTGCCGACCTGCCATCATAAGACAGCACCGCGTGGTAGAGATACTCCTTCAGCCCGTCGCCCATCTGGTATTCGAGCAGCACCGGCTGGGCCTGCCCCTCGACCATCAGCCTCACCGTCAGCTTCTCCTCCCAGTAGGTAAGGGTAACCGGGCTGCGGCCGGGAGACTCGTGGTCCAGAAGACCCACCAGCGCACCGACCGGCTGGTTCACGTGGTCGAGGATGAGGGTCTCGATCGCGAAGCCGCCGGCTGGAAAACTCTCCGTCGCGAGAAGGTGGAGCTTCCGATCCGTCGGCTCCATCCCCATGAAGACGACCGGCGGCGGCGGCGCCATGTGAAGCGGGTCGGCGGGAATGTCCGGCGCCGCGGGAGCGTTCAGGGGGACCGCACCGGCCTGGCCGGGAAGGCGGTAATCCAAGGAAAACACAAAGTCCGACACCGTGGCGAGGGGCGCCGCCTCGTGAGCCGCCGCCGGCGGCACGATCATTGTCGATCCGGCCAGCATCGCCATGCCGGCCCATGCCCGTGTGCGCATCCATTTCTCCTTGGAAAGTAGGAAGGGCGGGGCGCCACCGCGGCTCGTCGCCGGTGGGGCACCCCGCCCGCCCAAAAAGTAGCCCTGCGAGGTTGGCAACTTACCAGGACTGCGGACCAAAGTTCCCCCATTGGGGCCAGGGGCGACCATTGATGAAGTACTCGCCCTGGCGGTACTCGCCCCCGAAGCGGTAAAGGTCACCGTCGGAAATGGTACCGTTCGTCGGATCGTAGAACACGAGGGGCACGCGGCCGGCGGTGGGCCAGCGGTCCTGGTCGCCGGTCTGATCGCGCTGGTCGATGCCGATGCTATTCATGAAGTACGCCGCCGCCGCGGGGGCCCCACAGCAGAACGGGTTGTCGCTCCCGGAGGAGAGAATATAGTGCGTCGATTGGTAAAAGCTCGCCCCCCGCTCGTCGTTCTCCTGGTTGAACGGGTCGAGGGCCAGCGACGTGATATACGCAATCGGGGTCGTCAGGTAGTACCAGCCGACCTCCGAGGCGAAGTTGAAGCGGTCGTATCCCGAGGGCGACTGGTTGTCGTGGTCCCGGGGATAACGGCCGTTGTTGTCGGTGGCGTAGGCCTCAAGCGCCGTCGCGAGGGTGCGCATGTCGGAAGCAACGCGCGAGAGCTTCGAGCGCGTTTGCGCCTCGAGAAAGTTGGGAACCGCGATAGCGGCCAGGATGGCAATGATCGCGACAACGATCAGCAGTTCGATCAGCGTAAAGCCGCGACGGATGTACCCAATCATGCAAGGACTCCTTTTGGGTGGTGGCGAGGGTCTTGGGTTTCAGAAACCGAATCAGCAACGGGACGATGAGCGGGGATTCAGAGAATAGGCGGGGAAGGGTCGCGCCCTTCCCCGCCTATCCCACCCATCGATCGCCGTTATTGATAAAGGTTCCAGTCGTCCGTCGTCTTGGTCTGCAGCAGCTCCGTGCCGTACACGTGGACCCGATCGATCGCGTACCACCAGTCGTTGGGCGAGCGGAAGTCAATGCCGGCATCCTCGCCGTAGTAGCGCCACTCGAGGAACAGGAGCGTCGGCTCGGTCGCGCTCAACAGATGGTAGTTGGTGTTGTTGACAAAGTCGTTCGGGTTGCTGCTGTCCAGGCGGAACAGCGAGTTCGTGGGGTTGCTCGGGTTGCCGAAGCGCGAGAAGGTTTCGGCCACACCGGGCGCCTCGAAACGGTAGCTGTAGATGTAGAACACATGGACATCACCCACATCGACGCCGATCGAGGGCGTGCGCAGCGTCGCGTCCATGTCGCCACCACTGCGCACGTCGTCATACTCGTCGCCATCAGCCACCGCATAGATGTCGTCACCCAGACGGCTGAGGGTGAAACGGTCGCGGCTCTGGTTGTCGGCGGCCACGTGGAAGTCGTTGTTCGTCAGGACCCAGCCGTCCCACTCCACCGCACCGTCGCCGGTGTTGTCGTCAAACCGCACCCAGCCGGAAGGGAACTGGTCCGTCCAGCCAAGGAAACCGATGCTCTCGTCCACGGCGGGATTGAGCGTCGCGCCGCTGAAATCCTCCGAGAACACCAGGGTCGTGCCAGCGGGCGGAGCCACCGTGAAGTCCAGCTCCGTCCAGTCGGAGACCAGCGAGCCGGACTCGTAGCGCACCCGGACCGTGAAGTCCTGGTCGGGGATCGCCAGATTCGGAATCGTGAAGGTCGTCAGGTCGCCCGTCTCCACGAAGCCCGAAAGGACCGGCACATCGAAGGTCTCGCCCTGCTCGACCAGTTCCCAGGTGGTGCGGGTGTGCGTCGCACCGGAGTCCGGGGAGGTGAACGGATCGAGGTCGAAGGTCACGCCGCCACTGAACGCCGCGATGGCGTCGAAGCTGGCCGGCGGCGCGTTGAAGCTCGGCGGGTTCGGCGGAGCCACCACTTGGAAGCTGATCGTCGGCGACCAGTCCGAGAAGATCTCCGTCGCCGAGCCGTCGATCGAAGTCGCCACGTGGCGGCTGCGAACGAAGTAGGTCTCGTTAAGCGTGTTGAGGCCGGTCAGCGTGAACTGGGTCAAATCCCCGGAGTCCACCGTCGCCGTCGCGAGCGGCGTGGTAAAGTTGCCACCCGTCGCGATCGCCTCCACCTCCGTCCGGATGTGGTTCAGGCCATAGTTGCCGAAGATCGTCGTGCGGCCGTTGATCCCGGAGGTGGCCACATCGAGGGGCACCTCGCTGCCGATGCCGCCCGTCGCGGGACGAACCGGCGCCACCGCGCCACCCTCAAAGGTCACCCGCACGTTGTCGATCGACCACCACGCCGTGCCCGCGTCGTTCGCCGCCGTCTGGTAACGGAAGCGGAACTGCGCCTGCGTCTGGCTGGTGATGTTCACTGGCACATAGTGCTTGGTCACCGCCGGCTCCTGACCATCCACCCATCCGTCCTGCTTGGTATACTCAAAAACCGGCTGCGATTCCCAGGTGCTGCCACCGTCGAAGCTCACCTCGATCGTCTCGAAGGCGTCGTCGGAAGTCCGCACCTCGGAATCAAACTCGAGGAAGAGGACCCCCGGGCCGGTGATGCCGGTCACGTTCGGCATCGTGAGGATCTCGTCCTTCACGTCGCCGCCGTCCTCACTGCCGTTGACGATCAGGTAGTCCGCCTGCGTCGGGCCGTTGCTCACGACCACCCGATTGCTCGTGCCCGCGTTGCCTTCCGTCGTGTGATGGACAACCGGGGCATCGGCGGTGCCGGCGACCGTGTTGCCATCCGTCCATCCCGGCGTGCTGAGCGAGGTGCCCGAGGAGGCCGCCCAACCCGTGGGGATCGCTCCGCCGGTGAACTGCTCCTCGGCAAGGAGCACCACCGAGCCGCCCGGCGCCGTGTCCGTCACGATCACATCGTCGATGGAGATCAGCCACGAGTCGCCCGGACCGCGATTCACGAAACGCACATAGGCCGTGGCTTCGCCGGCCAGTTCGCTCGTCACGTCATAGGTCACCGTGCCGCGGATGCCACCAACCTGGTCGATCGTCCAGGACTCCGTGGGATCCGAGGGGCTCGCCTGACGGTCATGGGGCACGCGCTGCTCGATCAGCGTCCAGTTCGCCCCGTCCGTGGAGGTATAGACTTCAAAGATCGAGTCGTCGCCGCCGTCGTTCAGCAGCGCAACCGTCGAGAAGGTCAGGTAGACGGAAGAGGCCCCCGACGCGTCGAAAGACGGCGAGGTGAGCACGTAGCCGCGCTCGAGGTTGCCGCCGTCGTTGCCGCCCGCCTCGTCCGAGTTCGACATAAAGTAACCCGTGAACACGTCCGTGTTCTGACCGGGGCTCTTGGCCACATCGCCGATGGCGGAGGTCCGCAGACCGTTCGGGCCGATGGGCGCATCGCGGAAACGCGTGTTGTCCAGCGTCCAGTCGGTCCCGCTCTCGTCAACGCCAACCAGGGTGACGAGACCGTCGCCGAAATCGAGCGTGTTGAGGCGGCGCGACTCCCAGCCGGCGGCCTCCGCATCAGCATTCGTCAGGTAATTCTCGAAGCGTTCTTCGAACAGAACCGCACCAACAGCGGATCCAACCGCCATCTGGCCGATCATCAGTGACAGGGCGAATTGCCAGCTAGCTTTCGAAACGTTGGGTCGTTTCACAGCGGGCCTCCTGAGAGGGATGGGATACCCCACATGGGGGAATTCTTCAATTTGTTGACCAATAAGAAACCCCGTGTCGTTTGTCGAGTGACACGGGGTTCAAATTTCTGCGACGGAATTGTGGCTGTTCTGTTACAAAACCGGGAAAATCAGAGGCTCCACAGCGGTGTCCAACACGCCAATTCCCTGAGTGAGGGGACTTTAGCCGGTTCCCTGTTGTCGGGGAGTCCCGGACGGCTCTTTCGGGGGAGGCGGTAACAACGCTCCATCGATGTGAGTCTATAGCGCACTCCTTAGATTAACTTCGGGCCGCCCGCTACAAGCCAGTGGAATCTTGCACGCCCGCGAAAGGTCGTCACCCTGCCACGGTCCTGTCGATTTGTAAACTTGGTGACTCGCAGGAAACCCTCGGGCCTAAATTCCGGGGTACCCGAAAACCACCCGGTCTGCTTCCTGTGCTGGTTTCTGGTGGTCGGGATGCCCGGACTCGAACCGGGAACCCCCTGCACCCAAAGCAGGTGCGCTAGCCAATTGCGCCACATCCCGACGAGGCGGTATTGCCGGGACACTCCCGATTGCTGTCAAGCCCCCTTGTGGAGAGGCGCCGTGGACCGGTCGCCCGTGCCACTCCGCACGCCGTAGAAGTACAGGAGAGGACGCCCGGCGGGAAGCTCGGCCCGTAGTTCGAACAACGCCGGGGACCCCACCATGTCTGGGGGCACCGAAAGCCGCAAGATCTCGCGCCCGGCCCCCAGATCCATCCGCCCCAGAACCCTCCCGCCGCTCCACACCTCGCAGGAAATCGGCATCCGCTCCGCCAGTTCCTCCGCCACCTCCAGATCGAACGACACTTCCTCCCCCCGAGGTGTATAGACAAGGACCGCCTCCGACTGCATCGGCCGCGCCTCCGTCCCGTCGCGTTCCATCGCGGGCTGGAAACCGAACAGGAACGGGGAGGGGCCATCGCCTCCCGCGGCCGTCACCAAATCCGGCTGGTCTCCGAACCGCTCCCCGAGCAGCCCCCCGAGCCCCTCCCGCGAGGTCGACTCCCCAGCCACCCGCAGGCCCGCCTCCAGCAGCAGCATCCCCGTCCAGTCCGGTTTTCCCTCGTGGCGCACATGAAACAGCGCCGCGTTGTCCGTCCACTCGTAGCACGCCTGCAGGTGCGTCTCGTCCTGGTGCACGGCCACGGTGATGCTGTAAGTGCCGTACCCGAGGTTCACAGGCACCTCGAACTCGATCTCGCGGGTTTCCCCCGCGCCACAATCCCCGAGGTCGATTCCCTTCAGCGCCGTGTTTGTTCCATAGAGGCCCTGGCCGAGACGGTCTCGAATCTCGAATCCCACCGTTGGGTTCGTGATCGCCGTAAGGAACACCACCTCGATAGCCATGCGCAGGCGCTCGCCGGGGTGAAAGAGGTCGGTCTCCTGACCGCGACCGTTGCGCAGGCGCACGCGGCCGATCAGCGCCTGAAAGGTCCCATGGCGCCGGGGCCCGCGGGCCTCGCCGGAAGTCCGCGTGATGCGCATCTCCACATTCCCCGAACCCTTCGCCGCGAGCAGTGCGTTGTACTCGTCCAGAATATCGCCGGGCAGCCCCCGTGCACGGATCTCACCCGCCTCCAGCAGGATCGCCTCGTCGCAGAGGGCCTTCACCGCCCCCGGGTCGTGGCTCACGAAAAGGATCGTCGTCCCGCGGTCGCGGAACTCACGGATGCGCCGGATGCACTTTTGCGAAAAGCGCGCGTCGCCCACCGACAACGCCTCGTCAACAATCAACACGTCGGGGTTCACCGACGCCGCGATGGAAAAGCCGAGTCGCATGACCATGCCGCTCGAGTAGGTGCGGATCGGCTGGTCGATGAACGGGCCCAACTCCGAAAAGGCGATGATCTCCGGTTCGAGGGCGGCCAGCTCCTCCGGCGACAAACCCAACAACTGCCCGTTCACGTAGATGTTCTGGCGGCCGGTGAACTCCGGGTGGAAGCCGGTCCCCAGCTCGAGCAGAGCCGCAACGCGCCCGCTGATCTCGATGCTCCCCGTCGTCGGCAGCAGCGTCCCCGCCACCAGCTTCAGCAGCGTGCTCTTGCCGGCGCCGTTGATGCCGATAATCCCCAGCGTCCGCGCCGCCGGCACCTCCAGGTCCACATGTCTCAACGCATGAAACACCTGGTGTCGGCGGACCGGCGCGATCCATTCCAGCAACCGGTCCGACGGCCGTCTATACAACTTGAAGGTCTTCGAAACGTCGCGAAGGACGATCATCCTGGGGGGACTCCGGCCCGGAGGAGCCGATGTCAGGCCCGCGCCGCCCGTGTGGGGCCAGGCCGCGCCTGAACGTCGCGATGGGCCCCTGCCGCTGGCGCCATCCCGCCCGGCTTCTCCTCGCGATGACCCCCTTCCGCCTTCGACGCCGTCAACAGGTACCGGCTCAACCCCATGTGGAGCGAGACCGACATCAGGATCAGCACCAGCGCGAAAGGCAGCCCGGAGAGAATCGCCATGGTCTGCAGTGCCAGCAGCCCACCACCGGTGAGCAACGCCGCCGCCGTTACCCCTTCCAGGATCGCCCAGAACAGGCGCTGCGCCACCGGGGGGTTCAAATGCCCGCCCGCCGTGATGATGTCGATCACCAGCGATCCCGAGTCCGACGACGTCACGAAGAACGTCACCACCACCCCGATCGCCAGCGAGGAGGTGATCAGCGCCAACGGGAACTTCTCCAGGAGCACGAACAACGCCACCGCCACGTCCTCATTCACCGCCGTCACGATCCCTGCCTCCGGAACGAACAGCTCCTCGTAAAGGGCCGTGTTGCCGAAGAAGGACAGCCACGCAAACGTCAGGATCGTCGGGACGAACAGCACCCCCATCAGGAATTCCTTGATCGTCCGTCCCCGCGAAATTCGCGCGATGAACATCCCCACGAATGGCGACCACGATATCCACCACGCCCAGTAGAACACCGTCCAACTGCTTTGCCAGGTGTTCTCCGGGTCATAGCCGATCGTCCAGAAGCTCATGCGCGGCAACGCCTGAACATAGTCGCCCACATTTTGGACGGTGGTCTTGAGGACGAAGAGCGTCGGCCCGACACAAACCACGAAGATCAGTAGCAACAGCGCCAGCAACATGTTGATTTCGGAAAGTCGGCGGATTCCCTTGTCGAGCCCCGACACCACCGACCACGTCGCCAAAGCAGTGATCCCTGCGATCAGAAGAACCTGTACCAAGGCCGTGTTTGGCACCCCCGCCACGTGGTTCAACCCCGCCGATACCTGCATCACGCCAAAGCCCAGCGACGTCGCCACGCCAAACAGCGTCGCCACCACTGCAACCGTATCGATCAGGTTCCCCACGAGTCCATTCACCGCCCGCCCGAAAAGCGGGTAGAACGCCGAGCGGATCGTCAGCGGCAGCCCCCCGTTGAACGAGAAGAACGCCAATGCCAGCGCCACCACCGCGTAAATGCCCCACGCGTGCAGGCCCCAGTGGAAATACGTGATCACCATCGCCTGGCGGGCCGCTGCCGCCGTCTCTCCCTCCCCCACCGGCGGCCCCGAATAATGGTAGATCGGCTCCGCCACCGACCAGAACAGCAGCCCGATCCCCATCCCCGCGCTGAACAGCATCGCGAACCAGCCCAACAGGCCGAACTCCGGCTCCGCGTTTGGCCCACCCAGCCGGATCGAACCGAACTTGCTGAACATCAGATAGATCGAATACCCCAACAGCGCCGTCACCGTCAGGATGAAGAACCAGCCAAAGGAATCAGAAACCCAGGAGTTGGCGGCGCTGAAGACTGCCTCCGCCTGTTCCGTGAAAATGATCGTGAGAAGCACCGCCGACAGAATGATCGTCGCTGCGGAGAGGAAAACGAAGGGCTGAATCTTCAGGCCCCAGATCGTGTTTACGTGCAGTTGCCGGGCAAGCTTTCGATACACAACGTCGTCCTTTGGTGGTGGCTGCCACCTTGGTAGACGCGCCTTTCAGGATCCGGCAACCCTTAATCTGAACGAGAACCGAGCCGGCGGCCGAGCTCCGCGCGCCGCTCCCGCTCGAGACGCCCCACCGCCTGAAGGTCCCGCGCCGATTCCCAGAGCTCCCGCGCCCCCTCCAGATCGCCCTCCTCCAGCAGCATCTCCGCGTATGTCAGCCGGTGGCCCACATCAAGCGGGTGCCGCTCCAGCGCCTCCTCCATCAACTGGAACGCCTCACCGCTCCGGCCCTCGGAAAGGGCCAGCAGCGCCATCCGCTCGCGGAGCCGGGCCGAAGCCGGATTGCGGCGGATCGCCTCCTCCAGATCCGCCCGCGCCAGCCGGTCCCCCGCCAGCGCCCGCAGGTGCCCACGCAGCTCCCACCCCGCCGGATGGGCCCGGTCCGCCTCGATCGCCTCCGTCGCCCGCCCCACCAGCGACTCCGCCGCCTCACCCTCCTCCAGCCGGAACTCCACCTCCTCGCGGATGCGCTCCGCCCGCGCCGGCCCCATCACCAACAGCGGCACTGTCGCCGCCACCAGCCCCACCAGCAACACCCCCAATCCCGCCACACGCCCCCGCGGCACCAACACCGCCCCACCACCACCCGCCAGCAACCCCAGGGAGACATACACCAGCAGCGCCGTCTCGCGAAACGCCATCGTGTACTCCACCAGCCCGTGGAGCAGCACCGCCACCGCCCCCGCCAACAGTCCCGCCTCCGCCGTATAGACAACCTCGGCCCGGTCCTCCACCAGCCGCCACGCCCCCGCGCCCGTCGCCGCCACGGCGAAACCCACCGCCAGCACGATCCCCAACAGCCCGCCCCGCGCCGCCTCCCGCACCACCCAATTGTGCGGATACTTCGTCTCGTTCGCCCCCTCCACCCGGTACGCCGGATACAGCAGCTCGAACGCC
>CAYQTO010000054.1:0-20736 GCA_964420455.1 uncultured Candidatus Sumerlaeota bacterium | reverse complement strand
CTCGCCCTTCTCGCTGCAATCGGCGAGCTTGCCCGGCAGCCCGCCGCTCTCCATGGCGGACTTGCGGACCATCTCGCGGCTCTTGCGCGCCGCGACCCGTGCCCGTGCCGCCAGGATCACCTTCTCGACAATCGCCTTCGCCTCCTTTGGATTCTCCTCCAGGTACTCCGACAGGCCGTCGTTCACCACCGACTCCAGCAGGCCGGCCACTTCCGCATTCAGCAGCTTGCCCTTGTTCTGGCCTTCGAACTGCGGGTTGCTCAGGCGCACGTTAATGATCGCCGTCAGTCCTTCCCGCATGTCCTCGCCGGAGATCCCTTCCTTGAACTTCTTCAGCAGCTCGTTCTTCGTCGCGTAACGGTTGATCGTGTTCGTCAGTGCGCGCCGGAATCCGGTCACATGCGATCCCCCGTCGCGTGTGTTGATCGTATTGACGAAGCTGTACAGTTTCTCGTCGTAGGAGTCGCAGTACTGGATGGCGACCTCGCCGATGAGGAGTTGCTCCCCCTCGCTCGTCTCGAAGGTCTTTTCCCGCGAGAAGAAGATCGGCTTCTTGTTGATCACCTGCTTGTTGGCGTTGAGGTGGCGCACGAATTCCACGATGCCGCCGCCGTATTTATAGCTGTGGGACTTGCCGCTTCGCTCGTCCTCGATGGAAATGGCGATGCCGGGATTCAGGAAGGCCTGCTCGCGGAACCGCGCCGAAAGCACGTCGAAGTTGAAGTCCGTCGTCGTGAAGATGGTGGGATCGGGCTTGAAGCGGATCGATGTGCCGGTTTTCTTCGTCGTGCCCAGCACCTTGATCGGCTCCTCCGGCAGGCCGCCGTTCACCAGCCTCAGGAAATGCACCTGGCCGTCGCGCCGAACCTCCGCCTCAAGCCACTCGGAAAGAAACGAGACCACGGACACGCCAACGCCGTGGAGGCCGCCGGAAACCTTGTAGGCCGATTTCTCAAACTTGCCCCCCGCGTGGAGCACCGTCAGCACCACCTCCAGCGTCGACTTCCCCTTCATCTTGGGGTCCTTGTGGGTCCCCACCGGGATGCCGCGCCCATTGTCCGTTATAGTGATCGAGTTATCGAAGTGGATCTTCACATCGATGCGGTCGCAGTTACCCTGCATCGCCTCGTCGATGGAGTTGTCGACCACCTCGTGGACGAGATGGTGAAGTCCGAGAGTGTCGGTGTTGCTGATATACATCGCGGGACGCTTGCGGACCGCATCGCGCCCTTCGAGAACTTGGATCGAATCTTCGGTATACTGATTCGGGTCGTTTTTCTGGGCCATGGGGGGGAGGTGCCTGGGGGAGCTGGGAATTAAGTCTTTGTACAAGAGCGCTTCGGCACTCTGAATGGGTACCGAATAGGAAAGAGTAGGGGGGAGACGGCAAGGGGTTCAAGCCCCAAAACGGCTTGGAAGAAGAGGGAGGGCGTTCAGCCCTTCATCTTCTCCCGGAGCAGCCGGCGGAGGTCGCTGGCGGGGACAGCGCCGTCGCGCAGGAGTTCGTAGGGCTCGGTGATGACCGACAGGACCGACGAGGCCTTGCCGCCGCGGCAGGGCCCCGCGTCGAGCAGGCATTCGATCTTTCCGTCGAAACGATCCAGGACCTGCTTCGCATCCACGGCGGCGCTCGAATCGCCATAGGCCGCGTTGATTACCGCCAGAGGCCGCTCCACCAGTTCCATGAGCTTCAGCGCGATGGGGTCATTGGGAATCCGGATCGCAATGCTCGGCGACTCACTGACCGACGCGAGTACCGTCGGGTGCTTGGCGAAGACGATGGTGATGGCGCCGGGCCAGAAGGCCTCGAGCACGCTTTCTATCGGGGGCGGCACCTCCCGCACGAGCTCCTCCAGCATTTGCTGCGTGTGGATCAGGATGGAGAGCGACTTGTGCGTGGCGGACTGTCCCTTGACCTCGTAGAGGCGCTTGACGGCCTCCGCGTTCGTCGCATCCACCGCAAGCCCGTAGACCGTGTCCGTGGGGAAGGCAACGATCCCCCCCTCGAGGAGCACAAGCATCGCATGGCTGAGGATGTCCTCGTCGCCCTGCTCCCGGTCGATCTGGAACACCTTGGTATCGATAAGGAGGAAGTCCTTCTCGATCTCCGGGGGAAGTTGGTTGGTGCCCGCTGCGGCCTGGGCAAACTCCTGTAGGGGATTGGAGGATGGCTTCGGCGCCGCCTCGCTCGAAGTCCGGCTTTCGATCCCGGCAACCCCAAAGGGCTGGAGATCGGAATCCGTGGGTGGCGGAGGGAGTTGGGGGCCGGGGGGTGGCGGCGCCGGGGTCGTGATGCCTTCCGTCTCCAGCAGCAGTTCGCGGTCCTCGGTGACCGCGCCCGGCTCCTGGGGGATCGGTGTGGTGATCAGCTTGCCCGCCGGCTTGACCTGGCCCGGGCTGCCGAACTGGGGCAGATACAGCGCTCCCGGCCGGATCTTGAGGTTGTTCCCCTCGGTGGGTTCGGGAGTCTCGCCCTCGGAGCCGGGCTGGGTGTCGGACTCGTCGTCGCGGGGGGCGTTGTGGGCGGGAGCCGTCCGGAGCGGATCGGTCAGGTCCGGATATTCCGAAAGCAGCTCCTTGTGGGAGCGGTCCATCTTTTTGCGCAGTTCCGCGCGGTGGTGGGAAAGCACGGCTCGAAATTGAGGGTACTTCAGCGCGAGAATCTCCGTGGCCAGCAGCGCTGCGTTCTCGCCGCTGTTGATGCCGACGGTGGCCACCGGTGCGCCGGGGGGCTGCTGGACCATCCCGTGGAGGGCGTCCTGGCCCCGCAGGGGCGTCGCATCGATCGGCACCCCGATCACCGGCAGCGTCGTATAGCACGCCAGCAGGCTTGCCACCTGGGCCGAGCCCCCCGCCCCGCAAACGAGCACCTCGATCCCGTCCTCGCCCGCCGTCTGCGCAAACTCGATCAACCGCTGCGGCGTCTTCTGCGGCGAGCCGTACTCCAACACATACGGCACCCCCATCACCCGGAAGAGCTCCAGACCCCGCCGCAGGATGTTGAAGTCGGAGCGTGATCCGAGGACGACACCAACCAGTGCCTTCGCCATGTGCAGGAGTTCCCGTTGAATCTTCGCCACAGCAATATGGGCCCGGGGATTGTCCGTAAACGGGAAAGTCGTCGTGCCCGGCAGGCATTTGCCCTCGTGCCCCCGCGCTTGCAGAGAACAGCGCCCGTCGCCGAATCCCCCCATGACTCAACCCCGCCTTGACGGCCTTTCGTCCCTTTCCCTTACTCCCTGTTGAAGGGCTGCTGCTCCCGTGCGCCCGTAGCTCAGTTGGATAGAGCACCGGACTTCTAATCCGGCGGTCGGTGGTTCGAGTCCACCCGGGCGCGCCAAGGTTCAGAGGCCCCGAACCGTGCCTCGGCTTCGTGGTGGCCAACGTGGCCCACGGCATACCAAAGCGACTTACTAAACGGATTCTTCCTAGAGGGGAGCGCCAGGCGGGGGGGAGCCTGTGTCTTCCAGTGGAGCGTTGGGCCCGACGGTTGGCACGAAACCCGGCGTTGGTTAGGTGTCTAACTAACTGGATGTCATCCTCTCCTTCATGATCCCCATCTCCGAGGTCCCCCCAAAGAGTCTGCTGCGCGCGCGCATCGCCGAGCACCAGGCGCCGTTCACGGCCGATCAGGTCAGCTGCTACCTGCTGTTCATGAAGACAGCGAATGCAATGAGTCGTGCGTTGAGTGACTTTTTTGCCCACCACGATCTGACGCTGCCGCGCTGGTCCGTGATGGCGCTGCTGTACTTCGCCTATCCGGACGGTCTGACGACAACGCAGATTGCTGAAAAAAAGGGCGTTAGCAAGGCTTCGGCGTCCTCCGTTATCGAGTCCCTGGTGCGCGAGAAGCTGCTGGTGCGGCTGCCGGACCCGGACGATCGGCGGTCGTCGGTGCTTCGTCTCTCCCCTGCGGGCCATCGCAAGATCGACTCGCTGCGCGAGGACTACATGGGCGTCGTCCACTCGTTCGTGGGAGGGCTCGACGAGGGAGAGATCGCGGTTCTCGAGCGGGTGCTGGAGAAGTTTGTGGAGGGGGCGAGGGCGAGCCTCTCGCGGATGGAGGGGGTGGATGATTAGGGACCAAATCGTCCATGTCCTGACCAAAATGGTACACCTCTGGGGGACGGTCGCGGTCGTCGGCGGGCTTGCCGGCTGCCGGTTATCGGAGGTGGGGTCCTATGAAGAGCCAGCGGTGACGATCCCCTCGGAGTTCTCGCGGGTGCAGAGCGAGGCGGCGCCGGGGCCGTCGGAGGTTCCGGCAAGGGAGTGGTGGCGCGCCTTTGAGGATGAGGAGTTGGACCGGCTGGTCGCCAAGGCGCAGGTGGACAACTTGGGGCTCCGGCAGGCTTGGAGCCGTTTGGCGCAGGCGGAGCAGCGGTACCGTGTGCAGACCGCGGAGCGGTATCCGGCGGTGGACCTGCGGGCCGGTGGACGGCGCGAGTACATGATCAACCGGGACCAGCCAACCCCGATGGGGGGGACGACAACGACGGAGGGAACGACAGCCCGATTGTTTGCGGGGGGCGGGCTGAGTTGGGAGATCGATCTGTGGCGGCGGGTGGACTCGCTGGCGCGGGCGGAGCGGCTCGAGACGGCGGCATCACGACAGGACGTGGAAGAGACCGCACTGGTTCTTAGCGGGGAAATTGCAACAACCTGGTTCCAGATCCGGGAGCAGACGCAACTGATCAGCGTCTTGCAGCGTCAGGTCGAACTGTCACGCCAGTTTCTCGAACTGACGGAACTGCGGTTCGCGGTGGGGGAGGGCTCCGCGCTCAATGTGCTCGAGCAGCGCCAACAGTTGAATGACACGGAGTCGCTTCTGCCTTCAGCGATGGAGCGGCGGGACACGCTCGAGAACCGGCTGGCGGTGCTGGTGGGCCAGGCCCCGGCATCCGGGGGTTGGGAACGCGCGGGGGAACGGTTCGGGGACTTGCCGCCGCTGCCCTCCCTGGGCTCGCCGACGGACCTGGTGGAGTCCCGGCCGGACCTTCGGGCGGAGCGGCTGCGGCTCGAGGCGGCGGACTATCGTGTGGCGGCGGCGGTGGCGGACCGGTTGCCACGGCTGACGCTCAGTCTCGACTACGAGTTGAGCGCGTCGAAGTTGACGGACCTGTACGAGAATGAGGTGCGCTCGGTGGCGGGAAATCTGGTGGCGCCGGTTTTCGACGGCGGACGCCGCAAGGCCGAGGTGGAGCGGCGTCGGGAGATTGTCCGCGAATCGCTCGACCGCTTCAGCGAGTCGTTCCTGACGGCGTTGCGGGAGGTGGAGGACGCGCTTGTGCGCGAGCGTTATCAGGACGAGCGGCTGGAGAAGATCCGGACCGGTCTCGGGATCGCGCGGGAGAACCTGAGCGAGTCGCGGGTGCGCTACGCGAACGGCCTCAACGATTACCTGACGGTGATCACGGCGCTCCAGCGGCTGCAACAGCTCGAGCGCGACGAAATCACGGCGCAGCGCGAGGTGTTTGAGGCGCGGGCGCAGCTTTACCGCGCGCTGGGAGGCGCGTGGACGTCGAATCTGGAAGATCCGCGGCCGCCGGTCGCGGCCCAATCCACAAAGAAAAACAGGGAGGAGTCCCCCTCGTGAGTTTCCTTCGCAACACGGTGAAGTTTGTCCTGCAGGTGGTGCTGCCACTGGTGATCCTGGCGGTGGCCGTGCTGGGGGCGCAGGCGCTGATCGCCACGCGGCCGGAGGTGGCCAAGGAGCCTCGAGAGACCCCGGCCACGCTCGTGAGCGTCTATACAGTCGGGGACGAGAGCGCGCAGGTGACGGTGGAGGGATTCGGGACGGTGCGGCCGGCGCGTGTGGTCGACCTGTCGCCGCAGGTAAGCGGGATGGTGGTGGAGCAGAACCCGCGGCTCGTGGCGGGCGGGTATCTTGAGGCTGGCGAGATGCTGCTACGGATCGACCCGCGGGACTACGAGCTGGCGGTGCGCGAGCAGGAGGGGGCGCTGGAGACGGCGCTTTTCAACCTCGAGGTGGAGCAGGGGCGGGCGGTGGTGGCGGAGCGGGAGTGGGCGCTGTTGGACAACTCGGTTCCGACGACCGAGCTGGGCAAGCGGCTGGCCCTGCGCGAGCCCCACATCGAGGAGCGGGAGGCGGCGGTGGAAGCCTCGCGGAGCCGGCTCGAGCAGGCGATGCTGAACCTCGAGCGCACCACGCTCCAGACGCCGTTCAACGCCATGGTGGTCTCGGAGACGATCGACGTGGGCCAGTATATCTCGCCGTCGACGCGGGTGGCGAACCTCGTCGGCACGGACACCTTTCATGTCTACGCAACGGTGCCCTACGACCAGCTGGATTGGGTGCGGCTGCCCGATTCCGAGGGCAACAGGGGGGCGCGGGCGCGGGTGATCCTTGAAAAGCGGATGGCGAAGTCCATCACGCGCGAGGGTCGCGTGGTGGGCCTGATGCCGGATGTGGATCCAAACGGGCGGTTGGCTCGATTGCTGATCGAGGTGCGCGATCCCCTCGGGCGGAACGAGGCGGCCGGGTCGGCGCCATTGCTCCTTGGGGCGTATGTACGCGTGGAGATTAACGGGCCCGATCTGGAACATGTCTCCACGGTTCCCCGCGAGGCGATGCGCGAGAACGGCCGCGTGTGGATCGCGACGGAGGAGGACACGCTCGAGTTCCGCGAGGTGGAGGTGATGCTGCGGCGAGACGCGGTGGTGCTGCTGCGTTCGGGGGTGACGCCGGGCGAGCGGGTCATCACCTCGGCGATCACGACGCCGCTGCCGGGCATGCGGTTGCGCTACGCGGAGAGCCAGGCCGCCTCGCCAGGTAATGCCGAGGCGTCGGCGATGGGGGAGGAAGCCGGTGGCTGACGCGACCCAAACACACCAATACCGCGGCCCCATCGCCTGGATGGCGCGCAACGGCGTGGCCGCCAACCTGGTGATGATCATTCTGATCGTCGGCGGGTTGATGGTAAGTCAGCGCGTGAAGCAGGAGATTTTTCCCGACTTCGCGCTGGATATCGTCAACGTCTCGGTGGTGTACCGCGGCGCGAGCCCGAGCGAGGTCGAGCAGGGGGTTCTGCTGTCGATCGAGGACGAGGTGCGCGGCATCGACGGGGTGAAGGAAGTGACAAGCACCGCGAACGAGGGCCGGGGCACCGTGAGCATCGAGCTGCGGACGGGGGTCGATGCGAACAAGATCCTCCAGGACATCAAGAACAGCGTCGACGGCATCCAGTCTTTCCCCGAGGAGATCGAGCAGCCGGTGGTGAGCCTCGTGGAGACGCGAAACCGCGTCATTTCGGTGATGGTGCACGGGGAGACGGACGAGCGGACACTCCGCGGGCTGGCGGAGCGGGTGCGCGACGAATTGCTGCAGCTCGAGGGGATCACCCTGGTTGAGCTGCCGTCGGCGCGGCCGCTCGAGATCGGCATCGAGATCCCCCAGGAGACGCTCCGGCGATACGGCCTGACGCTGGACGAGGTGGCGATGCAGGTGCGCCGGGCGGCGGTGGAGGTCCCCGGCGGCGGAGTGAAGACCGACGGGGGCGAGATTCTCCTCCGTGTCCAGGAGCGGCGCGACCTCGCCAGCGAGTTCCTCGACATCCCGATCGTTGCCGACAGCGACGGCACGCGGCTGCGCCTGGGCGACATCGCCAGCGTGGTCGATGGGTTCGAGGATGTGGATCGCGAGGTAAGCTTCAACGGCGAGCCGGCGATCGTTATCGACGTCTTCCGCGTTGGCAACGAGACGCCGATCGAGGTCTCGCAGATCGTGCGCGATTATGTCGCCGAATTCCAAGGAGAGATCCCACCGTCGATCGCCGTCAGTACCTTCGACGACCGGTCCGAGATCTACAGGGATCGCATCAACCTGCTGGTTCGTAACGCGTTTCTGGGCCTCGTGCTGGTGCTGTTGCTGCTCGGTCTCTTTCTCGAGCCCCGGTTGGCGTTCTGGGTCACGCTGGGGATTCCCATCTCGATCCTCGGCTCGTTCCTCTTCATTCCCTTCACGGGCGCATCGATCAACATGATCTCCCTCTTCGCGTTCATCATTACGCTGGGGATCGTGGTGGATGACGCGGTGGTGGTGGGGGAGAACATTTACGAGAAGCGACAGGAGGGAATGGACTTCCTGGCGGCGGCGATTGAGGGCGCGCGCGAGATTTCGATGCCGGTCGTCTTCGCCGTCATCACCAACATCGTCGCCTTCATGCCGCTGTTCTTTGTGCCGGGGTCGTCGGGAAACCTGTTCCGCCAGATTCCCTCGATCACGGTGATGGTGTTTTTGATTTCGCTGGTGGAATCTCTGTTCGTCCTGCCGGCGCACCTTGCGCACGGGGGCAAGCCGGGGCTGCTCCTGCGGATTCTCGGCACGCCCCAGCGGTACTTCTCACGGGGCCTCGAGTGGTTTACCTACCACCTCTTCAACAGGTTCGTGCGGTACGCCGTGGCCTATCGGTACCTGACGCTGTCGGCGGCGCTGGGGCTGCTGATTCTGGCGGTGGGGCTGGTTGCCGGTGGGCGGATTACCTTCTCTTTCCTGCCGAAGATCGACGGCGACACGGTGACGGTGAATGCGGAGCTCCCCTTTGGCGCGCCCATGGACACTTCGGAGGAGGTGAAGCAGCGGCTGGTGGAGGCGGCGTACAAGACGCTGGAGGAGAACGGCGGTGGGGAGATCAGCCGGGGAATGCTGGCCCAGGTGGGCGCCCTCGCAGGCGGTGGCGGGCCGGACCAGGGCGGCGGTTCCGGCGCGGGCGGCAGTCATTTAGTCAGCGTCAAGCTGCTCCTGGTGCCGACGGACCAGCGGCCCCTCTCAGCGGTGGAGTTTTCCAACCGCTGGCGCGACAACCTGCGGGACCTGCCGGCGCTCGAAAGTCTTGTCTTCGATGCGACGCTTGGGCGGCCGTCCGGGGCTCCGATCAACATCCAGTTTTCCCATCGCGAGACCGCCGTGTCGGAATCGGCGGCGCAAGACCTCGCGGAGGCGCTGGCGGACTACGCGGGTGTCATCGATATAGACGACGGCGTCTCGGCGGGCAAGGTGCAGCTGGACTTTGCCATTCGGCCGCAGGGCCGGGCTCTCGGGCTGACGGCACAGGACATCGGCAACCAGGTGCGCGGAGCCTTTTTCGGCGTGGAGGCCCTCCGCCAACAGCGTGGCCGCAACGAGGTGCGCGTGATGGTGCGTCTGCCGGAGGACGAGCGCGAACGGCTCCACACGGTTGAGGAGTTCATCCTTCGGACAAGCAGTGGTGGCGAGATTCCGCTCTACGAGGCGGCTTCGGTAACCGAGGGGCGGTCCTACACGGCAATCAACCGCCGCGAGGGCCGCCGAGTGGTTGCCCTGACCGCGGATGTGGAGGAGGACGTGACAACGGCCAACGAGGTCATTGCGGATCTCGAAACCACCGTGCTTCCCCGCATCGTGGCCGATCATCCCGGTGTCATCTATACATACGAAGGGGAGCAGAGCGACCAGGCCGAGACCTTTGGCGCGCTCGGGGTTGGATTCCTCCTTGCCTTGATGGCGATTTACGCGTTGCTCGCGATTCCCTTCAGGTCCTACTTCCAACCGCTCATCGTCATGCTGAGCATTCCCTTCGGCATTATCGGGGCCGTCGGGGGGCATTTCCTCCTGGGTTACGGGCTCAGCCTTATCAGCATGTTTGGCATCATCGCGCTGAGCGGCGTGGTGGTAAATGATTCGATGGTGCTGATCGTGACGGCGAATCGCTTGCGCGAAGCGGGGCGTTCGGCCTTCGAGGCGATTACGACGGCAAGCGCACGGAGGCTCCGACCGATCCTGCTTACTTCCCTGACGACCTTTTTCGGACTCGCACCAATGATCTTCGAGACCAGCATCCAGGCGCGCTTCCTCATCCCCATGGCGATCTCGATCGGCTTCGGGATCATGTTCGCCACCTTGATCATCCTGCTGCTGGTGCCCGCCGTCTATATGGTGCTGGAGGACGTAGGCCGCGTTCTGGCAGCACTGGTGAGCCATGAAGAGCCGAAGCCGGAAGAGAACGAGACGGAGGCCGGTGCGCTGGGGCGGGCTGCGGAGGCCTAGCGGACGGCGACCTCGACGCGGCGCATCAGGTCGAGGGACTCGAGCACCTTGCCGGTTCCTTCGACGATGGCCGTTTCCGGGTTGCGGCAGAGGTGGACAGGCAGCCCCGTTTCGCGCGCCAGCAGGCGATCCAGCCCCTTCAGCTGGCTCGACCCACCGGCCATCCACATGCCGCGGTCGATGATGTCGCCCGCCAACTCCGAAGGTGTCTTCTCGAGCGTTGCCTTTACCGCGTTCACAATAACCCCGACCGGTTCAAGGAGCGCCTCGCGGATTTCCTCGCTGTGGACCTCGATCCGCCGCGGGACCCCGCCCATCAGGTCGTTCCCCTTCACGTCCATGATCAGCTCCTCCTTCAGCCGGTCCGCGGAGCCGATGTAGATCTTGATGTCTTCCGCCGTGCGAGGTCCAATCATGAGGTTGTACTTCTTTTTGATGTGCTGGATGATGGCGTCGTCCATCGAATCGCCGGCGCTGCGGACGCTGGTGGCGTGGACAATGCCGCCGAGGGAGATGACCGCCACCTCGGTGGTGCCGCCGCCGATGTCGATGATCATGCTGCCGATCGGTTCGTCGACCGGGAGGCCACCACCCATCGCCGCGGCCATGGGCTCCTCGATGAGGTGGACGACGCGGGCGCCGGCCTGAAGGGCGCTTTCTCGAACCGCCCGTTTTTCGACCTCGGTAATGCCCGAGGGCACGCTGACGACGACGCGGGGACGGGTGAGGTAGCGGTAGCCGCGGCCGTCCTGCGCCCGCCGGATGAAGTAGTTCAGCATCTCCTGGGTGACGTCGAAATCGGCGATGACGCCTTCCTTCATGGGCCGGATGGCGGAGATATTGGCGGGGGTGCGGCCGAGCATCTTCTTGGCCTCGGCGCCCACGGCGAGCACCTTTCCGCTGGTCTTGTCGATGGCGACCACGGAGGGCTCGCGCAGGACAATCCCCTCGCCCTTCACGTAGACGAGCGTGTTGGCCGTGCCGAGATCGATGCCGATGTCGATGGTGAAATAATCGAAGAGTTGCTGGAGAGCGAGCATGGGGACCGGGTATCCAGAGCAGGATGAGCAGCAACAGGTGGAGCGGAGAGCGACCCGGGGACGGCGTTCTGCCTTGTCCCAGAAAGCAGGGTCGCCCAAGGGCGCGTGACACGGTCAAGAACAAAACACGTGGCGGGGAAGCTGGGGAAAATGGATGACGGCGGGCGACTTTCCTTGGCCCGGGGGTCCCGGCACTCCAGCATGACCGCATACTGAACCGAGGAGACCCCCATGTCGACAGTCACCATGGAAACGTCGAAGGGCACGATCAAGATCGCCCTTTTCGACGACAAGACGCCCAAGACGACGGCGAACTTCAAGAAGCTCGCGAAGGACGGCTTTTATGACGGGCTGATCTTCCACCGCGTCATCAAGAGCTTCATGATCCAGGGCGGCTGCCCGAAGGGGGTCGGCAACGGCGGCCCCGGATATACCTTCGAGGATGAGTTCCATCCGGACCTGAAGCACGACAAGCCGGGGATTCTGTCGATGGCGAACGCCGGGCCGAACACCAACGGGTCCCAGTTCTTCATCACGACGGTCGCGACGCCCTGGCTCGATGGAAAGCACTCGGTTTTCGGCGAGGTGGTCGAGGGGATGGACGTCGTGAGCGCGATCGAGAACAGCCCCACCGGCGCGCAGGACCGCCCGCAGGAGCCCATCAAGATGGTCCGCGTCACCATCGACGAGGACGCATGAGCCCCGTCCGCGGCGTCATCTTCGACGGCGACGGGGTGGTCTTCGACAGCGAGAAGATCACCAATGAGGGCTTTCGCCGCATCCTCCGGGGGCGGGGTGTCGACCTCACCCCGGAGGAGACGGAGGCCTTCATCGGCATCGGCCCGCCCATGTTGCTGGACCTCGTGGCGGAGAAGTACGGCGTCCGCTTCGATCATGCGGAGTACAACGTCCTCCGCGACGAGGTGTTCGAGGAGATGTGTCTCGAGCTCGACGCGCCCGCGGTGATACCCGGCATTCACGACCTCCTCGACTGGCTCGGGACAAATGGAATCCCCTTCGGCCTGGCGACGGGGGCCTCCGGGAGGAAGATGCGCTTCAACCTGGCGCGCACGGGACTCGCGGAACGCTTCGCCGTGGCGGTATGCGGTTCCGACCCACCCCGGCCCAAGCCTTTCCCCGATATTTATATCTATACAGCGGAGAGGCTTGCGGTCCCGGTGGAGGAGTGCCTCGTCCTCGAGGACTCGCTGCCGGGCATCCGAGGCGCCAAGGAATCCGGAGCCATTGCCGCTGCCATCGAGGGAAGCCACGAGCGGGATCTGCTCCTCGCCGAGACGCCCTTCGTCTTTCCGGATCATTTTGCGGTGCGCGCCGCTCTGGAAGACGGCGTGTTCGACCGCGTGCCGGTCGCCTAGTCCGCCAGTTCCATCCCCGCCAGCAACCGGCACACTTCGTCTATCGTCTCGTCGACCTTCTGCCATGGCACCCGGTAGTGGTTGGCCATGAGGCTGAAGACGATCCTTTGGCCGGTGGCGCATCGGACGTAGCCGGAGAACGTCCGCACGGCGGGGACGAGTCCCGTCTTGGCATGGACGTTCCCGGCGACGGGAGGCTCCGTGAGGCGGGTGCCCAGATCGGGCCCTTCGCCGCCGATCGGCAGGGAGTCGTGGAAGATGTCGCGGTACTTTTCCTGGCGCCAGATGCCGCGGAGGATCGCCGTCAGCTGGCGCGGTTGGACGAGGTTGCGGCGGGCGAGGCCCGAGCCGTCGAGCATCTGGACCGCTTCGGGCTCGGGCACGTCAAGCTGCTCGAGCCATTTCGTGACCGCACGGGCTCCGGCGGCAAAGCTCCCTTCGCCTTCCACCCGGAGCCCCACATGGCGCAGCAGCATGTCGGCCATGAAGTTGTTGCTGGGCTTGTTGACGAGGGCGACGATGCGGGCGAGGGGGGGCGAGACGGAGGAGGCAAGGAGACGTGTGTGCACATCGCCGGAGGCGGTCGGTTGCTCCGGCGGCGACGTGCGGCCCACCGGGGTGCCTCCCATCATGATTTCCTCCGCCTGCAGCTCCTCCATGAGGCAGGTGGCGGCGAAGGCCGGCCCGTTGTAAAGGTGACAGAAGTCACGGCGGCCCTCGTGCCCGACGGGGATGCACCCACCAAAGCGGATGACGTTTTCCTCGGGCGAGCGATGGAGCACCCGGGCGTCGAGGGGGGAATCCCGAGGGCCGGTTTGTATATCATTATAGACAGTTAGGTAGGGCGAGGCGGGGCTGAGGCGGAGCCGGCCGCGGTCGCCAGGGGCGTCCCCGGGATGGATCGTGAAGAGGAAGCCGTTTTCGTGGTAGGCGAGGCCGGAGGTGGAGGTGCCCTCGTTGGAGGCGAGGTCCTCATACTCCCAGCCGCCGGCGTACTGGTCCGGGGTGAAGAGGGTGCCGTCGCCGATCAGGTCGCCGGTGAAGCCGCGGACCCCGGCCTCGCGGAGCACCCGCGCCCATTGCGGGAACGGCGCCCGGTGGGGATCCTCCTCCTCCAGGTGAAAGGACCCGAGGGTCGGGTCGCCGCCTCCGCGAATCACCAGGTCTCCCTGCCAGACGCCCGGCTTGGCCTCTTTTCCCACGGCCTCGAGACGTGTTTCGAAGGTTGCATCGGGCCCGAGGAAATGGAGGGCCGCGCCCGTCGAGAGAATCTTGTTGTTCGAGGCGGGGATGAAGGAGCGATGACCGTTACGGTCGAAGAGGACGCGTCCATCGAGGGTTTCGATGCGGACACCCCACCAGGCGTGCTCGATGTGGGGAGCATCGAGAGCCGTACTGATCGCGGCGATGGTGGGGTCGGTCGCGGCCATGGGGGATGTTCCCGACGGCCGATGGCAGGCGGCAACGGAAGTTGGTGGCGAGGGAAGGCTTGACGCGTGGCGCCGGATTTGCGTCCCTTGTTGATTGCAGGTCGGGTTGCCCAGTCAACTCGTCGCGTTGGCATCCTGAAGTGGGGCCGATCGGTTTCGACGGGGAGCGTTTGGGCGCTGGCTGCAGGCCGAGCATGTCGCGTCATCTCGTAAATCTGCCGTGGCACTTGTCATACCTGCCAACAACGACTTGGCCCTCGCGGCTTAATGCCGCGACGTTCGCCCCGGGCTCGGCCCGTGACCTGGGGATGAACGCCGACTAACGGGCTTGGCCGAGGGAGCTCCGCCGGGGGCGCCCGACGCGACATCAAATCCCGGCTGGCGCGGGGGGTTGGGCCTGTGACCTCCCTGCCCCGCGCGCGAGATCTCAACTGGTCGCTAAGCCTGTAGACGCCATCGCTGTGACCTCTTCGGACGCGGGTTCGATTCCCGCCGGCTCCACCACCACCCTTCCAGGTAACCCTCCATCAGCAGAACCCCCACCCCCGGCGAAATTTCACCGGGGGATTTTCCTTTTTCCCCAGTCACCACGCGGGTTTGCGCGATGTGGGGGTGAGGCCCGGTGTGAAAAACTTCCGGACGCGCCCCGAGTCCCGCAGCGCAGTTACCCCACGAATCTCCCCGTCTTCTCTCTTTTTCTCAGAATCTTCCGGACTTCGGCGTTGAAAGTCGGGAAGATGTGGATGGCTGATATCGCTTGGCTTGCGGGAAGGGCTTCCGGCCGGGGCGAGGAGTTTGCATCGGCGGGTGCTGGTGGGTGGGAGCTTGACATGGTGGCGCGATGCCAGTCCGTCGCCCGCGCTTCCGTCAGTTCAGGTTTCTGGGCCGGGGAAGCCCCGAGGATTCCCTTACCACAAGTTGCGAGGGGAGCAGGACGAGGCGGTTGGCGGGCTGTATCCCCTTGAGCATGGTCGCCAGAAGTTCGGCGACGGCTTCGCCCAGTTGCCAGCCGTCGTGGTTGATGGTGGTAAGGGGCGGGCGAACGTAGGGGCTCCACGAATGGTTGTCATAGCCGACGATGCTTAGGTCCTCGGGAACGCGCAGACCGCAGCGCCAGATCGTTTCCATGGCTCCCACAGCGATCTCGTCTGAGGCGGCGAGCACGGCCGTTGGGCGGGGGCGCAGGGAAAGGAGGAATTCCATCTGGGCGGCACCGCTCTGGAAGCCTCCGTGGAGATGGCCGAAATCGCCGGGGCGGAGATGGTGGGGGTGGAGAGTGAGCGCCACTTTCTGGAGGGCCGCGCGGAAGCCTTCCTCCCGAAGGCGAGAATCGTTTGTCTCCGAATTTCCGCTGATAAAGGCGATGCGCTCATGCCCCAGTGCCACAAGATGGCGAACGGCCTGCTCGATCCCGCTGGCATTGTCGAATCCCGCGGCGGCCAGGCGTGGATTTTCGGGAATGGCTTCGGAATAGTTGAGAATCACCGTGGGTCGGGGAAAGCCGGCGAACCCGGCGATTTGCTCCGCGGTGAGGTTGTCGCCCTGAACGATCAGGGCACACAGCGCCTCCTGCGCCAGCATCTGGCGGGAGTAGTCTAACAATCCGGTGTTTTCGGGAACAGCGGTGACGAGTGGTTGCAACTCAAGGCGCGCGATGCGCTCCTGGATGGCGCCAAAGGCCTTTGCGTGGAACTCGCCGAGGAGTCCCGTGGGGCGGCGCAGGAGAAAACCGACGGTGGAGCCGACGCCGGTGCGGAGAGACCGGGCAAAGTTGCTGGGGCGGTAACCAACCTGCTCGGCGGCCTCGCGGACCTTTCGATGGGTTTCCGGGTTAACGAGGGGGGAGTTCCGGAAAACTCGCGAGACAGTGGAAAGGGAGACCCCCGCCAGTTCGGCCACTTCCCGGGCGCTTGGCTCCGGGGGGGGGTGGGTTTGACTGGAGGAATCGGCTGGCATCGTCGTCATCGTTGCCGTGGCGTTGGGGCTGGGGAGAGTGCCGTGTTTGTAGCCGGAGAAGCCGTTTTTCGGGAGGCGGTGTTTTTCTTTGCGACCCGCACCGGGGGGCCGATCTGGGGGGAAAGTGCCCCTCGATGTCAAGTGGACGGGATGCAGCATGGACGGGGGTTCTTGGGGGAAATTGGACTGCTCCAAAAAAGACGATTGACAACGATGCCAACGCCTTGGATTCCTTTGTTCGTGCGTTCGCCAAAGTGCCTGCCCGGCTGAGCGGCGTCAGCGACAGGATGCCCATCGGGGCCCCGGATCGCATTCCGAAGACAAGGTAAGATTTCAGCATGGAAATGACAACGTTATCAGTTTCCGAAGCCGCGGGCGAACTTTCCCGCTCTGGAGGATTCCCGGAAGGCTTCCTTTGGGGAGCCGCCACTTCCGCCTATCAGATTGAGGGAGCCGTTTCTGCCGAGGGCCGTGGCCGTTCGATCTGGGACGACTTCTGTGAACGCCCCGGCGCCGTTGCCAACGGGGATTCCGGGGCGCGCGCCTGTGACCACTACCGACTCTGGCAGCAGGATGTTGCACTGATGCGGGGCCTCGGTCTTGGTGCCTACCGTTTTTCGATCGCGTGGCCGCGCATCCTCCCCCAGGGGCGGGGGCCGGCAAATGTCGCAGGCTTGGATTTCTATGATCGCCTTGTGGACGAGTTGCTTGATTCGGGGATTCGCCCGTTTGCGACGCTGTACCACTGGGATCTTCCGAGCGTTTTGGAGGGGGAAGGAGGATGGCGGGTGCGCTCAACCTGTCAGGCTTTTGCGGACTACAGCGCGGTGGTGGCGGAGCGTCTCGGTGATCGCGTGCAGCATTGGACGACCTTCAACGAGCCGTTCTGCATCGCGGATCTCGGCCATGGCGTGGGTGTTCAGGCACCGGGACGAAAGGATGGCCCCCAGGTGGTGAAGCAGGTGTATCACCATCTGCTGCTTGCACATGGTCTCGCGGCGCAGGCGATTCGTGCGGCGTCGCCGGGGCCGGTGCAGATTGGATTTGTCCAACTGACGACGGCGCCGGAGCCGATGCTGGAAGATGAGGTTTCCATCGAAGCCGCCCGTGAGCGTTATCGCCATCATAATGCGATGATTTTTGATCCGCTCTTCCTTGGACGCTACCCGGCGGACATCATGGAGTCGCTCGGCCACAACGCTCCCGTGGTCGAGAGCGGCGACATGGAAACGATTCATCAGCCGCTGGACTACATCGGATTGAATGCCTACAGCTCCTGGGAACTTGTGGATCATATGGGTCGGATTCACGATCCGGAGCCGTGCTTTGCTCGCACTCAGATGGGTTGGGCAATCACGCCGGAGGCCTTGTATTGGGCGGCGCGGTTCACCAACGAGATGTATGCGCCCAAGGCGATCCATATCACGGAGAGTGGCTGTGCCTATCCCGACATGGTAAATGGTGATGGCGAGGTGATCGATACCGCACGAATCGCCTACCTGAAGGGACACCTGCGGGGGCTGCAGCGCGCGGCGGCGGAGGGTCTTCCGATAAGGGGGTACTTCCTGTGGTCGCTGCTGGATAATTTCGAGTGGGCGTTTGGTTATGCGCCGCGATTCGGAATGGTGCATGTGGATTTCGAGACGATGAAGCGAACCCCGAAACTGAGCGCCCAGTGGTACAGCCGCGTGGCCCAGATGAACCGCGTCTGACGGAGATTCGAAGGAATGCGAAACGCATCGACAATCATCCGCAGGATCGTGCTTTGGCTTCTGTTGCCGGCTGCCCTTCTGACGGCCTGTGGCGCGGAAGCACCGCGCGAGGATGGCCCGGTGGTGATCCAGTATTGGGAAAAGTGGACGGGGTTCGAGAAGGAAGCGATGCGCGAGATTGTGGACGCCTATAACAATTCCCAGGATCGTGTGTTCGTGAATTTCGTCAGCCAAAGCGAGCTGGACAGAAAGCTCCTTTTCGCCACCAGTGGTGGCAACCCTCCCGATGTGGCGGGCTTCTGGTCCAATCGGCTCGCCTCGTTCGTTGAGATGGGTACTTTGACGCCGCTGGACGGACGCATGCGGGAATCGGGAATCGAACGGGATGATTACCTGCCCGCGATAATTAATTGTGGAACAATGCGGGGATTTGTCTGGGGTCTTCCCACGACCCCGGCAACCTTGGCTCTTCACTATAATCAGGGAATGTTTCGTGACAGCGGTCTGGATCCGGAGCAGCCACCGGCCACGTTGCAGGAACTCGACGAGTTCGCCGAGCGTTTGGCAGTAATGAACGACGGTCGCTATGAAAGGGTGGGCTTTCTTCCAACAGAGCCGAACTGGTGGCTCCCCATGTGGGGATTCTGGTTCGGCGATTCCTTTGTCAGCGAGGACGGGCGAACGCTGACATGCGACTCGCCCGAATCCGTGGCTGCGTTGCGCTGGCTGGCAAGCTATACAACCAACTACAACCACCGGGCCCTGCGGGAGCTTGAGGCAGCACATGCGAATCAGTTTGCCAGCGCCTCCAATGCCTTCATGTCCGAGCGGGTTGGGATGATGCTGCAGGGCGTGTGGATGGCGAACTTCATTAAGGAGTATGGACCTGACGTGGAATGGTCGGCTGCTCCGTTCCCCGCAGCTTTTGAAACAAATGGCCACCCGGTGACAATCATTGAAACCGATCTCCTGGTGATCCCAGTCGGCGCGCATCATCCCGATGAAGCCTGGGAATTTATCCGCTTCGTTCAGCGGCAGGAAAATCTGGAGCAACTTTGTCTGGCCCAACGAAAGTTCTCCCCACTCGCGGAGGTGTCCGAGTCCTTCTACACGGAGCACACCAATCCCCACATCGAGCTTTTCCGTCAGTTGGCGGAGTCGGATAATGCCCGGTTCGCCCCGCAGACACCGATCTGGTCCCAGTACTCCGATGAGCTGACCTATGCTTACCAAATGGTGTGGACGAATCCCGGCGCCGTGGACCCGGAAGATCTGCTAAGGGGAGTAAAGGACCGGGTTCAACCGCTCTTGGATGCGGCGAATCTGCGTTGGGACCGCGTGGCCGAAGTCCGCCAGAAAGAGTGGGCCGCGCAATGAGTGAACGGAAGAAGCGACTCTGGTCATTGATTTTCTGCGCCCCCTGGCTTGTGGGACTGACGGGATTCACCCTGATACCAGCCGTGATGTCTCTCTACTTCAGTCTGTGTGACTATTCTGTGCTGGCAAGCCCTGTATTCATCGGACTGGGCAATTACACGGATCTTATGAAGGATTCGTTCTTCTGGGTTTCCTTGCGCAATACAGTGATCTTCGCGGCAATTGCGCTACCGTTGGGGACCGTGACCTCTCTGGCCCTCGCACTATTGCTCAATGCACGGATATTCGGAAAAGGTATTTTCCGGGTGATCTTCTTTGTACCGAGTCTGGTGCCGCTGGTTGCTCTCGGAATGCTTTGGCAATACCTTCTCAATCCCGAGTATGGTTTACTCGAAGGTGTGCTGAATGCTGTTGGAATTGAGGGGCCCAACTGGCTGGGTGATCCCCGGTGGACAAAGCCCGCGCTGGCACTGGTGGGATTGTGGGGAGTGGGCCATGCGGTGATCATCTATCTGGCCGGGTTGGAGGCGGTTTCGAAATCGCTATACGAAGCGGCGATGCTTGATGGGGCGAATCGATGGCAACAGCTTTGGGCAGTAACACTTCCATCGATCAGCCCCGTGATCTACTTCAACGTGGTGATGGGCTTGATCGGGGTGCTTCAGATCTTCGCGCTCCCCTATGTGATGCTGGGGCCAAACGGAGACCCGGCACGCTCCTCCCTCTTCTTCAGCATGTATATCTTCAACCAGGCCTTCATTTACCTTCGAATGGGTTATGCCAGCGCAATGGCGTGGGTCATGTTTGGTATCATTGTGGGTCTGACATTGGCAGCCCATCGGTTGATGGCGAGGCATGTGCACTATGGAAATTAAAGCTGCCGCCCATCAACCCACGCGTGGTCTAGACACCGCAAGAGCCTCCTCCTGGCTGCCATCGGGGCGCTTGGATTGGACAAGTCAGGTTAGCGTGTTGGCCCTTTCCATCCTCTTCCTTCTTCCCTTGCTGTGGCTTGTGTCGGCTTCGCTCAAGACGATGGCCGAGGCGACCGCCTATCCGCCAACTCTATTGCCGAAAGTGCTCCAATTTCGCAATTATGAAGTCGCCCTTGGGCAGATGGGGTTCCTCAAGTATCTTTGGAATACACTTGTCATATGCGCCTTGAATGTCGCGGGAACAACGGCGGCTTCGGCTCTGGTTGCCTGGGGTATCGCCCAATATCGCTGGGCGGGCACGAAGATCCTGATGGTCGTCACACTGGCCACGATGATGGTGCCATTTCCCGTCCTGATGGTGCCACAATACGTGATCTTCAAGGAGCTTGGTCTGATCGGCACCACGGCGCCTCTGTGGCTCATCGGTTTCTTCGGAATCGCCTACAACATCTTCCTGCTGCATCAGTTCCTACGTGGCGTTCCGCAGTCGCTGGTAGAGGCGGCGCGTGTGGACGGATGCAGCGAGATCCGCCTGTTCGTACAGATCGTCGTTCCCTTGTCGCGTTCTGCGCTTCTGGTGGTGGCCCTGTTCACGTTCATGTATCACTGGAACGATTTCATGGGGCCCCTGCTGTATCTGACCAGTGAATCGCAGTTCACACTCGCCCTAGGATTGCAGGCGTTTCAGTCGCGCCTTGGCGGTGTGGAGGTCAATCTGCTGATGGCCGCAACGACGGTAATGATCATTCCCATCATGGTGCTGTTTTTCTTCACCCAGAAGCTTTTTCTGGATGGGATCGCACTGACGGGATCGAAGGAGTGATGGAGAACTGAACTGTGGGCGCTTTTTTTTCGCCCGGAATCGGAC
>CAYQTO010000053.1:0-20765 GCA_964420455.1 uncultured Candidatus Sumerlaeota bacterium | reverse complement strand
GGTGCACGGGGAGGAGCGCGCTTCGGCGGCGGCCGGCCGCCCTGGGCGGGCCGGGGAGGCTGGCGGGGCTCGCGGGGGGGCGGCTCCGGCGGGGGGGTCGGCGCCTCCGGCGAGACGATCCGGGCCGTCTTCAAGACGGTCACGGAGATCGAAAGCTAGGGAGCCGTTAGAGGCGCTCCTCCAACTCTCGTCGCAGGGCGCTGGAGCGTTCCCGCCACGGCTCCTTGTTCGCGTCGCCCTCCTCCGCCTCCGAAAGAAGGTCCGCGGCGCGGCGCATCAGCCCTTCGTCCCGGCGCCGTGAATCCCGCAGCCGCTCCACTTCCAGCCGGTACACCCGGGTGCGGTCGCCGCTCTTCAGCCAGAGGAACTGAGCGATCAGCAGAACCACGACGAGACCGGCAACGGGGTTGTAGAGGACCCCTATAAGCTCGCTCAGGCTGTAGTTGTAGACGAGGACGGCCACGGCGCCGAAGAGCACGACCAGGAAAAGGTCGCCGGTGCGGATGCGCTTTCGCCGCGAGGACTTGGCGGCGGGCATGGGCCGCTAGTTCCCCACGGGCTCGCGCATCTCGTCTGCCAGTTCGATCCCCGTCACCTCGAGATTCAGGATCTGGCCGTCCTGGGTGGTGGCGACAAACGCTTCCCCCGACCGGCGTCCCACCAGTTGGGCCCCGAACGGCGTGAGGTAGGAGATGATGTTATTCTGCGGATCCGCCTCCCACATGCCCATGAGCGTGTAGGCAAACCGCTCGCCGGTTTCCGTGTTATGCAGGGAGACCCGGCACCCGAATCCGCTCTTCTCGGGGACCGCCGCCTTGCGGTCCACGATGCGCGCCCGCGCGATCAGGTCCTCCAATTCCGCCGCCTGCTGCATCAGCAGCTTCTGGCGGTCCTTCGCCGCATGATATTCCGCGTTTTCCTTCAAGTCGCCCAGCTCCCGCGCCGCTTCGATGACCTTCGCCATCTGCGGGATCTCCTGCGAGAGAAGCCGGGAAAGCTGTATGCGCTGCTCGTCCAGCGCTTCCCGCGTCGTGTAGTGGAAGGAGGGCTTCCTGCGCTCCTCGTCCTCCTCCATCCGCGAGGTCTGCCGGAGGTCTGGGTGCCGGTCGATCAGCAGGTCTTCGAGGTGGCGCTTGAGCTGGTTCGACAACCCATCATGGAGATGGACGGTGGTCAGGATGCGGCGTGCCTCCTCCTTGGTGGAGTTGGCAAGGGCCAGCTTGAAGTAGCGGCAATTTCCCTCGCTGAGGACGGCGCGCACCTTGGTCGCCGCGGACCGCGCCGCGTTCGACGCGTCGCCAGTCCCGCCTTCCACGATCTCCTGGAGCTCCGCCAGGAGGGAAAGCAGCTCCTCGCAAATCATCGTCGCCGGGAGGCTCTCGGCGATATGCTTCCAGGTGCCGTCGATCACCGACTTGGCGGCCCACACGAAGAGGTCCGGGTTGTGGTCCGGCTTGCCGAAGATCGCCTCGAGGGCGATCTGGCGCTCGTGGTCCTTCCCCGCCCCGGCGAGCGTTTTCTCCATCCACGACGCCGTTCGCGTGTCGAGAGTCAGCACCACCTCGGCGAAGATCTGCGCCCAGTCGTCCGGATGGACGTCCATGACACGCTCGAGCGCGAGGCGGCGAACGTCGGGGATGGACAGGCCACCGATCAACTCCACCACGTCGCCGGCCGCGAGAAACTCCGCCACCTTCACGGGGTTTTCCTTTCCTTCGAACAGGTCCGCAAACTCGAGGAACAGCATGCCGTGCTGGAAGAGATCGGACCGGGCAGAGATGGCGCCTTCCTCCACGGGCTTTGCGAAGAGCAGGTAGAGGGCCTCGCGGTCGGCGGCGGTCATCTCCGCGTCGTCGCCATGGCGCCTCACATCGCGCAGGACGTCCCGGCGCTGCTCGGCGGATTGCGCCTGCCCAAGCCGCACAATCATGTCGTCAAAGAAGCTCCGCGGCTCCTTGCGCAGCACCAGTTCCGCGTGCACCCCGGTCCCTGCCTGGTCGATCCAAGGGTCGACCTTGATGGCCTTCCTCGAGGCATTCCAGAAGGACTTGTACTCCGCATCGGTGAGGAACCGGGTGGTGAGGATCTTCTTGAGGTCGGCCACCTTGATGCGACCGCCCTTGCTTTTGAGCGCGAGCTTGAGGATTTCCGCCGGGTCCTTGCGCGCCTTCTCCTTCAACCCGTCGGGATCGACCGCCATCCGGGCGAGGATGTGCTCGCGGTGGACCGGCCGGAGATAATTGCGCACCCCGTCGAGGGTCATCGTCTGGTTTTTCTTGAGGGGGAAGTCGATGATGACCCGGTCGTTGTGGATATCGAGTTCGCGGACGACGCCAACGCCCCAGGCGTTATGAATAAAGACGGCGCCCTTGGTGGCGCCGAGAAGATCCGAGAACCGGTTGTAGGCCTCGCGGAGGGGAACGTCTTCGTCCTTGAGGCCCGAGCGTTGGAGAAACTCGGGGAGCACGTCGCTTGCCTGCTCCTCGTAAGCGAACTCGATGGCGAGGAGGAGCCGCGATCGGAGCAGCTCAAGCTGGTCATTCTCGGTCAGGATGATCTCAATGATGCGGAGCGCATGCTCGCCGTCGCCCGCCTCGAGCACCTTGTCGAGGTAGCGCTCGTACATCCCGTTGAAATGCTGGATCTGCTGCTTGCGGATGAGGCGGTCGATAACCGTTCGATGAAAGTCAATCGGAGGGTGCTCGCCGGAGAGGACCTCGTTCCAGATCTCCTCGAGCAGCGTCCATCGCTTGCTCTGGATTGCCTGCAGGATACGGTCAAGTTGCTCGTCAGCGACTTCCGCCAAAACCACTTCCTCCATGGGACGTCAGATGGGCTCCCCCCGCGGGGGGTGTTCTTTTGGGGGTCGTGGTTTGGCGAGCACAAGGCGAAAGAGGACGCGAGGTGGGTGCGTCTCCTGACCGGGGTTTACCCCGCGAGGCGGCCTCCCTCGAGGTGAAGCCGCCTGTGCGCCCGCGCCGCTATCTCCGGCTCGTGGGTCACCATGACGAGCGACTTGCCGCGTTCCACCGTCATCGACAGCAAAAAGGTAAGCACCTCCCCACTCGTTGCCCGGTCGAGATTGCCCGTCGGCTCGTCCGCCAGCACCAGCAGCGGATCGTTGAGCAGTGCCCTGGCGATGGCCACCCGCTGCTGCTCGCCACCGGAGAGCTTGGAAGGACGGTGGTCCAGCCGCTCGGAAAGCCCCACATCGCCCAACAGCTGGGCCGCCCTCCCCACCATCCCCGCCGGCGCCGCACGGGCGATCATCCCCGGCATCATGACATTCTCCAGCGCCGTGAACTCCGGAAGCAGGTGGTGGAACTGAAAGACGAAGCCGATCCGGGTGGAGCGAATCCGGTCCAAATCCCGGTCGCTGAGCCTGCTGTAATCATCCTCTTCGAGACGGACCACCCCCTCGGTTGGCCGGTCCAGCGCCCCGAGCAAATGCAGCAGCGTCGACTTGCCCGAGCCGCTCGCCCCCACTATCGCCACAAACTCACCCGACTTCACATCAAGCCCTACATCGGTCAGCACCGTCAGTCGCCGGTCCCCGTCGACGTAGTCCTTGCACACCCCCTGGGCGGAAAGCACCGTGCGCCCCGGGGTTTCCTTCGCCGATGCCGCCATGCCACACCTTTCCCTTGGAACTCGCCGCCCCCCTGCGTCCCGGTAACCTTGGCCCCTCTCCACGGCGGCGCAAGAAAAGCCCACCCACGGAGCCCACCCCATGAATGGGCAGCGCCCCTCGGCACGCTCCCGCCTTCCCCTCCGCGACCGCCTCGCCGGCTATACCGCCACCGTCGACCGCGAACTCGAGCGCCTCCTCGAAGCCCCGGAACCGGTCCCCAACCTCCACGACGCCATGTGCTACGCCCTTGGCCTCGACCAGGCGGACGCAGCCTCCCGCGGCAAGCGCCTCCGGCCAGCCCTCTGCCTTGCTGCCGCCGAGGCACTCGATGCCGACCCCGCGCGCGCCCTCCCCTTCGCCTGCGCCATCGAACTCCTCCACAACTTCGCCCTCGTCCATGACGACATCGAGGACGGCGACACCATCCGCCGCGGGCGCCCCACCGTCTGGCAACAATACGGCCTCGCCCATGGCGTCAACGTCGGCGACTGCCTCTTCTCCCTCGTCTTCTCCACAATCGACCGAGACGAGACCAATCCCCCCGAGACACGCCTCGCCCTCGACCGCCTTCTCCACCACACCCTCGAATCCCTCTTTGCCGGGCAGGCCCTCGACATCAACGCCCGCCAGTCCCGCAACTTCTCCGTCGCCGACTACAACCGCATCGTGCTGCGCAAGACGGGCTCCTACCTTGCCGCGCCCGTTCTGGGGGCCGCGATCATCGCCGACGCCCCGTCCGAGGTCCTCGACGCCCTTCGTGCCTACGGCGACGCCCTCGGACCCCTCTTCCAGATCAAGGACGACATCATCGACCTCACCACCGGCAAGGGGCGCGACGACACGGGTAATGACATCCGCGAGGGCAAACGATCCTTCCTCGTGGCCGCCACTCTTGAATCCTGCAGCACCGCCGAGGCCGGTCGCCTGCTCGACATCCTCGACGCCCCCCGCGAGGAAACCGGCAAGGCCCACGTCGGCTGGGCCATGAGGCTTTTCGAGAAATCCGGCGCCGTCGAGCGTGCCGAGGCAGAATGCACCCGCCTCCGCGCCCAGGCCGAGGCCGCCCTCCAGCATGTTTCTGAACCCCTCCGCCGCGACCTCACCGAGGCCGCGGAACTCCTCCTCAATCGCACCTACTAGGCGAGACCGGACTCCTCCAGCACCCGCCGCGCGATGGTCTCCGCCCCGTCCATCGGCGGAGAATCGGGAAACGGCACCTCGACGAGTTCCTGTATGGACGCCTCCAGCGCCCGGGCGTCGCCGAGATCCGCCCCCTCCACCGGACGATGCGGTAAATAACGGTCCATGTCCGCAACCAGGTACGGCGTCTCCGCAAAACCCCGCCGCGGCAGGTGCAGCATCGGTGTGCGGTTGGCAATGCACTCGCCAACGATGCCGTAGCCCGGTTTTGACAGCACCACATCAGCCGCCGCCACGAGGTCCGGAAACCGCCGCTGCCAAGACGCTTCGAGCCGCAGGACATGGTCGCCGGCAAGGTCGAGAAAGGTGAGGTAGCGAATCCCCTCCGGGGCGGCGAGGGTGACGCCGTCGAGCTCCGGCCCCTTGAGGACCACCAGCACTGCGCGCTCCTTCGGTGCGAGGCCAAGCTCGCCGCGGACCTCCCGCCGGTCCGCCCGCGAGATCCGGGCAATCAGGCCCGCCCGCTCGACCCGCGGAAACGCGTCTAGACGATGCCCGAGAGGCACCTCGAAACCCAGCGTGGTGCTCCGATACCAGCCCCGGATCCGCTCCACCTCGCTATCCGCACCGGGCATCGCGGCAAAGATGCGGTCCCAGGTGAAGTTGGCCACGGCGAAGGAGGGCACCCCTGCGCGGGCGGCGATTTCCGAGGCCAGCGGCGGCACGTCCGAAAGCACGAAGGACACGCCCTGGCGCACAAGCTCCGCCGCCTCCGACTCCGCGACATCCTCCGCCGTCTCGTGAAAGGCCCGGAGCACTTCGAGCGTCCGCGCCGCATCCGTCTCGAGCACATTTGCCTCGAAGGCCCCGGTATCCACCCGTACATCTTTATAGACAAAGGGGAAGGGGATCGCCGTCCGGAGGAGTGATTCGGAGACGGGCGTGCGGACGTGGAACTGGAGGTCCGGGCAGGCGTCGTGGAGCGCCCCCATGACGGATGCCGCCCGCATCGCATGGCCGAAGCCGTGCCCCGTGATATAGACGGCCGCGCAGGGCATCCGTCAGGCCGGCTGCCGGTCTTCTTCGAACAGCGCCGCCGTGAACTGCTCGGGGTCGAAGTCCCGCAGGTCGTCGACTCCCTCGCCCACGCCCACGAGCGTGATCGGAATATCGAACTGATCGCGCAAGGTGATCAGGATCCCGCCTTTTGCCGTCCCATCCAGCTTCGTCATGACCAACCCGGTCACTCCGGCCGCCTCCGAGAAAAGCTTCACCTGCTGCACCGCATTTTGCCCCGTGGTCGCGTCCAGCACCAGCAGCGTCTCGTGCGGCGTTCCCGGAATCACCTTGCTGCAGACACGGCGAATCTTTCCCAACTCCTCCATCAGGCTTGTCTTCGTGTGAAGCCGCCCGGCGGTGTCGATAAAGACAACGTCGACCCCCTTTTGCTGGGCCGCCTTCAGCGCGTCGAACGCGAGGCCGCTCGGGTCCGCGTCCTGCCTCCCCCGCAGGAACTCGCACCCGGTCCGCCGCGCCCATTCCTCCAGTTGCTCCACCGCCGCCGCACGGAACGTATCCCCCGCCACCAGCATCACCGACAACCCCGCCTCGCGCACCCGCTTCGCCATCTTTCCGATCGTCGTCGTTTTCCCCACCCCGTTTACCCCAACCACCATCACCACATAGGGACCCTCGGTCCTTGCCGGCTCGAACACCTTCGCGTTGCCGGCAAACACCTCGCGGACGGTTTCCTTGAAGACCTCCATGATCGCGTCCGCCCCCTCGATCTTCTCCGCCTTCGCCCGCCGCCGCATCCGCTCCACGATCTTCATGGTCGTTTCCATCGAGACGTCCGACGCGACGAGGATATCCTCCAGCTGCTCGATCGTGTCGTCGTCAAGGCGCCCGCTGAGCCCGATCGCGGACCGGATCGCGGCGATGAAGCTCCCCGAGCCCCGCCGCAGCCGCTCGCGCAACCGTTGGAACCAGCTCTTTCGGTGTTCGGTGACGGGGGCGGCCTGCGCCGCGCCGGGTGCCGGAGCCTCCGCCGGGATCGATTCCTCCTGCGCCTGCGTCTCGTTCTCTGCGGGCTCGTGCGGCGCTGGCGCCTTTGGCTCCTCGCGCCGGGCAAACATGCGCGAGAACAACCCGCGCCGCTTCTCCGGCTCCGCCGCTTCCTCCAACTGCGGCTGCGCGTTGAAGCCCTCGGGGCCTGCCGCGAACGGCGAAACCTCCTCCTCCGCCTGCTCCGCCATATCCACCTCGACGGCGGCCGGCCCCTCCTCGGGAGGCGGCGCCACGTCGTGCGCCGTAAACAACCGGCTGAAAAAGCCCGGCTTTCGCGGCTTCGGCGTTTCTGTCGCTGTGGGCTCGGTCTCGGGGGTTGGCGGCTGCGGCTCGTCGCTCAAGGGCACGGAAATCCTCGTCGGGATGTCACCCGACGCTGCACCGCCCCCGGCGGGTGCTCAAGCCTCTTGTGGCCACCCGCCATTCAGTGCCCCGGGACCATCCCCATAATCGTCACCAGGTCCGCCGCGTCCACCCGATCGTCAAGATTGGCGTCCGCCCGGTCCGTCTCCTGAAGCGAAAGATCCAGCAGCCCCTCGAGGTGGTCGCGAAGCAGCCCCTCGTCGGCACCGTCCACCGTCTTGTCGTTGTTGATGTCCCCTGGAATCAGCTCGCCGATCTCCCCCTTCAGGGTCAGGGTGATGGGTGGGGACGAGGGGATGTTGGTGCTGATCGTGAGCGTCTCTGTATAGACGCCGATGTTCGACTCCATCAGGGAAAAGGTGATCGTGTCGCTCTCTGCGGGACCCAGACTGTCGACGAAGAGGCGATTGGCCTGGATGGATCCCGGGGCAAGGCTCTCGACGGGGAATTCCTGGGCGAGGAGCAGCAGTTGGCCCTGGCCCGTGTTCGAGAGACGGAGGGTACCCGTAAGTGGGGGTGCACCTGGAGGGGCGAGGCCGAGATCGAAGGTTCCTCCATTTTGAAGAATGATACCCGTCTCGACGTAAGTGAGAAGACTACCGACAGTCCGCGGTGGGTCGCAGAGAGGCTCGAGAAGATCAAAAACCAGCTCCAGCTTGTCGACAGTCCCTCCATCGAGACTCGCGTGGTCCTCGATCACGATTCGCCACAGGCCGGGTAGCGCACGACCGTTCACGACGGAAAGGGGTGTGTCCGGACGGAAGCTGCCGGTGTATGGAGGTGTCCCATCGGCTATTGCCGTTGCCGCCTGGTCGTCGAACAACGTGCCTGACAGGTTATCGAGCCCCCCACCATGACGGGAGAAAAGCCGCACCCCGTCGATGTCTTGAAACGGGGGATCGAGGTCGACGGACAGGTCGCCGACCCATGTGTGCGTGAGGGTGACTCCGACATCGAGGTCCACGATCGATCCGGATTCGGAGATATCGAAAGTAAACAGTTCGACCTCCGGACTCGGGCCAATCCCGCGATTTGGCACCTGCGTATAGACGCGGGTTCGCGGCGATCCCGTCGCCACGGAGAAGGTGCCCCCGACACCGAGTTGCTCCGGCACGTCGAGGCGAAGCTGGATCGGCTCGCCGCAGGGGAAGTCCGGATGCAGTTCGAGGAGGAAAGGGGCCGCCGCGACGTCCTCTTCACCGGTTCCAAGCGCCGGGTAGGTCTGGCTCGCGGTGCCCTCTCGCACGGTGGCGAGGGCCGTCTCCGATGCCAGCGTCGCCTCGAAGCTTTGCCCCGTGGCTGCCCCGTCATTCCAAAGCGGCACCGTGATCGCCACGGTCGTCTCGCCCGCGTCCAGCCGCCCGTTTCCATTCCCGTTTCCGCCGGAGTCGTCGATGTTCACCTGTCCTGTTGGCCGGACAGCCACCACCACATCGCAGACCGGTCCCGTCGGCAGCGACACCGGAAGGAAGAACTCCTCCTCATCGGTCTGAATATTCAGCGTCAGCAAGACGGGAGCACCACATTGGTGATCTCGGGCGAGCTCGATCACGAACGGGGTGCTGTTGGGGGCCTGGGCGTCCGGCGCGATGATCGGGTAGGAGGCCGCGGCGGTCGTCACCGTCGCGGTGGCGGAATCGGACACCAGCGTTGCCGACTGGATCACCACCTGACTTTCCCTATCGTTGAGGAGCGGAAGCGTCAGCGCAACCGGCCCCTCGCCGGGCTCGAGCACACCGTCGCCGTCACCGATCCCACCCGTGTCATCGATCATCGGCGTTCCCAGCGACAGCCCCCTGGCATCGAGACCACCGATTGAGAGTTCGCCCGTGTTCATCGGGTCGAGCCAGTCACTCAGCCGCGAATCGACCGAACCTCCCCCATCCCACGAAACAGAGAACCGACCGTACCAGTCCGGGTCGTCATTGCCGCACGCGGCGAATCCTCCGTGCAATTGCCCCACGATGCGACCCTCGGGGCTGAAGATCGGCGACCCCGAGGACCCCGGCTCTGTCGTCCCCACATCCCAGTCCTCCACCCGCCAATGCGTTCCGTTCGCCACCGGCGTATCCGACAGGTATCCGGTCACCGAAAGAGGATCGTTCTCGAAGCTGATCCGCTTCTCATCGGTGCTGGGGTGATGGATGGCGATCGCGCCGGACGGCGTCGAGCCGGTCGCGTCCCACCCGGCAAAATAGACTTCGTACTCGCGGGGGATGGGGTCGTCGATCTCCAGAAGCGTAAAGTCGGAACTGGCGTAATCGGCGCGGAAGGTGGTGCCTGAAACGAATTGATCGAGGCGGCCATTTCCCGGCCCACCGCTTTCGGCGGAACCGGGGGTCCGGCACGTCGAATTCTCGTAGTTGAAATAGATGACGACAGATCCCGCCTGGTTGGGGCCGACACTGCAGTGATCCGCCGTAAGGAAGAACTGGCGGGCGTCGCGCGCCGTGTTGTTCACCAGCACCCCCGTGCACACAAAAACACCCGAGACCGTATAGACGCCGACGGAGCGGATCTCGTCCCGCCAGCCGTCCCCCTCCGGGCATACCACATCCACGTTGCACGAGCCGGACTTCTCCGCACCGGCTCCGAAAGGCCGGAACCCGTGGTTCACGGACCCAACCTCGAGATCCACCTTCCCCTCCAGTCCCAGAGGGACCTGCAACTCGATGACAACCTCGTCCGATTCGATAATCGGCGACCAGAACTCGCCATCGGGCCGATTCTGCGCGGCGTTAAACGGACCGCGAATCGACTCGTAGTCCGGCGAGTAAAGGTACATCTCGGCGCCTTCCGGCAGCCGAAAGAGCGAGAACCCGAGGTTGAGCGACTCGGCTCCCTTCGACCGCACCCGCTGGCGCCAGACCGTTGTCCCGGCCGAGGGCTCCACGTCCCAGCTCCCGGAGTCCCACAGCGAAAGGGCCACCTGATGCGGTTCGGCAAACTTGAGCGGTGCCCCGACCTCTGCTGCCGCGAGTGCCTTCGCCTCCAGGGCGCCGTTGTTCACCGCCGGCATCTCGGCAAGGGCCACCTTGTCCAGTGGCGCGAGACCCTGCGCGAGGGGCGCAGGCTGGCCCGCGGCCACTCCCCCGAACGCCAGCACAAAAAGGGCGACCATATACGATCGCAGGCGACGTTTCAACGATGACAGGAAAGGCAAAACAATCGTCCCCAGACTTTATCGGTCTCTCGGCGCACGCGCCCCCCGTTCAGTGACAAGACAGGCTGGCGAGGGGTTCCCATGCCCTAAGCATGTGTCGTCCGCGGGCCTTCGTCGAGGCCATCGAAAAGCTTGGGGCCGCCGGGAATTTTTCCCAACCGTTCCTTCATGATCCGAACGGCATCGGGCGACACATCGGAAGCAAAGAACCGCCGCCCCTCCATCGCCGCCGCCACGGCGGTCGTGCCGCTACCAGCGAAGAAATCCCCAACCAGGTCCCCCGGGGCGCTGTGGACACGAACGAGGAACCGCAGCAGCGCCAGCGGCTTCTGCGTCGGCCAGCCGGTCCACTCCTCCGAATGATTGGGCGGGCGGGGAATCGCGAGCACGTCCCCCGACACCTTCCCCGCGGGATGAAACAGGGACTCGCGCTTGCGGGCAATCACCGCGCTGTACGGCACCCGGGCCGCCTCCGCATCGAAGTAAGGTGCCTTTCCCTGACCGTACCAAAGGATCGTGTCGTGCTTGCGCCCGTAGCGCCGTCGCGATCCGCCCCCCGAATTGTACGACCAGATCAACTCGTTCTGGAACGCCTCCGCGCCAAGGATTCGATCGGCAAGCACACGAACGTGGTGGATCGACCGCCAGTCGCCATGGACCAGGAGGTTCCCATCCGGGCCCAACAGCCGCCACAAGGCCTCGAGCCGGGGCCCGAGAAACGCCAGGTATTCCTCCATCCCCCCCTTCCACCGGTCGGAAAAACCGCCCGCTCCCTTGCGCCCGGCGAAGTCCTGGTCGGTGCCGAACGGCGGATCGATATACACAAGCCGGAAGCCCCCCGGCTTCATGCCTTGGGCCGCCTCCAGCGCCTCCGAGCAAAGGATGTGACCGGTCGCTTGCACGATGTGCCCCTTGCCGGTTTGGCCCGCGATGTCGACATTTACTTGTCGCCACCGGGCCCAGGCACCTCCAATTTACCCATCATCCCCCTGTCAGGAAGCCTCGGCATGAAGCTGCTGACGGCCGCCCAGATGCGCGAAGTCGATCGCCGCACCATCGAGGAATGGGGCATCACCGGCGCGACGCTCATGGAGAAGGCCGGGTGCGCCATCGCCCTCGACGTGGCCGAGCACTTCCCCACCGGCCGCGCCGTCGTCCTGTGTGGCAAGGGCAACAACGGAGGCGATGGCTTCGTCGCTGCCCGCTACCTCGCCAATGCCGGATGGGCGGTCACGGTCGTCTATACCGAGCCGCCCTCAAGTGGCGACCCCAACGCCATGTGGAATCGCCTCCCCGAGTCCGTCGACCGCCGGGGCTTCGCCGAACTCGCCGATCCTGCCGACTTCCTTCGCGAGTTCGACATCGCGATCGACGCCCTCCTTGGAACGGGGACCTCCGGCCGCCCCCGGCCGCCTTTCGACGCCCTGATCGAAGCCCTCAACAGCGCCCGGCTTCCGGTCTTCTCTGCCGACATTCCCAGCGGCCTTCATCCCGACGACGGCACGGCGGAACTCGCCGTCCGCGCCTTTCGCACCATCACCATGGGCCGCCCCAAGATCGGGATGGTCCGCGCCGACGGACCCGTCTATACAGGCACCGTCCGCGTGGAAGAACTCGACTTTCCCCAGGAACTCTTCGAGGCGGCCGGCTCGCAGGATCACACCATGACGATGGCGGAGGCGGCGGCGCTCCTTCCCCCGCGACCCCGCGACGCCCACAAGGGCACCTTCGGCCTGCTCCTCCTCGCCGCCGGCAGCGTCACCATGCCCGGCGCGGCGGTCCTCGCCGCGGAGGGCGCCCTCCGCGGTGGCTGCGGCCTCGTCCGCCTCGTGTCCCCCCGCCCCGTCGCCCGTATCGCCGCCGGTCACCATCCCGAGATTCTCCTCAGTGATGCCCCCACCGAGGAGTCCCACCTTGTCCCCCTCCCGGAAAGCCTCCTCAACAACGCCCTGGAAAAGGCCACCGCCCTCGCCATTGGCCCCGGCATCGGCACCTTCCACTCCACGAGCGAGTTCCTCGCCCAGCTCCTCGACTCCGCCAGTGTCCCCGCCGTGCTCGACGCCGACGCCCTCAACCTCATCGCCCGCGACCGCGACCTCCGCAACCTCGTCAGCCCCAACCACATCCTGACCCCGCACCCGGGCGAGATCAGCCGCCTTCTCTCGCGCCCCGCCGCCGACATCCAGGCCGACCGCTGGCGCGCCGTCCGCGAAGCCGCCGCCGCCTTCCATTGCGTCGTCCTCCTCAAGGGAGCCGGCACCCTCGTCGCCGAACCCGGCGGCGAAGTCACCCACATCCCCTCCGGCAACACCGCCTGGAGTCGCGGCGGCGCCGGCGACGTCCTCACGGGCCTCCTCGGCAGCCTCCTTGCCCAGGGCCTTCCCCCCTACGATGCCGCTCGCCTCGGCGCCTTTGTCCACGGCATCTCCGCCGACGTGTATACGGAGCACAACTCCTCCCGCGGCGCCACCACCCGCGACCTCGCCGCCTGCCTTCCCAAGGCCTTCCGCCGCCTCGAAGATCTTCCTCAATAGGACGACCCACCCAAGGAGCCTTCCCCATGAGCCGCCTTTTTCTTGTTATCGTTGCCATGCTCGCGGTTGCCGCGGCGAGGGCCGACGACGCCGCCCTCGCCGCCTATCGCGCCGCCGAGTATCCCTACAGGCTTGAACCCGACGAGCACGGCCGCTGGGCCTTCGTCGCCCCCGACGGCACCCGCTTCTTCAGCATCGGCGTCAACGGCGTCCGCGACGACGGCCGCTCCGTCGCCCTCCTTCGCGATCACGGCTTCAACACCGCCGGCGCCTGGTCCGACGAAACCCTCAACGCGTCGGAACTCTACGAAATCCCTGTCATCTATGTTTCCGAATGGCGCGACAACCGGGGGCTGAATGGATTTCGCCCAGACATCCGCGAGGAAATGGAGCGGCGCTTCGCGGAAGTTCTCGCGCGCTTTCCCGACCCCGAGCGGGTCATCGGCTTCTTCCTCGACAACGAGATCAAATGGGGCGGCGGCGGCGAGTGGGGCACCGGGGGGCACCGCGGCCTGCTCGAGGACGCCGTCGGCTATCCCGCCGGAAGCCCCGAACGCGAGGCCGCCATTGCCTATCTCGACGAGCACGCCGGCGGCCTTTACGGCGTGAACCGCATCTGGGACACGAACCTGAGCAGCTGGGCCGAACTCACCCGCCGCGACCTCACCTCCGGCTACAATCGCGAGACCCAGGAAATCCGCCGTGGCTTCACTGCCCTCGCCGCGGAAAAGTGGTTCGGGATCGCCGCCTCCGTCGTTCGCGAGATGGCCCCCGGCAAGCTCATCCTCGGCACCCGCCACGCCGGCAGCGCCCCCATCCCCGTCCTCGAGGCCGAGGGCCGCCACTGCGACGCCCTCTCCTTCAACCGCTACCCCTCTGATGGCACCGGCATTTCCGAGGAGACCGTCGCCCTCTTTCACGCCGTCAGCGGCAAGCCGGTCATGATCACCGAATTCTCCTGGGCCGCCATGGAGAACAACAGCGGCAACCCCAACACCCGGGGCACCGGCCGCCCGGTCGAAACCCAGGCCGACCGCGCCCGCAACTACCGCCTCCTCATGGACGAGGCCTACCGCCTCCGCCCCTTCGTCGGCTCCCACTGGTTCATCTATACGGACCAGCCCCCCGAGGGCCGCCGCCGCGACGGCGAGAACATGAACTACGGCATCGTCGACATCAATGGCGGGGTCTATACGGAGCTGCTGTCCTCCATGGGCGATGCCAACAGGTTGGTGCGGAAATTCGGGCCGGAGGACCTGCGTCCCCTACCGGAGGTCGAGCTCCCCCTGCCCCGCCATGTTGTCTATACGCCCCCCGCCCTCAGCCAGCGGCCCCTCTCCCTCCTCCGCGGCGAGCAGGCCGCCCCCCCCGATGTCTTCGTCTGGGGGGACACCCGCGGCGTCGCCGCCGACCATCCCGACGGCAGCCTCGTCTATACCATCACACGCTACGAGGGGGGGACCGGACTCCGCTTCATCCGCCCGCCGGAACGGCGGGGCGAGCGCAACGGCAAGCCCTTCACGGACCTCTCCGGGTTCCGCGAAGTCGTCCTCGACGCCACCATTCCCCGGGAGGTCAACTTCGCCCTCGAGTTCCACGAAGCCGGCTACGACCGCGCCTGGCTCGACATGTCCGAATACGACCTTCGTGCCGGCGACGATGGCGAGTCCTTCACCACACACCGCCGGTGGGGCCGCGGCACCCGGCACCTCTACCGCTTTCCCCTCCAGTACCTCATCTCGCGCACCCAGTACAACAACTACTGGGGAAACCAGAACGGCGCGCGCCTCCTCGAGATCGACACCCTCGACAGCGTCACCCTCTCCCTCGGCGGCGAAAACCCCTACGAGGTCGTCCTCCTCATTCACGACCTGCGCATGGAATAACCCGGCTCAGGCCGACGCGATCTTCTCGATGATGTGGGTGGCGAACTGGCTCGTGCTGACCTTGGTCGCGCCCTCCATCTGGCGCTCCAGGTCGTAGGTCACCGTCTTTGCCGAGATGGTCTTCTCCATCGCGTCGACCACCAGCCGTGCCGCCTCGTCCCAGCCAAGGTGCTCGAGCATCATCACCGCACTGAGCAGAAGCGAGCCCGGGTTCACCATATCCTTGCCGGCGTACTTGGGGGCGGTGCCGTGGGTCGCCTCGAATAGGGCGTGCCCCTTGCCGATGTTGGCGCCCGGCGCCAGCCCGAGCCCGCCCACCTGCGCCGCGCACGCGTCCGACAGGTAGTCGCCATTTAAGTTCAGCGTCGCGATCACGTCGTACTCATCCGGCCGCAGCAGCAACTGCTGGAACATCGCGTCCGCAATACGGTCGTTCACGAGCAGCTTGCCCTCCGGCATCGTGCCGCCGTGGACGTTCCAGAGCTCGTCCTCCGTCACGATCTGGTCGCGGAATTCTTCCTTCGCGAGTTCGTAGCCCCAGGCCGCAAAGGCTCCCTCGGTGAACTTCATGATGTTGCCCTTGTGGACGAGCGTGACCGACCGCCGGCCCTTTGCCAGCGCGTACTGGATCGCCATCCGCACGAGGCGCTTGGTCCCGCTGATCGAGACCGGCTTGATCCCGATTCCACTGTCCGGGTTCACCTCCTTGCCATACCGGTCACGCAGAAAGGCGATCAGTTCCTTCGCGTCATCAGTGCCTTCCTGAAACTCGATGCCCTTGTAAATGTCCTCCGTGTTCTCGCGAAAGATGACCACGTCCAGCTTGCCGGGCTCGCGGACCGGTGCGGGCACGCCATCGAACCAGCGGACCGGCCGCACGCAGGCAAACAGGTCCAGAATCTGGCGCAGCGCCACGTTGATCGACCGGATGCCACCACCGACCGGCGTCGTGAGGGGCCCCTTGATGGCCACCTTGAACTCCTTGATCGCCTCGATCGTGTCCTCCGCCAGCCACACATTTTCGCCATACTTCGCCACGCAGGCCTCGCCCGCGTATACGTCGAACCAAACGATCCGCTTCTTGCCGCTGAAGACTTTGTCGACCGCCGCGTCGATCACCCGCTCTGTCGCCTTCGAGATATCCGGCCCGATCCCGTCGCCCACGATCCGCGGAATGATGGGGTGATCGGGGACGACGAGGACGCCGTCGTCCTTCACGGCAATCTTGTCGCCTTCGGGCGGGGTAATCTTCTCGTAGGCCATGGGAAATCGTTCTTCCGTTGTCTGGGTTGGGGCGCGCCGGCCACGCGGCCACGCGCAAGGCGCCACACGGTCGAAATCCCTCGGAGGGGGTGTCAAGCGTCGTCCCCCCGCCTCCTTGACACCGGGTGGCAAACTTCACGACCCTCCTCGTGGTCTCCAGCAGCAAACGCCAAGGACGACGCCCCCCTTGCCCCCACTTCTTCCCCTCCTTCCCGCCATCATCCTCCTGCTCGCTGCAATGTCGTCGCCCGCGTGCGGGCAGATCGGCACGGGCCCCAGCACCTACGAACGCGTCGACCTCTCTCCGCCGGCCCGCATCGAGATCAAACCCATGGCCGACCCCATCCCCAGCGGCCGCCAGACCGACTTCGTCATCGACCTATCCGGCGCGCCCCGCCCCGTCAACATGTGGAGCCTTCGCGTCGACTACACATCGCCCACCCTCACCTACATGGGCGCCCGCGCCGAAGGGCCCGACAACGAGGTCATCGTCGCCGTCAGCGATCCCTACCAAGCCATTCCCGGCTACGAGAGCCGCTCCCTCTCCGGTGTTTCCCTCCCCGGTTGGATGGACGGGCCGGTCGTCCGCCTCACCTTTCAAGTCCCCCCCGACGCCGAAGGCAGGCCCGCCTCCGTCCGCCTCGCCGACCACCCCCACGTCCGCGAGAAGCTCGCCCACGACAGCCCCCGCGAGGGGAAGACCTACGAGTACTCCCGCATCCTCGTCGACCAGCGCAGCCGCCGCCTGAGCATCACCGCACCCGGACCCGACGACACACCCGCCCCCACACCCACACCGCGCGTCCTCTTTCGCCGCCAATAGCAACCCCCCAACGCCCTTGCGGTGATTCCTCCTCCTCGAAAAACTGCGCTTTCCTCCTACGGCTCCCCCACCGGCTCCAGCCACGCCGCCGAGAACAGAAACGTCAACTCTCGCGGGTCCCTTGAACCTTCGATGAACGCGTTGGGCCTCCATGCCGGATGCGTCACGTCCAGCACCGGCGACGGCAGGCGCCTGTCCACTTCCACCTCGAACGCCACCAGGTGGTGCCCCGCGCCAACTGTCTCCGTATAGACATCCCGTTGCCCGGCGAACCGGAACGACATCTCCACCTCCTCCGCCGGATACGGATGGCGCATCAACTGCACCCGCAGCCGGTAGCGACCTGCCTCGATGGCCTCATCGAACCGCAGCCGCGTCGTCTCGCGCCCACCCCAGATATAGGGATATCCCTCGAGATTGATCTCGAGCAGATGAAAACCGTCCGTCCGCTGTTGGGTCTCCGGGAGGGCAAGCGCCACCGCCCCTGCAAAGCGCTCCCGCAATTCCTCCGGCCATTCCCCCCGCGACCGCGCCGTCAGCATCCGGAGCCGTTCCACCGCCTCCTGATGGATGCCCGAGAACTCGTGGATCACGAACCAGCCATAGTCGGTCGGATAGGCCCCACGCTGCATCTCGCGCCCGAGTCCCTCGCCCGTTGACAACATTGCCAGGTAGCGGTGCACCGGACCGGGAAGCTGTGTCCAGTAGCCCATCGTCATGAGCCGCACCGGGTCGGGAAAGGGATCCGCCTCGAGCAGATGCCCCCCGGGCACCAGCCCATGCTCCGGCAGCAGCGGCCGATACAGCGGCGTCAGCACCGGCGGAAAGACGTAGATGACTCCTTCGCTGGGGGGGAAATCGGCCGTGGCGACTTTGCTGATCCGCTCGCGCGGGAATTCATTCTCCGAATGCAAGGCAAAGCGATAGCCCATCACGCCGGCCAGCAGATAGGGCCCCATCAGCAGCCATCCCAGCCAGGGCCCGGCCCCCAGCCTCCGGCGGGCCCAATCCGTCAACGCCACCATGCCAAACACAAACAGCGGAAACGCCAGCACCGGATAACGCGGACCATGGAAGATCCGGGCCAGCCCCGCATTGGTTGCCCCCCATGTTGCCGCAACCATGAGGAACGCCGCCAGCGCTGCGACGAGCCCGGCCTCGAAAACGCGGTCATTCCCCGCCTCCCGCCCTGCCTTCGCCGCCACGGCCAGCGGAACCAACACCGGCACCAGACACAGCCAGCCAAACGCGAACCACGGACTGAACACCACCGCCGCGTCCCAGAATCCCACCCGCCCAAACGGGTACCACAACGTATAGACATGCAGCAGGTGGGTGAAGCTCGCATCGGTCATCCACGGCGTCGGCGCGTTCCCCAGGTACTCCAGTTGGTACCTGACCACGAGCAGCCACGGCACAAAGGAAATCACCGCGAGCGCATTGCCCGCGAATCCCCCCCAAAGGAATCCCCGGTGCCGCCATCCCCCCGCCGCCACCATCCCCACCCAGGCGATGCCCACGAACAGAAGCACAAAGGCCGATAACAGGTGAAGCCACAGCGCAAGGGAAACGCCGGCGGCATAGACCCCCCAGAGGACAGCGGCCCGCCGGCCTCCGAGGCGGTTTGCCCGGGCCAGCCGCCACGCCACCAGCAAGGCCACGAACACCACCAGCAGCGCCGCCGCCGCCAGGCTGTAGTTGCGCATCTCCTTGGCGATATACAGCGCCTGGGAGGAGATTCCCCAGGTGGCCGCCGCCAGCGTCCCCGCCCCGGCCCCCAGCAACCAGCGCCCCCCGAACCACAGCACCCCCAGCGACAGAACATGCCCCACGACGCTCGGAAGCCTTGCCCAAAGCGCCGACGGAGGAACCCCCAAACCATCCCCCACCAGCAGCCAGTAATGCAGAATGAAGTAATACAGCGGGGGATGCGCGTCGAATGTCGTCACGCCGGTGATAAACTGCACCGAACGCCGTGCAAGAATGTAGGAAAAAACCTCGTCGACCCAGAAGCTGACACCCCAGGACGCGCGGACGAGCGCCAGCGGCAGGCACACCGCCAACAGGACGGCGAAGCCAGCCAGCGAACGGCGGGTGAACGGCGGCTCGGCGGGGGCGGGGGCAATCATGCCGGTGTGGCTCCAACAACCGCGCCAACCGCCGCAACGGCCATTCCCAAGCACTGCCAGGGGAAATGTTTTCTTGCCATTGTTGCGAGTGACCCCAAAGGACTGGGTGGATTCTCAATCCGCAGGAGCCTGGCGAAACCGGCCGCATGCCACCATTTCAACCATCACGGGTGGGCCGCGAGGAACACGACGCGTCGTGGGAATCACCTCGTGTCCGCCGCCGCGAGCATCTCCGCCCGTCGGAACTTTCCTGGGGCGGCAGGCTCCGGGTTCGTCTGCTCCGCTTCTTTGCCTGGATGGGTCTCCTGTTCATCGCCCTTCCCTTCGCCGCCGCCTGCGCCGCCCTCGGCGCCTTGGCCGCCTACCTCGAGCAGGCCCCGCCCATCCGCGAGTTCGAGGACTACGATCCTCCCGAGGCCACCATCCTCCACGACGCCAACGGCAATGCCTACACCGCCCTATACGAGCAGCGGCGCTACGTCGTTCCCCTCCGCGACCTCCCCGTCGAACTCCCGGAGGCCTTCGTCGCCATCGAGGATGCCCGCTATCGCCAGCACTTCGGTGTCGATCCCCTCGGCATCGCCCGCGCCATGGTCGTCAACCTCACCCGGGGCCGCCTCTCCCAAGGCGCTTCCACCATTACCCAGCAAACCGCCCGCAATCTCCTCCCCGCTATTGGTACACAGAAAACCGCCACCCGCAAGCTCCACGAAATGCTCGTCGCCCTGCGGATGGAGCGACACTTCACCAAGGACCAGATCCTTGAGGTTTACCTGAATCAGATTTACCTCGGCAGCGGGACCTACGGGGTCGAGGCCGCCGCGCGTACCTATTTCGACAAGAGCGCCCGCGACCTGACCGTTGCCGAGGGCGCGACCCTCGCCGGCCTCCCCCAGCTCCCCGAGCGCTACTCCCCCCTCAACAATCCCGACCTCGCCCTCAAGCGTCGCGACGCCGTCCTCGCCCGCATGTGGGACCAAGGCATCATCTCCGGCCGCGAATTCGACCGCGCCATCACGGCCGAACTCGACGTCCGCCCCACTCGCGTCTCCCGCACCCGCGGGCCGTACTTCGTCGACGCCGTCCGCCGCATCCTTGCGGACTCCCCGGACCTCGGCGAAAACCGCCTGCACACCGCCGGATGGATCGTTCACACCACCGTCGATCCGGTCCTCCAATCACTCGCGGAAGAAACCCTGCGCGAGGGCCTCGACCGCGAGGAAGCGCAATGGCTCGAGGCACGCCGTGAACGCTTTGCCCGGACCCGCCAAACCCTTGGCTACACCGCTCCCCCCATCGTCGGCGAACCCCGCATGGCCGAGGTCGTCCGCATCTTCGACAACCATCTGGTCGTGGAAATCCCAGGGGGCTGGCGGGCCGACGTTTCCATTCCCGCCTCCACGGCCCGCTACTTTCGCGAGGGAGCCCCCCTCCAGCCCGGCGATGGCGTCGACATCGCCGTAAAGGAACTGGTCTCCGCCCGCGTCCTGGCCGAACGCTTCTTTCCCTTCGTCTGTATCGAGCCCCACGCCAAGGAGAGCTTTACCCCCAACAAGGCCTGGCCTTTCGCGCGTTGGCAGGCGGTGGCGGACGGGCTGCGGGCGCGGCACCCGGAGCTTACCGTCGTCCAGGTGGGACCCTGTGTGGTAACACAGGTGAAAACACAGGAAAAAGACGGATATACAGCGCTTCAGATTGGATTTGATGAAACGGCAGTTGAAAAACTGAACAAACCCATTTCTGGTCATTTGAAAAAAACAACCGAG
>CAYQTO010000052.1:18306-20818 GCA_964420455.1 uncultured Candidatus Sumerlaeota bacterium | reverse complement strand
GATCGACCCTGATCCATCGGCGAAGCTGCGCCGGCCCAAGCGGGGCCGCAAGCTCCCCATCCACCTCGACCCGGTGGATGCCGCCCGGCTCCTCGCGCTCCCTCGCGATCCCGACGACCCCATGGCCGCCCGCAACCACGTGTTGTTTCTGTTGCTGGTTCTTGGGGGACTGCGTGTTTCGGAATCCGTCGGGCTCCGGGTATCCGATATTGATTTTGAAGGACATACCATTCGCATCCTCGGAAAAGGCATGAAGGAGCGACTCGTCCCCATGGGCGATACGCTGGCGGAGACGTTGCGGAGCTGGGTGGCGCAGCGCCCCAATGCCGCCTTGGGATCCGATGCGCTCTTTTCCGGCAGGCAAGGCGGGCCAATGACCGTGCGCATGGCGCAGTATGCAGTCGAAAAGGCGGTGAAGCGCCTCGGCCTCGACCCTCGCATCAGCCCCCACAAGCTTCGTCATACCTTCGCAACATTGCTCTACGCTGACGGCGTTCCCCTCCGCGATATCCAGGAGCTCCTCGGGCATGCGAACCTGGCCACAACGTCGATCTACACCCACACGAACGTGGACCGGGTGCGTGCGGCGGTGGAGACGCTTCGGCTCGGTCAGGGAGTGGCAGACGACGGCCGGTCCGATAGAAACACGGGCTCGGCCTCGTAGCGCAGCTGTTCGACCTTCACCAGCCCCAACGTTGGAAAGAAGACCAGATGTCCGTACCAGGGAGTGTGGACGGTGGCCCGGATATTTGCGGCCGAGGACCCTGGGGGCAGTTCCTCGCGCAACCAAATCCCGAAGTCGGGCCGGTTCACCGGGATTCGCCACAGGAGCGTCCAGGTGTGCGTCTGGAGGACAACGCGCTCCTGCCCAGGCTGTCGGGCAGGGTTCACATCCAGGAGGTCCGGATGCTCGATGGTGCGAATCAGGACCGCCTCGCTGCCGCCCGACGGATCGAGAATCACCGGGGTACACCCCAAGATGGCCATGCAGAGAAGCAGGGCACCAAGGAGACCCGCAGACTGGGGGAGGCGGTGCCAGCGCGAAGCTCTGGAGAGGTCAATCGATGGAAGCATGGCTTCCAGAGGACAACACCTGGCGAAGGGCGGCAAGGAACTCTTCCACGTCTCTGGCAGTTGTTGTGCGGCCCATGCTGACCCGGATGCTTGACGCCGCCAGAGACTCGGCACACGTGCAGGCAAGAATGACATGGCTGAAGACGGTGCCATTGCTGGAACAGGCGGCCCCGGCGGAGACGGCCACTCCTGCCTCGTCGAGACGGCGGACGACCTGCTGGCTGTCATGTCCCGGAAGGCTGAAACACAGGCAGTTTGCGGCGCTGTCCTCCATCGGGGTATGGAGGACGGCACTGGTGGTGGTTTCGCGCAGACCCTCCCAAAGGCGCTCGCGCACCCTCCCAAGGCGCTTCGTCTCGGCCTCCCACTCCCCCACCGCAAGGCAGGCAGCCTCGGTGAATGCCGCAATCAGCGGGGCACTCTCGGTTCCCGAGCGCAGCCCCCCCTGCTGTCCGCCGCCGACGATTTCAGCATCGAGGGAAACCCCCTCGCGTCTATACAGTACCCCGATTCCCGGCGGTGCGCCGCACTTGTGCCCGGAAAAAGTCGCGAGGTCCACATCCCAGCTTGCGAGATCGACGGGCATCCGGCCGATCGCCTGGGAGGCGTCCGTGTGGAGCAAGACCCCGGGCGATTCGTGGACTGTTCGCGCCACCTCCGCAACGTTCTCGATGGTTCCGGTCTCGTTGTTCAGGGCGATGGCGCTCACGAGGAGGGGGCGATGCTCCAGAACGGAGCGAAGTGCGGGGCGGTCGAGTCTCCCCCACCGGTCGACGGGAATTCGGACGCAGACGCAGCCGGAGGTTCGCGCAATGTCCTCCGCGACTTCCAGGATCGCCTTGTGTTCAGCGGCGCCAACGGCGATCGCCCCGCGGCGCCCTGCGCGGTTCGCGGCGGCGTGCACCCCCCGAAGCGCGAGGTTGTTCGCCTCGGTGCCCCCGCTTGTATAGACAAGGGTCGCAGGATCGGCATTCAGTGCACCCGCGAGCCGCCGACGCGCCCTCTCGATGATCAGGCGTGCTTCTGAGCCCGCCCGATGGACAGAGTTTGGATTCCCGGTCACCCGGGCCGCGGCTACAAGCGCCTCAAGCGCTTCCTCCCGCACGGGGGTGGTCGCGTTGTGGTCGAAATACACCCCCATGGGCGCCCTCCGCTGGTCCTATCAGTCCGTCAGCTCGTTCATCATGTAGGACACCGCGTCGGTATAGCGGATGCGCGCGTCGCGGATGCGCTTGGTGAGGAGGAAGTTCTGGTGGAGCCCTTCGACAATGAACTCCATCATCACGAGTTCTTCCTCCGGCGTCTTTGCTTCGGCGACCTCGCGAGCGACCTGGCGAAGGCCGTCGACCTTGTCGAGCGTCGCCACAAAGGACCCGTGGTCCATCATCGTGTCGATGTCGAGCACGTGGCCGTTCTCGAACCAGGAAACGATGGGTTG
>CAYQTO010000052.1:0-18206 GCA_964420455.1 uncultured Candidatus Sumerlaeota bacterium | reverse complement strand
ATCTGGATGTCCTTCTCCTCCATGATGTTGAGGAGTCCGACCTGGATGCGCGACTGGAGGTCGGGAAGCTCATTGATGGCAAAGATGCCCCGGTTGGATCGCGGGATGATTCCGAAGTGAATCACTTCCTCGTCGCTGAAGTCGAGCTTGCGGGAGACCGCCTTGATGGGGTCGATGTCGCCGATGAGGTCGGCGATGGAGACGTCGGGGGTGGCCAGCTTCTCGTGGTATCGCTGGGAGCGGTGGAGCCAGGCGATGGGGGCGTTGTCGCCTCGTTCGAGAAGGATCTGGCGCGACTGGCGGGTGATGGCGGCAAAGGGGGATTCATTGATGGGCGAGCCTTCCAGGACCGGGATATACTCGTCGAGCAGATCGGCCAGCTGGCGGACGATGCGGGTCTTGGCCTGGCCTCGAAGACCAAGAAGAAGAAAATCATGCCGCGCAAGGACCGCCGCCACGACCTGGGGGATAACGGTCTTGTCGTAGCCAATGATCCGCGGGAACAACGGCTCGCCGTTGCGCAGCTTGCGCAGGAGATTCTCGCGCATCTCGTCCTTCACGCTGCGGTCCTTCCAACCGGCAGCCTTCAGTTCACCCAACGTCGTCGGCTTGTCGCTCACGTGGCGGCTCCCATGCTTGGGGGTTGTTCGAAAAAGGGGTCTCGTCCTTGCCGGATGGGGGAGCAAGATTTACTCCCGAGGTAACGGGGCCCCGCGGGCGGATGTCCGAATCGAGGGCGAGGATTCTGCGATTTCAGTTGACCGGCACGAGCGTATTGCCCGTTGCTTCCCTCCCTCAAGCAGGGCTCTGCCCTCACCTGCCGGCGCCCCACGGGGATTGTGACCAGGTTTCGACAGCTCTCTCCGCTCGCTCGACCCCCCGGTACATTCCTCCCATGCGTCGTCCGCAGTGTCGCCCCCCTCCCGGCGGGCACTTGATGATGTGACATCCACGCGGAGGTGCGCCATTTCAAACAAACCACCGGAGACACGGACCAACCAAGAGATCCGTGTGAAGGAAGTACGGTTGGTCGGCGCGGACGGGTCCCAAGTGGGCATCGTGCCGATCCAGGAAGCTTTGCGACTCGCTGAAGAGGCCCATCTCGACCTTGTCGAGGTGGCCCCTGACAGTAAGCCACCGGTTTGCAGGATCTTCGACTACAAAAAGCAGCTCTACGAAAAGAAAAAGAAGCTGAAGGAGTCGAAGAAGAAGGCGACAGTAACCCACCTGAAAGAGGTGAAACTGCGCGTTTCCATCGATCCCCACGACCGCGAATTCAAGCTGAAGCGGGCGCGGACCTTCCTCGAGAAGGGCGACAAGGTAAAGTTCACCATCGTCTTCCGTGGCCGGGAAATTACCAAGCCGGAACTGGGCGAAAAGCTCATCGCCGCCGTGAGGGCAAGCCTCGCCGACATTGGCGAAGTCGAACAGCCCCCCTCGAAGATGGGTCGCCAGGTGAACATGATCATGGCACGCCGCAAGGACTGGTCGCCGAAGAAAGCGGCCGCAGCCAACAACCAACGCTCCTCGCCCGAGGCCGCAAACGAGCAGTAATTCACCGCCCGCCGCCCCCCCAGGGAGCGGACATCCCGAGAAAGGACGAACCCAACCGATGCCCAAGATGAAAAGCCACCGCGGAGCGGCCAAGCGCTTCAAGATGACTGGCACTGGCAAGATCAAGCGGCGCCACATGAACCACCGGCACATCCTGACGAAGAAGGACCAGAAGCGCAAGGTGCGGTTGCGCAAGCCCGCCCTTGTCGATGCCACCGACCAGAAGCGCATCGCTCGCATCATCTCCGTCTGAATCCCTGAACCCCCTCCCAACTCGCCCGAGGTGAAGACACATGCGCGCCATCAATAACGTGGCTTCCCGCCGCCGCCGAAAGAAAGTCCTCAAAGCCGCCCGCGGCTACTACAGCGGTCGCCACCGCCTGTTCCAGAACGCCAAGGAAACCGTCCGCCGCGCGCTCCAGTACGCGTATCGCGACCGCAAACAGAAGAAGCGCAATTTCCGGGCTCTCTGGATTACCCGAATCAACGCCGCCTGCCGCCAGAACGGCATGCCCTACAGCCGCCTCATCAATGGCCTGAAAATGGGCGGTGTGGAAATCGACCGCAAGATGCTCAGCGAGATCGCCACCAACGACCCCGAGACCTTTACGGCCCTTGTTCAAAAGGCGCGCAAAAGCCTCGAGACATCCAAGGATCCGAACGCCGCTCGCACGGTCCCCGTTCTCTGATAATCCCCCGAGATTGCCTCACCGCTAACCCGCCTCACACAAGGGGCGGGTTTTTTCATTTCATCGCTTCCAGACTCCGGTACTCCCCCGCCTCCTCCGGCCAGGAGATGTCCTCGACAACCCAACTTCCGGCCTCAGCCACGAAATGATGCGTCCGGAGAGAAAGCCCCTCACCACGCTCCAACAGCTCATGAAACCCGAGATCCGCATGAGGAGACTTCCGCTTAATGGTGGGCGACCCGGCATTCAGGTACACGACGTTCGAATGTTTCGGACTACGATAGACCCAGCGGTAGTGATGGTGGCCATGGCACCAGACGATTTGTCGCCCAGTGGATTCGAGGAGGGTGAGGAACTTCTCCGCCTCGCGAAGTTGAATTCCCCGGTCGTGGGGAAGGACTCCCGCCGGGTCCTCTGGAGGGAAATGGCACAAAATCACAATGGGCGCCTTGGAAGATGTTGCTGGGAATCCCTTCTCAAATTCGCGGCAATGGGCCGGGCGGAGGCGACCATGGCTGCCAAGGCCGTTGCGCGTACACGCATTGAACGCGAAAAGATTCGTCCTGAGGCCCACGGAAAACCAACCTGCGGAGGGTACCACGGTGGCCACCTTGCCAAGATACCTGACGAAACTGCGGCCCTGGATTTCGGAGGGGATGTAACAGTCATGATTGCCGGGAACGGCAAGGCGGACGGCGGCGGACCGGTCAAAGGCGGTGGCCAGATGGTCCCGTGCCTGGCGGTATTCGTCCGGAGCGCTGACGCTGGTGAAGTCGCCGGAAAAGAATAAGGCATCTGGATTCAGTGATCGGGCGTGATTCAGCAGGGTGGGGACGGCGGAGGTTTGAAATCGGCGGGCACGCCCACCAAGACTGAGATTGGCGGCGCCAAGAAAACGTTTGTCAGGATGGAGGAAGGCACGAAAGCCCAGATGCCAATAATGGAGATCGCCAATATGGAGGAATCGGGCGGTGGGATCAGGAGGGGGTAAGTGCAAAAGAAGACGCCTCGGGGAAGGTGTTTCCCCGAGGCGTCGAAGGGCAGGGTGAGACGGTCAATCAGACTTTGTGAAAAACCGTCTTGGCGGCTGTTCCCCGCAGACCGTTGGAGCGGGCTTCCCAACCAGCGGGGAGGTAGTCATTGAGCTTGCGGAAGTCGTTGGTGCCGATACCTTCATCGCTAAGAGCGGTTCGAAGTTCCTTGCTGAGGACCGTTTGGTCCTTGACCCAGCCCTGCTCGATGAAGCGGCCCATGATTTCCTTCTTGTGGGCGGCGGTCATGCGCTTGCCGGTGGAGCGGCGGCGGGGCTTGCGTTCGCGGGTGGGCATTTCGAGCAGACGACGGATTTCGTCCTCCTCGCGATCGAGGGCATCGCGCTGCTGTTGGATTTCGTCCAGACGATTGCGTGCAGGGGCAAGGGCCTCCTGCATTCTCTTGCGATACTCCTCTTCAATCTGCTTCAGGCTGTCGGTGATTTCAAGGGCGGTTCCCATGAGCTTCTCCTTTCGTGTACGACCGTCGTTCTTCCGCAGATGCGCCTGCCACCTGATGGACTGCAAGGGTTTTTTGAGATTTATTCGCTTTGGTTGGCGGAGGTGGGGATATCCTCGTGGAATTCCGCCAATTCTGCGTGGATGGATCCCTCCAGTGGGGGGAATTCGTAGGCAAAGAATCCGGGATACGATTCGACCGGGAAAGGATAGGGCGTCAGACTTGCCATCTCTCGGAAGAGAATGACAAGCCGGAGGGGCGAGGCAGCCCAAGCGTCCGCAACGGCGACTTCGTTTGCGTTGCCATTTTCACGGATGTAACGAATCACCCTTGGGAAAACCTCGGGATAGTAGGTTTGCGCGAGGATTTCGGCAGTATCCTCCATTCGGTTGGCTTTCCATTCCCGGGACCAGGATCCCGGGCGCGATATGGTAATGACAAGGGGGAGTGTTGGGGTGGTTTCGTCGATATCTGTGGCGAGCAGGAATCCCTCGGGGAAGTCCGGTATTTCGATCAGTTCTTCTGCCGCGGCTTCACCCCTCAGACGCGCCGGGGGCTGCGGGAGAAACGGAATGAAGGCCTTTTCCATCCCGGGGTTGGCGTTCAGGCCGCGGATCACCTCGCGGGCCTCCGAGAGTGTCTCGTCCGAGTAGCCCGGGTAGGTCGTGACTGCCAGAAATCCAAAAACAAGGAAGAAGGTCACTCCAGAGGAGTACTGGGGCTGGCGATGGAACTTGATCCAGTCGAATCCGACCCGCTCTGCGAGGTCGGCGAAACTCAGGTCCGCGGGGTCGCCCTCCTTGCGGACGGGGCGGACCAGCGTCTCCGCAAAGAAATCATGAAGCCCCTGCTTGAAGGGGTTGAAGGGAAGGCTGATGGCCGAGGCGACGAGAATGGCGACGAAGGCAAAGTAGGTGATGCAGGTGGCGACGTAATTCCAGATGGGCTCGGCACCCACGGGAAGGAAGGCCTCGGTCAGGGGAACGGACACGAACAAGGGCATGATGGTGACCGTTCGGATGACTGATTGGCGCAGGGTGATCGGATTGCCGTCATAGTCCGTGGTCCGGATACCGAGGAACAGCTTTCCGATCGTCCGGCCGCCTCCGTATCCGCCGTTGAGCAAAACGAAATACAGGAAGACGAAGAGGGACGTGACGTAGGGGGACCATTGCCCGAGGGCGCGAAAGAGGTCCGGGGCGAACCGGGCCGCAACGTGAAGAGCCGACAAAAGCACAATCCAGTCGATCAGCACGGCAGGCAGGCGCCGCCGAAGGCCAGCGACGGGAAGTCTCGGCATGTTGAGAAAGCCGGGTTGGATTTCGCCGGTCACCGACGACATTCATGAGTCCCCGTTGAAAGGAAAGATGGACGGCGGGCGGGATGCGCCCGAGAAGGTTCGCAACCAGATGCGTCTAGTCGAGCGAGGGCAAGTTGATCTCGATCCCCGTTTCGCGGAGCTCGTGGGCCAGCAACTGGAGCTGGATGTTGATCAGACGCAGACGCCGAAGGATATTCGGCTCCTCGAGGATCGACTGGCGGGCGTAAGACTCCATCACAAGCGCCGACGCCACGATGTCGCCGACCACGGCGGGATGCTGGTGCGTGTTCACCAGGTTGGAGAGCACCCGCTTTCCGTTAGTCAGGTGGTCGGCGATGGTCTCGGCGGCCTCGGCAACGCGCCGCATCCATTCGTTGGTGGTTTCCCGCTCGTTGGCGGGAATCTCCTCCGCGATGGGCTCGACCCGGCCCACACGGAAAGGATCGGGAGCGAGTTCCTCTTTGAGCTCCACCCGCTCGATGCCCTCCACAAGGATGTTCCACCGGCCATCGTCGAGTTTGTCCGCATAGAGAATCCGGGCCGCGGTCATAATCCGGAAGACCGCCGGCGAGCCAAAGTACTCCGATTCATAGCCCTCACGCAGGTGGCAGATCCCCAGGCGGCGGTCCCCCTCCATTGCATGGTCCATCATGGCCCGATAACGGGGCTCGAAGACATGGAGGGGAAGGTGGGTCCTCGGAAAAAGGACCACGTTGGGCAGCGGGAACAGGGGAAGGTGATACATAAAGGCGACATATACCCGTCAGGAGGTCTCGCTTATGAAACCCAAGCAAGCTTCCCGCCCACAGACGTTTTCTTTTGACGGGGTGAAGGGCGAATCGCATCGCTGACACCACTTGCCGGAGTTACCCGCCGATGCCCCGTTCGCGCCTTTCCCGTTACCTCCTCCTGCTTGCCATCTGGCCGGTCCTGGCCCTTCATTGCGTTCATGCCCACCGACGACATCGTTGAGCTCACCCGCGAGCCGCTCCGACTGGAGCAACTCATTGCCCGGATGGAGAACGCCCCCACCGCGCCGATCCAGCCCGGTCCGGAGGCTGGCGCCCTTGTCACCTTCTCCGGCATTGTGCGCGCCACGGAGGGGAACCGCATCATTCCCCACCTCGAGTACGAGCACTACGCCGGAATGGCGGAGCGGGAACTTGAGGACCTCGTGGGAGAAGCGCGATCGCGGTGGCCTCTTCGCCGGATCGGCTTGCAGCACCGGGTCGGCATCGTCGCCGTCGGCGAGCCGTCCGTGCTGGTTGCGGTCTCTGCGTCTCATCGCGCCGAGGCGTTCGAGGCCGCACGGTTTCTCATCGATGAGTTGAAGCGCCGCGTCCCCATCTGGAAGCAGCCCCCCGCCTAGGTTCGTTTTCGCTCGCCCTGTGAGGTGGTGCCCCGCAGGCTTCCCGCGCCCTGTTGGTGGACACCAACACCAGTTTCTCTCCCAATGGTGACCGGCATGATCGCAGAACTCCTGGATGCAATGATCGAGGGCCCCGGCGGCCCGGGAGAGCCATGGCCGGACCCGGCGGCGCTCGGCGAAGCGATTGCCGCGATCATGGAAGGCGAGGTGCCGCCGGCTCAGATCGCCGCCTTGCTCATGGGTCTTCGGATGCGCGGCGAGCGGCCCGAACACCTGAAGGCAACGGTGGAAGTGATGCTGGGCAAGGCAACCGCCTTCCCCCGACCGGAAGGGCTGGAATTGCTCGTGGACACGTGCGGGCCCGGTGGCGTCGGCCGCAGTACGCTGAACACGTCAACCGCGACAGCGCTGGTTTGCGCCACGGCAGGAATCCCCACCGCCAAGCACGGTAACCGCTCGGTGACCTCCGTCGCCGGGAGTGCCGACACGCTCGAGGCGCTCGGCGTCAAGATCGACTGCCCGCCGCAGACCAGCGCCCGCATGCTGGCGGAAACCGGCTTCTGCTTTGTCTTTGCCCCGCTCTACCATCCAGCCATGAGGCACGCGGGCCCGGTGCGCCGGGAACTCGGCATTCGGTCGATCTTTAACCTGGCGGGACCTTTGTCGAACCCCGCGGGGCCGACTCATCAACTGGTGGGCGTCGGGCGGCGGGCCCTGATGCAGCCGATTGCCGAGACCCTCGCCTTGCTTGGGCGAAAGGGCGCCCTCGTGGTCCACGGCCGCAATGGCATGGACGAGGTCAGCCTTGACCAGGTGACCGAGGGGCTCCGTGTCCACGAGAACGGTCGAATCGAGGACGTGGTCATTGAGCCGGGGGACTTCGGCGTTTCGGTCCGCGAACGGGCGGACCTGGTGATCACCTCGCCGGCGGATAGCGCCGCGAGAATTCGCCGCATCCTTGAGGGGGAAGGTGGCCCGGCGTCTGACGAGATCAACGCGAATGTGGCCGCGGTCATGTGGCTGGTGGGACGGGCCAACTCCGTTGAGGAGGGATTCCTCCGCGCCCAGGAGATTCAGCAGAGCGGAGCAGCGGCCAAGACTCTCGACCGCGTGGTGGAGTTGAGCAACGGCGGATGAGCGGCCTCCCGGACATTCTGGAAAAGATTCTCGCGACGAAGCGCGCGGAAGTGGAAGCGCTGCGGGAGAGGACGGACCCCGCCTCGATCATGCTGCAGGCGCGCCGGGCGCTGCCCCCCAGGGGCTTCCTTGCGCGCCTCAAAAAGGACGCCGACCGCACGCGTCATGTGGCTCTCATCGCGGAGGTCAAGAAGGCCTCCCCCAGCAAGGGCATCATCCGCCACGATTTCGATCCCAGGCAAATCGCCCACGCGTACCATCGCGGGGGAGCGTCGTGCCTCTCGGTGCTTACCGACACGGCGTACTTCCAAGGCGCCCTTGGCTACCTCACAGCGATCCGCGAGGACCTGTCCCTTCCTCTGCTGCGGAAGGACTTCCTCATCGATCCCCTTCAAGTTGCGGAGAGCCGGGCGGCCGGTGCCGACGCGGTCCTCCTGATCGCCGCCTGCCTCGATCCCGATCGCCTTCATGACCTGCACCGGGAGGCGACCGCGCTCGGAATGGACGTGCTCGTGGAGGTCCATAACCGGGCCGAGTGGGACGCCGTGCTGGCGGCCGGTCCTCCCCCGCCGCTGGTGGGAATCAACAACCGGAACCTGCGGGACTTCAGTGTCCGGCTGGAAACGACTGCCGAGCTGGCCCCGGCGATTCTGGAAGCCGGGAGCTTTCTCATCGCCGAATCGGGGATTCACACTCCCGACGATGTGGCCCTGCTGAGGGAGGCGGGGGCCCGGGGCATCCTCGTGGGCGAGTCGCTGATGCGCCAACCCGACCCCGGCGACGCGGCCCGGGTACTCCTCGCCAAAGCCTGACGGGCATGCCCCAGCGCGATCCCCGCCGTGATCCGCAAGACCCCGCCTGGCGGCCGCCCCTCGATCGCTCCCTCCCCTTTCCGCCCTCCGGCGAGGTCTCCCATCCCAATCTCAAGGAACAACTCTACGCGAATCTTCGCGAAGGGCAGCTGGTCGTGGACGTGGGATGCGGGCCGGGGCCGTTCGGCTACGACCAGTTTGCCCCGTCGTTCCTTGCCTTCGACATGTTTCCCCCTGCCTCAACTGACGGGATGGTCGACGGGCGCGACCGGTTCGTGGAAGGGCGCCTCGAGGCGATTCCCCTCGAAGATGCCAGCGCGGACGCCGTCGCGATGGGCTACATCCTCGAGCATGTGGCGGATCCCGGGGCTTTCCTGCGGGAGGCGGAAAGGGTGCTGCGCCCCGGCGGCTATCTGTATATCGCCGTGCCGGACCATCGCTCGCTGGAGGATCGGCTGTTCCGTCTGGCGACGACGGTCGCGGGGAGCACCAGGGGGCCGCACATCCAGCGCTTCACCCTGGAGCGGTTCCGCAAGCTCGCCGAGACGACGACGTCGCTCCATGCGGTGGCCTGGCATCGCCTGGCCGCCTCCTGGCTCTGGATGGACCATCCCCGCTTGCGGCCCCTCCGACGACCCTTCATTGCCTTCCTCCGGCTGTTGCGAACCGTAGGGATCGATGGCTTCTCCCATGCCAACGTTCAGATGCTCCTGCGAAAGCCCGATGGTGGAGATCCCGTCTAGATGGATATACGACTCTACTTCGACTCGGACTGGGTCGCCCTGTGGCCGGTCCTTCGCGAGGTCTTCCGCGCCGGGGAGACCTACCCCCATCCAATGGACATCACCGAGGAGGCCGCACGCACCGACTGGATCGACAACAGCAAGGCCGTCTATACATCGTGGATGGACGACGAGTTGACGGGGAGCTATTACCTGAAGCCGAACCAGAAGGGTCTCGGCAGCCACGTTGCCAACGCGGGATACGTGGTTGCCGAGGGAATGCGTGGCCGGGGAATCGGGCGGGCGCTCGCGCTCCATTCGCTCGAGGCTGCCCGCGGCCTTGGCTTTCGCGCCCTTCAGTTCAACCTCGTCGTGGCCACCAACACGGCTTCGGTCCGCCTGTGGGAATCGCTCGGGTTCCGGCGCGTCGGCACCCTTCCCCGCGCTTTTCTGCTCCGCGGCGAACTCCCCGTGGACGCCCATGTTTACTTTCCGAATCTTTAGCCGTTCGCCGCACCTTGTTTGTCGGGGCGGTATGGCGAATGCTCCCCGGCTGGGAGTCAGCGCGCGGGCGCCTTGCACGGAGGTGATCGATGAAGTGTCTGATTCCTGGAGGTACTGGCCAGGTGGGCCAGATCCTCGCGCGGGCTTTCGCGGGGAAAGGCCACGAGGTTGTGCTCCTCTCGCGGCGCGAGGGCGCGGGCAAGGTGGGGCGGACCGTCCTGTGGGACGGCGAGTCCGTCGGCGATTGGGCGACGGAACTCGAAGACGCCGATGTGCTCATCAACCTGGCGGGATTTACGGTGAATTGCCGCTATAACGCACGGAACCGGGCGCGGATCATGGACTCGCGGGTGAAGTCGACCGGGGCCCTGTCCGAGGCGGTTGCGGCGGCCGGAACCCCGCCGCGCGTGTGGATGAATGCGAGCACGGCGACGATCTATCGCCACGCCATGGACCGCGCGATGGACGAGGCGACGGGGGAACTCGGCGGGAACGAGCCCGGCGCGCCCGAGAAATGGAACTTCAGCATCGACGTGGCCAAGTCCTGGGAAGCGGCCTTCTTCGATCGGGAGCACCCCGGCGTCCGCAAGATCGCGCTCCGCTCGGCCATGACCATGAGTCCCGACCGCGGCGGCGTGTTCGATGTGATCCTTGGCCTCTTGCGCAAGGGACTGGGCGGCTCCAACGGCAGCGGTAGCCAATACGTTTCCTGGATTCACGACCGTGACTTCGTCCGCGCGCTCGAGTTCCTTCTGGAGCGCGAGGATCTCGAGGGGGTGATCAACATCTGCTCGCCGAACCCGCTGCCGAATCGGGACTTCATGAGGGAGATCCGAAAGGCGTGGGGGATTCCCATCGGCCTTCCGGCGACGGCGTGGATGATGGAGATCGGTGCGGTTTTCCTGCGGACGGAAACGGAGCTGGTGCTGAAGAGCCGTCGCGTGGTGCCGGGGCGGCTGGCGGAGGCGGGGTTCAGCTTCGAGTTCCCTTCGTGGCCCGAGGCCGCCCGCGATCTTTGCCGGCGGGTGCGGGAAGGGGCGCGCTGATCGAGCAGCATTGACAGCGGCTGGCGCCAACGGGCCGCGTTGAGGCAGGCCCACCGCGGAGGGGTCATGATGCTCGATCAACTGATGGCGAAGTCGATGGCGATGGATGACCGCACGTGGGAACGGCACGCGAATCCGTGGAGTGCCTGGACGCGTGTGTGGACCTTGCCGGTGATCGTGCTCGCCGTCTGGAGCAGGGTATGGATCGGCCCGTGGGCGTGGGTCCTTGTCGCGGTGCTCGTGGTCTGGGTGTTCGTGAATCCGCGGGCCTTCCCTCCGCCTCGGACGACCCGTCGCTGGTCCTCCATGGCGGTGATGGGCGAACGGGTCTGGCTCAACCGTCATCGGATCCCCATCCCGAATCACCACGCTTTTGCCGCCACGATGCTCAGCGGTCTGGCGGCTCTCGGCGCGCCCTTCCTCATTTGGGGGTTGTGGAAGCTCGAATTCTGGCCAACGCTGGTGGGGCTCGTCTTCGTCTACGCGTTCAAGATGTGGTTCCTCGACCGCATGGTGTGGCTCTATCGCGACATGGCGCGGCGCCATGGGGGCTACCGGGCTTGGCTGCGCTAGCCGCCCCGGCTTGACGCCTTCACCCCACTGCATGATGCCCTAGTGCAATCATCCCTCTTCCGGAGTCCCTCCATGAGACGCATCTCCCTCATCCTCGCCTTCGCGATGATCTTCGCCATCCAATCCTACGGCACGGCCGGAGAGGAGGAGCCGATGGGGCTCGTGATTGTCGAAAGCCCGATCGACGGGGACTGCTATACAGCGCGCGAGACAGCGCGGGAGATCGACACGGTCGTCGTTCATTACGCGAGCGCCATCTATTGGTTCGATCCCTCCTTTCAGGAACTCCTGAGCGAAGAGGGCCGCGCCTACGCGGAGTCGCTCGAGCTCACGCCGGATACCATCAACGAACACAAGTACGACTGGCGACTGGTGAAGACGATCTTCGAGGCCTACAACGTCTCGGCCCACTACATCATCGCCCGCGACGGAACGATTGTGCGGCTGGTGGCGGACAACGATCGCGCGTGGCACGCCGGCCGGAGCACCATGCCCAACGACGGTCGCGAGGGGGTGAACGACTTCTCCGTCGGTATCGAGCTCATGTCCTCGCACCCGAACGATGATCCGACCGTCAAGACCCAGTCCGATGCCTATACGGAGGAGCAGTACACCTCGCTCAACCGGCTCATCGCCCGCCTCTGTGACGAGCACGGCATCAAGTACGTGGTGGGCCACGATGAAATTGCTCCCGACCGCAAGACGGACCCGGGCCCTCTCTTTCAGTGGGACCGCGTCCGGACGCCGGACTACGCGCCCCTCGCCTGCGAGTGAACAGGCGGAGCGCCGACCTTCGATGAACAACCCCTACCTCACCCTGACCGATGAGTTCAATGAAGGCCGATTGCGGGCCATCATCTGCAGCGGTCAGGCGGTCGTCCTGCACAAGCTGGCGATCATGAGCAAGGACGGCGATTGGATCCTCCGCGAGGAGCCCGAAGCGCTTGAGCACGTGCTGAAGGTTCTTGAAACCAAAGGGGCCTCCTATCGTTTTGGCGCGCCATTGGACATTCGGTGGATGGCCGGAGGCTGGAGCGCTCATTTTGAATTTCGTGACCAGTTTCGAGTGCGTTGTGACTTCTTCACCCGGCCACCACGGATAGGCCCCGGCCAGTTGGAAGAGATCTGGAAGGACCAGGAAGGTCGCCGCCCCCCGTTCCTCGATGCCGCTCCGCTCGCGGAAATGAAAAAGACCAACCGGGAAAAGGACTATGTTGTCATCGGCGAGCTGAGCCGCCTAATGACCGACCCGAGGGAGGCGCTGCTTTATTCCCGAAGCCCCCGCGACATCCGGGCACTTGTCGAGAAACACCCCCGCCTCGTTGCCGAGCTGAGCGCCCGGAGGCCCGTGCTCCAGCATGTCACCGATGGCGAGGAAGCACTCGGCCGTGCGCTCGATGAAGAACGACGGGACTTGATCCGCCGCAACGAACGCCGCCTCCAACGGCGGATCGAAGCCGCCCGGCCATGGCAGGCCCGCTGGGCCGATCTCGCGCGGGAGATCAGTGGCCGGCCCCTCCGCGAGGCGCACAAAATCGTCGTTCAGTCCGCCACCGGTCTCCTCCCCGAAACCCTCGAGAAAAACGCCGATGAGTGAAATGCGCGACGAATTCCTCAGCGAGGAAGACCTCGACCTCCGCAACATGACCGACGAGGAACTGATCGCCTACTGGAACCTCTGGCTCGAGCAGGCCCAGGCCACCAACGACCTCGACAGGTACACTTACTCCCACGGCTGCTTCGTCCTCATCGAGGAACCCCATTGATGGACCCGATCGACGTTGGCCGGGCCTATGATCAGATCGCCGACCATTGGTCCGACGCGTCCTTCGATCGCAGGAATGGCATTGCCCAGCACGAGAGGGCCCTCGCCTTCGCGCCAAAGGGTGGCCGGGCCCTCGATGTCGGGTGCGGCTCCACCGGGCGATTCATCGATCTGCTGCTCAACCACGGATACCAGGTGGAGGGCGTCGATCTTTCCCGACGTATGATTGAATTGGCCCGCCAGCGTCACCCGCAGATCACCTTCCACCAGGCGGACATTCGCCAGTGGGAGCTGCCAACCGCTTACCACTTGATCACCGCCTGGGACAGCATCTGGCATTTACCCCTGGAGGAGAACGAGCCCGTGCTCCGCAAACTACTCGGTGGGCTGGCGCCGGGCGGAGTCTGCATCTTTACGACCGGGGGACTTGATCATCCCCAGGAGAAGCGGGACGCGACCATGGGTCCGGAGCTTCGTTACAGCACGCTCGGGATTCCACGGACGCTCGAGGTGCTCGCCGAATGCGGGTGTGTCTGTCGGCATCTGGAGTTCGACCAGCACCCGGAGCTTCACCTGTATCTCATCGCCCGGAAGCCGTCCGGCTGACCGCGTCTCCCGGCATCCCCACCGATCCGGCGCACGGCGCCATTCTTGTGTCGCGTCATGGTGGCGGGGCGTGGTCCCTTTGGAGGCTCCGCCCGAAAGCGGAGAAACGGAGCGTTCATGAGAGAAGGCCAATCGGCAGGAACCGGTGCCGCATTCGTCGCCCTGGCGGCGCTGTTCTGGGGCTTGTCGGGCGGGGTGGGTGGCATCCTCATGGGCGATGGTTGGGACGCCTTTGTTGTCTCGTTCTACCGGGGGGCGATCGGCCTGCTGTGTGTGTTGGTCTGGCTGGCGTTGTATCCAACGGGCAACGGCCTGGCCAATGGCCGGCTTTGGTTTTGGTCCGCGATCGCCGGGCTGGGCGTCGCGGGCAACTTCGCATTCTATTTCGTCAGCATCTCGCACGGGAGCGTCGCCGTTGCCGCAACGCTGATGTACTGCGCACCGGTGTTCGTCTATCTCGTCTCCTTCGCGCTAAAGCTCGAACCTCCAACCATGGCGAAATGGTTGGCCATGGGCGCGGTCATGGCCGGCGTCGTACTGCTGACGGAGATATACGATGCGGGAGCCAATGCGGTGACACCGGTGGGGGTGGGCGCCGGTCTTCTTGCGGGACTTTCCTACGCCGTCTTCATCTTTGGCTTCAAGTACGCCGTGGCCCACGGCACCCCCCAGGCCATTCTCTCGATCGCCTTCGTTGTGCTTGCCGCTGTTCTCGCGTTCGCGGGCGACGGCGGGCAAATGCTCGCGGTGCTAAGCACCCCCAGCTGGCCCCTGTTCGTGGCCCTTGGACTCTTTGGCGCGGGGTTGTCCTTCGTCTTCTACATCATCGGGTTGAACCACACGGCTCCGGCGGTGGCCTCGATCGTGGCCATGGTCGAGCCGGTCACCGCCTCGATGTTCGGGGTCATCTGGCTTGGAGAAAACCTCCGCGGGCCCCAGCTGGTTGGCATGGCCGTTATTCTCCTGACGGTGACCGCCCTGAGCGTACAGACGCGCCCGCCCCAGCCCATCAGCCAGGAAACCGAGCGCCTCTGAACACAGGCCCGGCCACCCGTGGCGGTCCCAGCCCAAAGGAGAACGCGCACACATTCATCAGAGGACCGGGAGAAAGCCGCCCATCCCAGAGGCACCAGCCCCCACCGATTTCGACCTTCTCGGCAAGAAGGCCCCTGCCCTTGTGCAGAAATACAGTGCCGCGAACCAGGGCCGTCGGGGCGCAGGCTTCCAGGACTGGGCTCATGCAGGGGCTGGGCCCAGCTGCATGATCGAACTCCTTTTGGCGCTTCAATAAAGGAGCCACCTGTCGGTTGAGCTGCCTCCATCCAGCAGGCTCGATGGGATCGTTGCGATAAACACATCCACTCCCCCGCTGGACGGCTGAACCAGAGACCCCTCCGTGATGCCTCCAACATAGAGCATGTCGTCGCCCAGAATAATGTCTCTCGGGTAGTCGATCTGTTCGGTTCCGAACTGATAGCTTCCCGTCGTGATTCCCATCTTGTCCAAGCGGAGGACAAATGAATCCGTCCACCCCCGGTTGGCCGTCCCATCCATACTTCCCCGCGTAGCGCCAACCAGGAAGATTTCGTCGCCCGTCACATGCATTGCATGGAGGTCATCGGATTCATGAGTGCCGACCAGCCGGACCCATTGGAGTATCCCATTGCTGTTGTACTTTCGAATGTAGCCATCGCCGAACCCGTGGCTGGGTTCCCCATCCATCGCGGCAAAGGTTTGGCCGAGAATATAGACGTTGCTCTCGTTATCGGTGGCGATGTCCCATGGATACTGGTTACTTGGATTTCCGGCAAAACTATCATGCCAGACAGGGTTAAGATCGGTATCCAACTTCATAATCCACGAGTCGGTCAGTCCGGGTTCGCCGCCCAGAAAGTTGCCTTGGGATGCATACCCGCCAACGTAGATATAGGGCGTGCCGTCTGCCTCCCTGTGAAAAGCCATGCGGGCGATGGCCTCATTGGAGACCTGGGAGTAGTATGGACCGTTGGGATGCACTGAAGTTCCGCTGACGATGACGGTTTGTTCCACAACGGAAAGATCGTCCTGACGAAGCTTGGCTATGAATGGCGAGGAGTGCGGAAGGTTGAGGCCGTTGTCAGAGGTTCCACCGCAAACGTAGAGATACTCCTCGTTATCGTCGACCGCAACCGACCACACATTTCCGTTCTCTCCGTCTGGAATGAAGCGACGAACCTGAAGCAGGTTGCCGTCCGAATCAAACTTCATTACCACACCGATCGAGGAATTGTTCTCGCCCTGGACCGGAGGAGGACCACCGAGAGCGCCCTTGGTATGCCCCACGATGTAGACGAATCCATCGGTAGCGACAATATTGAACGGCATCTCGCCGAAGTTCTCCTCGTCAACGGGTACCCCGTGACGCCTGATCCACCGGCGGTTACCCTCGCTATCCCATTTGACAAGAATAAACGAGCCTGACCCCTCCTCGCCGGCGAGCGGGGCACCGCTGCTCAGAAACGTCTGGTAGATCTCTCCCGAGGGACTCATCGCCAGGCGGCCAAAGACGTTGATCCCTCCGCTAACAAGTTGGCTGAGACCGGTCGTGGTGGGTGTCGGAAAAGGGGTGGTCGCATAGACAAAGTGTGCGCCTGACAGATCGAGGTCATCTGGGTCGACACCCTCGACGAAAGCAATCATGTCATCCGTTCCGTGGGCCACAAGAAAAATTGCGGTTCCTGGAATTCCGTTTTCCTGATTCGTGGCTTCAGCAACGACATAATCTTCCGGAAGCCCATGAAGCCTGATGAGTGATTCCCCGACCTGGAAGCGATGAATATATGCGAAATCCTCCTCGGGGTCGGAAGCATTGACCTTTCCCGCGTAGTAGGGCGTGCGATGATCACCAAGCACGAAGAGATCACCGGGAGTGTCTTCCAGAGGGAACGGGATGTTTGGATCCGGGCTGCCCACGTGCGCATCGATCTCCCCCTTGCCCGGCATCGCCATCGATGGGTCTACGGTATGATAGATGTCCCAGCCACCATCCGCTCCTCGAAAAATGTCGACATACGGGTGATACCATGGATCGTCGGTCGAGCAACCCACCCACCCCACCTCGCCTGTTTTGTTCTGGATCCTCCCCCCGCCATCCACGAAAAGAACGGGGGAAAAATTTTCTTCGGGAGTCATTGCCGCGTTGGCTAGCGCGGAGTAATCCTGAGCCGCTGCGAGGGAGACTTGGGAAACGAACAGTACACTGAAACCATAGCAATACTTCACGTCAGGGCATTCCTTTTCTGGATTCGTGATGCCCATGGATCCATGCCGGACATCATGAGTCCGAGGCCTTGGCAATGCAGAGGCCATTCAGAAACTGTGGTAACCTTCGAAAAATCTCGGACCTTGCCGCCAATTCCGAACCGCAACGAACGAAAACGTACGTTCGACCGTGCGAAAAGGTGCGAGCCGCTTCGATACTTTTGGCGCAGGGTTGGCATTCCGTCCCGAGAAGAGGCCTTCTGGCCGTCATCAACGGCTCCCCAAACTTTTTCAGCGATAGCTGCATGAAGGAAATCGACATGCCAGCGATGGGCGATCTGTAGCCAAGGACGCGGAGAGCCTTCGACATTCGCCACCCGCAGCCACCGGGGTGCTCCATGGGCGATTCTGAATCCCGCCCCAGAGTCCACCCCGCCCTCAAGATCCCCCCGAAATCTCCACCGCACGCCTACGACATAACCATTGTCCTTTACCGTGACCTCCTCGGGTTCAAGACAATCGACGACTTCCTCCCAAACGTCTGTTTCGATTTCGGGGGGAAGCTGCACAAGTCACATCGCCGTCGGCCCCCACGCTCTGCTCCTGCTGGTTCATCCTGACAGGGACGGAATCGCTCGGGCGGTTCAGCCTACCCCAAACTGTCCCAGATGATGATCGAGGTGTACCGCGTGGATCTTGCTCCAGTCCCGCAGCGTGATCATGCCGAGCCACGGATCCAGCGTGCGCCGGTCAGGCTCAGCCTCCGCCGCCTCAACGAAGACCCTCAACTGGTCCAGCAGCGCGCGCCGACTATCCTCGAATCCAGCCACCGGCTCGGGTGTCATAGCGGCAGGAGCCTTCATCACCCCCTTCGGTAGCGGCAGGACGTTGATGATCATCCAGCGAATCACCGGCGTCCTCAGAAACAGGGTGCTGATGTCCTCGCACGGGACGGAACCAAGGCTGACCTGAAAGGCGATGTCCAGATGGACGATCATCCGGTGTGGGGTGAGGGACCCGAATCGGGCGGCTGTGTCGGGGCGAAGTCGACTGATTCGCCTCTCGAAAACGGGAGCTGTCTGGCGATCGAGCGGAAAGCGGTTGAACATGGAACTCGCGGGAATCGTGATTTTCTGGCCCCGTGCAGCAGGCACCCCCACATCCTGCCCGAGGCGCGTTAATCGCTATCCGATTTCCCACCATCCACAAGGAGCAAACCGACCCATGGCCAAGAAAACCGAACAAATCCCCTCCGAAATGATCGGCAAGAAGGCCCCCGCCTTCTCCCTCCCCGACCAGGACGGCAAGACCCACAAGCTCTCCGACTACAAGGGCAAGAACGTGGTGCTGTTCTTCTATCCGAAGGACGACACGCCG
>CAYQTO010000051.1:0-21007 GCA_964420455.1 uncultured Candidatus Sumerlaeota bacterium | reverse complement strand
AGCGACGCGTTCCCCGCCCGCTCCCCCAGCCCATTCACCGTCGTGTGCACCCCCAGCGCCCCCACCTCCACCGCCGCCAGCGTGTTCGCCGTCGCAAGGCCATAATCATTGTGCCCGTGATACTCGAACAACGCCGTCGGGTACCGGCTGCAAATCCGCCCCACAAAATCCCTTACCTCGTGCGGGCTCAACACCCCCAACGTGTCACACAGGTGGATCCGTTCGAACGCCATTTCCGTGATCGCGTCCAGCATCTCGAACACATACGTCTCGTCCTCGATCATGCCATTCGACCACGCCTCGAGGTAAATGTTCGCCGTCACCCCCTTTGCCACCGCATGGGCAAGGGTCCCCGCAATGTCCTCCAGGTGGCCCGCCAGCGACTTGCGCAGCTGCCTCTCGCAGTGATGCCGTGATCCCTTCGTCAGCAGGTTCATCCGCCGGCAACCCGCCGCCGTCATCCACTCCACCGACGCGTCGCCGTCCACAAACGACAACACCTCCACCTGGTCCTCGTGGCCGTGGCGCCCCGCCCACTCCATGATCCTCGCGAGCGACTCCTGCTCCCCCTTGCTCACCCGGCAACTGGCCACCTCCACCCGATCGACCCCCACCTTGCCCAGGAGCTCCTGCGCCACGAGCAGCTTCTCGTGGCCCGCGATCGAGACACCAAAGGTCTGCTCGCCATCGCGCAGCGTCGTGTCCATGATCTGAATGCGGCGCGCGGCCGCTGGCGTCGGTCGATCCATCGGTGGAGGAGCTCCTCGGGGAAAACAATGCCATCAGCGCGGGAGGTCCGTCTCCCGCGACACGGCAACCTGAAAGCCCCCCGCGGGGCCATCAACCGGAATCTCCCCCCTGCCCCCCGCAGGCTCGCCTACACCCCGGCGGGGTCCGTTGCAGCCACCTCCAGAGCCCCCTCATAGGCAACCCGCGCCTCTTCGGAAAGGCCCGCTCCATTCATCAGCAGCCTCAACCTCTCCTCTATATTCACCGCCTCCTGGGGGTCTGTATGTCGCAGCAACCGCAACAGCCGCCCGAAGTATACCGCATTCGCCATTACCCAATACCCCATCTGGCCTTCAGTCCATTCCTCCCGCCTGCCCGGGCCTGGGTCGCAGATCAATTCTGGGTCGGCTGCAAGGATGCTCATTGCCATTCGCATCAGGACCACCAGACGCTCCTCCGATAATAACTCGGGATCGTAGTCCGTTACCGGGGCATTCCAAGCCGGCGTTAGCTCAGCGATACTATGGATAATCGCAAAAAGAACCGTCCAATCGTCGGTCAGATCCTCTGCCTTCATTCCCTCGGACCAGGTAGGGAGCGATTCCATCGGCGTCAGCAGAAGGATCACCCCAACCTGACCAGGTGCCAAATCGATCTTAAGCTCATGCTCTTCATCACTCCAATTGTATCCAAAGTGCCCCTTTTCCCATATGCCAATCCATATTGGCTCTCTGGCGTGCAGAGCCTGCTCCCTCAGTACCGGTAGTACTCCAGGATGGATTTTCTCGCCCAATCCGAGAGTAAGCATTCGTAAGATGTTGGCGACTTCCCATGGGCTTAAAAGATGGGATTGGTTGATGATCATGCTTTCGAAGGTGGCAATTAGCAGCGGGTAGGATGGGTGTGTCTTTTGAATATTTTGCAAAGACACGACCGACTGTTCGCCCTCATTTCCCCGTACCTTCTCCGCAATCCCAATGATGATTTCAACGAGGTGCTGTGGCTGATATCCAATATTGAGGCATAATCGAATCCTGTCTGCGAAGCCGGGTATGTCAGCGTAATAGTCTTCGACCGTCTTTAAGGCAGCACGGATGGCTTCAAGTTCCTTCGTGTTTTGGCTGATGGAATCACACAGGTCCACGTCCTTCTCGTCGAGGGGAATAGCATGATAGCCGGGGAGCAGGTGTGGGACCGAAAGAGCCACGAAGAGAAGGAAGGATCGGAGGAGAGCTGTTTTGTGTCTGCTTTTTCTTAACATTCTAGAAGCTCACCTTTCTGAATGGAATCCATGTGCCGGTCAATATCTGCCTGCCGGCTGACGTCCCGAAAAGGGCAAATGGAGTAGCACCACCTAGACAGGGATCCCACTCAACCACCCTAAGACCGTCGACAAAAACCTCCTGCCTCGGAAATTTGTCGACCATTCCGTAAACTTCTGTTTCGTAAACTAACTCTCTGGCTTCGCAGTTGATAGACGCTCGGAACTTTAGATCTAGTTCATAAATGGTGATTGCTGGTGCAAAAAAGGGCGCACATGGATTCGTGAAGTCGACGTCTGAGGATCCGTGCTTCCCGCTTCTGACTTCATCGGCAGTAATGCGGCTGAAGTAAATACAAATGTCGCCGTCGGCGGTTTCGTCGCACAATAGAGTGGACGGGGTACCGCTCAAACCCCAGCTCGCACAGGTATAAAACTGATTGTAGAGGTACGCCCAGTATAGAGTTCGACCAAAAGTAAGCGTCCCAGTCTGCCGCCAGACATCACTATTGAAGGGGTGGTTAAGGCCGCTTGAGAGGCAATAGCTAGAAGCTAGGGTTGTTCCATTGAAGGAAGCTCCTCCCGGCGCAGGAGTCTTCGCGGTTTCGATCCGCATAACTTGCTCAAATCTGACTTTCTCACCTCCATTGTAGTAGCCGCCCATCGGGGGCGGGACCTTCACATAATCGACTGGGATGGTTGCAACGTATTTCCATGTGAATTCATGTGATGGCCGCCAAACAACGACCTCCATTGAATCGGTCCCGTTACCGAGATGCGGAGCCGTATCGATCAACGCGCACGGTCCTCCTATATCAGTGACCTCGACCTCCAAATTATACACCTCGATCTCGTCTGGCGGGGGGATTTGTGCGGTAAAAATGTTCTTGTTGGGACCCGTTCCCCCGCCTGATCCGGGCATTCCCGTCCACTGCCAATTCACGCTGCTACCGATGATTTGGCCGGAACCGCCCAAATCAAGGTGTTCCTGGGTTGCGCATAGATCGGAGTCGTATCCACCGGTACCAGGAAATGATTGAACCATCAGGTTAGCATGATGCGGCGGTGTCATATAACCGTATGAATTGTCGACCCAGCGAATGCATATGGTGTCGAATGGAAGTGTCACTCCCATAAATCCGCCAAGAGGCAGATCAACTCCTGGGGTTTGCCATGTTTGGTAGTAGTGATCATACCGCTGTGCCGGCGGTTCACAACATAGCTCTCCTCCACCAGATGCACTGGCAGTCACCGGGGATAGTAGGAGTAGTGAGCATGAGGCGATGGCTGTTTTTGCGATTCGGCACAAAAAGCTGCTTGTTGATGTCATGGGTTTTGCCCTCCTAATCTCTCATTTTTGAGTCTGATGTGATAAGCACGTGTTTCTTCCTGTTGAATCAGGTCCATTTTCCCTGCCGAAGCCGGAAGGGTGTGCAAGACTTGCACAATTTCTTCTCTTGATCCGATTCCGTGTAGATCATGAAGGCGACGGGCCCACCGGATCGAATTTGCTTGCAACTCGGCGATGTCGAGCATCGGACTCGCTTTGGCAACTCGCATGAATAAATCCATGGCCATCTCCAAATCTCCACCCTGTCTCTCCAGAAAAACCGCTCTGTAGTGTAATGCATGATAACCCTCAGCGCTGGATTCCCCGTAAGTTGCAAGAAATTCTGCGACCAACTCCTCACCCGTTGCGTAATCTTTTGACTTGTACATACAGGATAGTATCACGTCTACAAGCCTCGACGAGTAGGGGGTATCGGGGGCTTCAAAAAGCCAGGATCGGGATTCCAGCGTCGCCTCGTCAAGTCGTCCATCCTTGTGCAACCTGAGAATCCTGTCATACATCACTCGATCCCGCCAATCTCCTTCGGGCAGCCGCTGCATCAGTTCGTCCGAAAGCTCCCAATATTCCTCGCCGTTTTCGTCCTGAAAATAGAGCGCATGAACCAGCATGACCTTAATTGGGAGTTCCCGCTCGTCGTCCGGACCAATGCGTTGGAGGAACTCCCGGACATCCCTCACAAATTCATGTCCTCTCGGGCCCTCTTGCCAATGTCGCTTCTGGAGCATTCCGCTAATCACTTGAGACTCTTCGATCCAACTTTCAACGGTCTCCTCATTGGGAGTTTGCCCAGCATCGAGGATCGCGGCTTCCACAACCTCTCTGACATAGATTCCACCACCAAGAACGGTGTGTGCTCGGTAAGCAGCCTGCGGCGCGATTGTCAGGTAAGGTTCAAGGTCATGAGCAACCTCGGTAGTAGACGTTGGGTACAGCGGAAGGGCGTGCTTTATCATATACAGGCGTCGATTTACCTCCCTCATGAAAACAAAGGCAGACCAATGGTCCCATGTAAACTCAGGCCACTCAACCATCCGCGCCAAGACAGGCTCAAGATACGCCTGCATCATAGCCTCGGACGGAAAACGCCTTTCGTGTGGATTTTCGGGAGCATTCAAGGCCAATCCATCCCAGTAGGCGAGGGGGTTGCCCCCTGCAATGCCGGGATGGCCGTATTGCGCGGAGGTTGCCAAGGCGATCCGGTTCCCGGACAAGGCCGATCTTTCGATCGTTAAAGAGGTTTCAGCCTCCATGTCATTATGGACAAGGCTCTTCACCTTGGCAGCGATTCGCAAGTCGCCCGATTCCGTTTCCTTAAGTTCCGCTCGGAGGTGCATCCACCGAAACGTTTCAAGGGTGGTGTATGTGTTCTCATTGTCACCCGGATGGTGGCGTTGAAGGCCAAACTGGGCAAACTCCGATGCCTGACCTCCTGCGTGAATCCGGAGCCCACCAAAGATGCCTTCGCTATCAGCACGCTCGAGGATGACCGCGGCGCCATTTCGCGGTGCGGGGTCATTCTCGTCGAGCCCAAGAACAAAGCCGAGCCATATCCCATTGCGTGGTTCAAGACCCGCCGCCGGTTGATAGTCCACCAGCATGAGATCCGTGCTGAAGGTGACTGGCAGCTCGTTTGTGGCAAAGCTCTCCGGAAGCAGAAGAACTCGGTCCCCACCCATTTCGGCATCGTCGTTGATCGCCATCTGGGCAATAAGACCATCAAAGATTGTCCAACCGTTTTCCTGGTTCCCGTCGTCAGTCCACGCTGTCGATTGGGCAAGGATGGCTTGGTTGTCGGCGAAGGTAGGGACAATGGCCCCCCACCCAAGGCCGCCGACGAGGATGAAACGGAGCAGAAATGCTTTGGTAGAAATTTCCATGGTACCCTCCTGAATTGGCGAGATCCTTGCCCCCCCCTCTGCCTGGCAAGAGAATTCGGGGGCAAAAAAGAAAATCAGGGAGAGCGGAAGTTTGTGTGTGAAGAAAAAGAAAGGAAGCGGGTCCCCCCTACCCCTCTATCTTGCGCAAACTCTCGCGCGAGGCCGTGGAACCCTCCCCCTCGCCCGGAGCCGTTGGGCTCAGCGACGAACGCGCTGTTCGGTCGAACACCGCGTCGAACACGCTCGCCACCAGGAACGCCAGCCAGCACACCGCCAGCACCGGCGCCACCCCCACCGTCTGGAAGGTGTTTTGCTCCGCGTACCAACCCGAGGCGAACCAGGTCGCCACCACCGCCGCCAAAAAGACGACATTCAGCACGAGGTAGCCCCAAAGGGGAAAGGCGGTGCGGCGGCGGCGCGGTGTTGCCACTTGAGAAAGGCTCCGGCTGAGGGTAGCCCTCATCCGAGGCGCCAGGCGAGGTGCCCGTCAAGCCCCACCGCCGAGGTCCCTACGCCAAACCCATGCAACGTACCGGCACCTTCAAGGTCGTTTCCGAGTACCGCCCGAGCGGCGACCAGCCCGCCGCCATCGCCGCCCTTGCCGAAGGCCTCCGCAACGGCCTCCCCGCCCAGGTCCTCCTCGGCGTCACCGGCTCCGGCAAGACGTTCACCATGGCCCACGTCGTCGCCGAGGTGAATCGCCCCACCCTGGTCCTCGCCCCCAACAAGGTCCTCGCCGCCCAACTCTATCGCGAGTTCAAGGAACTCTTTCCCGAAAACGCCGTCGAGTACTTCGTCTCCTACTACGACTATTACCAGCCCGAGGCCTACATCCCCGGGAGCGATACCTACATCGAGAAGGACGCCTCGATCAACGACGAGCTGGACAAGCTCCGACTCTCCGCGACCCGCTCGCTCCTCGAGCGCAACGATGTCCTCGTGGTCGCCTCCGTGTCCTGCATCTATGGCATCGGATCGCCGGATGACTTCTTCAACCTGGTCCTCTACCTGGAGGTGGGGGCGGAGATGACCCGCGACGAGCTGATCAAGCGTCTGGTCGAGCTGCTCTATGAGCGCCACGACGCGGATTTCTTTCGCGGCACCTTTCGCGTGCGGGGCGACACCATCGACATCTTTCCCGCGTACGAGGAACGGCGGGCGCTCCGCGTGGAACTTTTTGACGGCGAGGTCGATGCCATGACGGAGATCGACCCGCTGACCGGCGAGCGCGTCCGCAAGGTGCGCCGCGCGGCGATCTATCCCGCGAGTGTCTACGCCACCCGGCGCGACACGCTGCTGCGCGCCCTCGACGGCATCCAGGCGGAACTCGCCGAGCGCCTCGCCGAGCTCGAGGCCGCCGGCAAGTTCATCGAGTACCAGCGCCTCAAGCAACGCACCGAGTACGACATCGAGCTCATGCGCGAGATGGGCACCTGCCCCGGCATCGAAAACTACTCGCGCCACCTCTCGGGCCGACTCCCGGGCCAGGCCCCCTACACGCTCATGGACTACTTCCCGCCGGACTTCCTCCTCATGATCGACGAGAGCCACATCGCCATCCCCCAGGTGCGCGCGATGTATACCGGCGACCGTAGCCGCAAGTCGGTCCTCGTGGAGTACGGGTTCCGGCTCCCCTCGGCCCTCGACAACCGACCCATGCAGTTTCCCGAGTTCGAAAACAAGATCCACCAGGTGGTGTTCGTCAGCGCGACGCCGGAGGAATACGAGCTCGAGCGTTCCGGCGGAGCCATCGTCGAGCAGATCATCCGCCCCACCGGCCTCGTCGACCCCCGTATAGACGTCCGCCCGGTCAAGCAGCAGGTCCAGGACCTGATCGAGGAAATCCGCCAGCGGGTCGCCGCCGGCCAGCGCACCCTCGTCACCACCCTCACCAAGCGCTTCGCCGAGGAACTCACCGACTACATGACCGACCTCGGCATCAAGGTCCGCTACATGCACTCGGACGTCGACGTGATGGAACGCACGGTGATCATCAAGGAACTCCGCGAGGGGAAGATCGACGTGCTCGTGGGGATCAACCTGCTCCGCGAGGGGCTCGACATCCCCGAATGCGGCCTCGTCGCCATTCTCGATGCGGACAAGGAGGGCTACCTCCGCTCCACCCGCTCCCTCATCCAGACCGTCGGCCGCGCCGCACGCAACATCGATGGCACCGTCATCATGTACGCCGACAGGATCACCGACTCCATGCGGGCGTGCATCGATGAGACCGAGCGCCGCCGCCAGAAGCAGGTCGCCCATAACGAGGAGCACGGCATCACCCCCCAGGGCATCCGCAAGCGCATCGCCACGATCCTCGAGACCAGCTACGAGAGCGAGGAGGGCGAGGCGCTCGCTGCCGTGGCGGAGGACGGCGTGGCCTACCGCAGCCGCGCCGACATCGACAAGCAGGTCGAAAAGCTCCGCAAGGAGATGACCGCTGCGGCCCGCTCCCTCGAGTTCGAGCGTGCCGCCCAGCTCCGCGATGAGATCAAGCGCCTCGAGCAGCAGACCCTTTCCATATGAACGGTACCACCGCCGCCGAGGCCAAGAAGGCCCTCCGCCGCCTCCACCGCGAGCGCCTTCGCTCCCTCGCCGAGGAAGACCTCGTCGCGGGCAAGCTGGCCATCTTCCACGCCCTCTGGGGCTCGCCGCTCCTCGCCGACGACGTCGGCCTCCTCGCCTTCCATCCCCACCGCAACGAGATCGACATCCGCTACTTCCTCCGCGTGTGGATCTCCCACGGTCGCGAGGTCTTCCTCCCGCGGGTTGCGGACGACGCCGTCTCGATGGAAATCCGCCGACTGCCGGACATCCTCGCTGTCGCGCCCGGATACAAGGGCATGGCGGAGCCGGACCCCGCCCGGTGCGAACGCGCCGCCGCCGACGCCATCGATGCGGTTCTCCTTCCGGGGCTAGCCTTCGACCGCCGCGGCCGCCGCCTCGGCCAGGGCGGCGGCCACTACGATCGCTTCCTCGCCACCATGCCCTCCGGCGTCCTGCGCATCGGCGTTGGCTACGATTGGCAACTGGTCGATGGTCCATGCCCCGTCGCCCCCGGACTCACCATCCCCATTGAATCTCACGACCGGGTGCTGGATCATGTTGTCACGCCGTCGGGCTGGATCGACTGCCGGCGGCCGGAGCCCGAGCCCCATGACATCCGCTGAAACCGCCCACCCCTCCTCTATCTACGGCCCCGTGCGTTCCTGGCGATTCGGCCGCTCGCTCGGAGTGGACCTCATCCTCCGCTCCTCGATTTGCTCGTTCAACTGTGTCTACTGCCAACTCGGCCGCATCCAGGAGGTTACCACCCGCCAGGAGGTCTACGTCCCCACGGAGCGCGTCGCCGCGGACCTGGCCGACGTCGACTGGGACGGGGTGGACGTCGTCACGATCAGCGGCAGCGGCGAGCCAACCCTTGCCCTCAACCTCGACGAAGTGATCGCGCTGCTCCGCGAGCGCGGCGGCCGGCCTGTCCACGTCCTGACCAACGCCACGCTCCTCGAGGATCCCGCCACCCGCGCGCGCCTTGCCAGCGCCGACGTCGTCGCCTGCAAGCTCGACGCCGCCACCGACGACACGCTCCGGCGCTTCAACCGCCCCGCCCCTGGCATCACCCTCGACCGCATCACCCGGGGCATTGCCGCCCTCCTTGCCGAGGACTTCCCCGGAAAGGTCGCCATCCAAACCATGTTCATGGCGATGAACCGGCACGAAGCTCCCGAGCTGGCGCGGCTCATCCGCCAACTCGGCCCCGACGAGTTGCACCTCAACACCCCCAGGCGCCCCTACCCCCGTGCCTGGAACATCGCCAGCCGTGGCGCCCACGGCGAGCAACTGCCCGTCGAAACCGTCTCCCTCGACATCCTTGAGCCCGCGGAAGCCCACGAGATCGAGGCCATCATGCGGCGCGAGAATCCCGTCCTGCCCATTCTCTCCGTCTACGACCCCAAGGGCGACTGATGGCGCGCCGTGAAACCCATCGCTATCGCCTGGTCGCCAGCGTTGAACCTCGCGACCTCCTCCTCGCCCTCAGGAAAACCTGCGAGCAGCCGCGGTTTCGTGAGCAAAAGCCCGACTTCGACTTCGATTGGATGAAGCGCAAGATTGCCGTGTCGGCGCACACCCGGGAATCCGCCGAAGCGCTTCGCGATGCGGTCCTCTCCGCGGTTGAGAAAAAGGCGGGAGCCGGCCATCTCCTGCCCGGTGCCCCCCTCCAGCAGGACGGCCGCTGGACCGTCCCCATCGGTGTTCTGCTTCAGACACCGGACGTCTATACGGAGATGTTCGCCGCAAGCCTCCAGGAGCTGGGGATCACCGGCGTCGAACTCGAGGACGACGGCACGGTCATCGCCATTCCCATCTCCGGCGTCGCCCTCGCTCTCGACTATCGCTCCATCGTCGCGGAACTCCCCCTCCCACCGTATATGCGCCTTGTGGACGAGGGGGCATCCGCCAGCGAGTGACCGCAGACCCTTAACGGCCGGACCGGCTTACACCTGCGCCGATCGTGTTCGGGCACGACTCTCCCGCTTCCAGTTTTGCCAGATTGCTCAACGTTGTCTCCGCGATCGCATGCAGGGCGTTGGAGGTAAAGAACGCCTGGTGACCCGTGATGACGACGTTTGGGAAGGTCAGCAAGCGGGCGAACGTGTCGTCGGGAATGATCGTGTTCGAGAGATCCTCGAAGAACAGGTCTGCCTCCTCCTCGTACACGTCCAGGCCCAGGTAGCCGATCTGCCCGGACTTGAGCCCGCGAATCAGCGCCGGCGTATCCATGAGCGCGCCACGGCTCGTATTGATCAGCATCACCCCGCGCTTCATGCGGCCAATGGCCGCATCGTCGATGATGTGATGCGTCTCCGGAGTCAGCGGGCAGTGAAGGCTGACGATGTCGGACTCCTCGAGCAAACTCGGGAGGTCGACGTACTCCGCGCCCAGCTCCCGGCATTCCTCATTCGGGTACGGGTCGAAGGCCAGCAGACGGCACTCAAAGCCGCCCATCACACGGAGGAACTCCCTCCCGATGCGGCCCGTGCCTACAACACCGACCGTCTTTCCGTGGATGTCGAACCCGAGCAGGCCCTCGAGGGCGAAGTTCCCCTCGCGGACGCGATGATAGGATCGGTGGGTCTGCCGGTTGAGGGTGAGAATCAGCGCGAGTGTGTGCTCGGCTACCGCGTAGGGCGAGTAGGCAGGCACACGCACGACGGTGATTCCCAGATCGGCGGCCGCCTGCAGGTCCACATTGTTAAAGCCCGCGCAGCGCAACGCGACAAACTCGACGCCACATTCATGAGCCAGGATCTCGAGCACCTCTCGGTCCGCGATATCATTCACAAACAGGCACACGGCACGGCATTCTCTCGCCAGGGGCGCGGTCTCTCGGCTCAACCGCGGTTCCAGAAACCGGAGTTTCTGGCCGAACTCCGCCGCACGGTTCTCGAGAAATCGTTTATCGTAGGGCTTGGCGCTGAAGACGGCAACGTTCATGGGCGCTCCTCCGCAATCGTCATGATGGGGCCTGGCTCCGCGGTCACTGCCCGGGAGGTAATCGCCTGCTCTTGGTGTCCGGGCGGGATCGCCGGCCGTTCCGGCGTTGGGTCGCTCGCCGTTGCCTTTGCGGACGGAAACGGGCTTAAGCGCCCCCTGACTTAAAGGACGGCATCGACCGTGCCGTGCGGCGGGGGAGGGCGCTCAACCCAGCTTCGGGTTCTTCTCTGCCATTTCCTTGAGCAGTCGTGCGTTCAGCCGCTCGGCGGGGTTGATCCCACGCTCGAAGATGCGGTGCTGGAGCGCCGCCACCTCCACCAGGATCGAAATGTTCCGCCCCGATTCCACCGGGATCTGGAAGTGTCGCACCCCCACGTCGAGGTAGCGTCGCTCCACCGTGTCTATACCGAGCCGGTCGATGTCGCACGCGTCCTCCCAACGGCAAAGCTCCACCGAAAGGGACACCCGCTTCTCCTCCCGCACGGCGCCGATGCCGAAGAGCAACTCCACGTCGATGATCCCAAGACCCCGCACCTCCATGTGGTGCTGAATCTGGCTCGAGGACGATCCCATGAGGATGTTGCGGCCCAGGCGCCGAAGGATCACCACGTCGTCGGCGACCAGGCGATGGCCACGCTCGATCAGCTCGAGCCCGCACTCGCTCTTGCCAACGCCGCTCCCCCCGATGATCAGCACCCCCTCCCCGAACACATCCACCAGGACGCCGTGGATCATTTCGCTGGGAGCGAACTCGCGCTCGAGCCAGAAGCTGATCATCGCGTTAAAGCGTGATGTCTCGTGCGACGTGCGCAGCAGCGGGATGTTGTGTGTGTTCGCGAGGTCGACCAATTCCTTGGGTGGCGTGTTTGCCGTCGTGACGATGATGCACGGGATGGGGAACTTGAAGACCGCCTCCAGCCGGGCGCGGCGCTCCTTCGGCGCCAGGCTCGCCAGGTACACGACCTCGGTGTTTCCGATGACCTGAATCCGATCGTAGCTGAAGACGTCCAGGAAGCCGGCGAAGGCCAGCCCCGGCCGGTGCAGCTCGGGCTGGGTGATCGCCTTGGTGAGACCCTTCTCGCCAGCCAGCACGTCCAGGTCGAACGCTTTCCCCTTCTCGAGAATGAGCCGGTGGACGGGGATCTCGACAGGGGTGTTCAGCACGGCGCAGGCGCTCCGATCCACGATGATATTCCCTTGGCTAGTCGTCTCCCTTTACCGGCGCAAAGAAAACACGCAATCAAAGCTCTCTTGCGACGGAGCCGCCGGTCTGACCCAATGGTCCCATGGAGCCTGTTTTCGCTCTCAGGGAAGCCCGGTTGTCCTTCGACGGGGGCGCCATGTTCGGTCACGTGCCAAAAACCGTCTGGTCCCGCCTGGTCGAGGCCGACGGGCTCAACCGCGTCCGAACCGCCTGCAACACCCTCCTCGCCCACATGAATGGCCGATGGGTCCTCACGGACCCCGGCATGGGCACCCGGTGGAACGAGAAGGAGCGCGACCTCTACGCCCTCGAAGTGCCTACCTATGAGGAAATCCTGGCGCCCGCCGGGATCGCCCCCGCAGACATCGCCCTCGTCATCCTCTCCCACCTCCACATCGACCATGCGGGGGGGCTGACCAAGTGGGACGCCAACGGGCACGTCGTCCCGGTCTTTCCGAACGCTCACGTGGCCGTTCAAAAGGGTGAGATCGAGGCGGCCCTCAATCCCGACCTCCGCAGCCGTCCCAGTTATCGCCTCGACGACTTTGAATGGTACCGGGAAAATGGCAGGCTGATCGCCCTTGAGGGCGAGACCGAGGTCCTCCCCGGCGTGACCGCTCTCCCCACGGGAGGACATACCGCCCACCATCAGGTCCTCCGGTTCGACCTCCCGAAGGAAACCGTCTGGTTCCTTGCGGACATCTACCCCTCCACCGCCCACCTCAAGCCCCACTGGGTCATGGGCTACGATCTGTTCCCGCTGGACGTCATCGCCGCCCGCCAGCGGCTGCTTCCGGACCTGCTCGCGGAGAATACCCGGGCGCTCCTTGGCCACGACCCGGGGCACCTTCTCGGTCGCTTTCACCAACAGCAGGGTAAGGTCACCTTCAACGGGGAGGCGGAACCATCATGAGCAATTGTGTTCGTTGGGGACTCATCGGGGCTGGGCGCATCGCCCGCGGAGCCATGGCTCCGGCTATCTCCCACGCCCTCAATAGCGAACTCCGTGCGGTCGCCTCGCGCAACGCGGAACGCCGCGAGGCACTCGCCGCCGACCAGGGCGTCACCGTCACCTACGAAAGCTACGAGGCCCTCCTGGCGGACCCGGAAATCGACGCCGTCTATATTTCTTTACCGAACGGACTCCACGAGGAATGGACCGTGGCGGCAGCCCGTGCCGGCAAGCACGTCCTCTGCGAGAAGGCGCTCACCTTCACCGTGGAATCCGCCATGCGGATGCGCGAGGCCTGCGAGCAGGCCGGCGTCCTCCTCGTCGAGGCCTACATGTACCGCCACCACCCCCAGTGGGCCCAGGCGCGCCGCCTCCTCGAGGAGGGTCGCATCGGCGAAGTCCGCCAGATCACCGCCACTTTCACCGGCAACCTCCCCAGTCTCCTCGATCATCGCTGGTCCGCTGCCCTCGGCCGCGGCGCCCTCTTCGATGTCACCTGCTACGGCATCAATGTTTGCCGCTATCTCCTTGGCGCCGAACCCCGGAAGGTCACCGCCATGGCGGACCTCGCCACCGAGGAGGGGGTCGACCGCGCCAGCACCGTCCTCATGAGCTTCCCCAAGCACGTCACCGCGGTCGCCCACGGCAGCCTGTCCAGCGCCGGCCACCAGGACGTTCACGTCATTGGAACCCACGGGACCCTCGAAATCCCCCTGCCCTTCATCCCCGAGCTTCGCCGCTGCCCCATCCTTGTCCAGACGCCGGAAAGCGAGGAGAAGATCTACGTGGCGCCCCGCAACCACTTCATCCTTCAGGTCGAGCACTTCGCTGCCTGCGTGCTCGACCGCGGCCACGACCGTCAACCAGCCGAGGACGGCGTCCTGAACACCCGCGTCTGTGAAGCCGCCGTCCGCAGCTGGGAAACCGCCATGCCGATCAACCCCGGCGATCTGACCGGCGGGGTCCTCCCGTGATGAAATCCTTGCGTCTCTCCCGGTTCCCTCTCCCCACTCCCGAAATGAATCCAAGAGTCTCCCCAGAACCATGAAGCTTCTGACCTATCAGCGACGTGCGAACTCAGACCGTGCGGGCATCCTTCTCGACGGCAACCGTATCCTCGATGTGGGCATGGGCTATTCGCGCAAGATTGGGCCGAACCCCACTGCGGAAGACACCGCCGGCATCATCGACTCCCTCCGCGGCCTCAGCTCCTCCTGGCTCGAGGTTCTCCGCGCCAGCGAGGATGCCGTCCGCGACATCTTCGAACTCGAGAAGTCCGGCTCTGCAGGCGAACTCGAAGACTGCATCTACTCCTTCGGCGATGTCCAGCTTCGCCCGCCACTCCTCGATCCCCCCGCCCTCCTACAGTTCAACCCCCACGAGGGCCACGCCCACGCCGAGCTGATCCGCCTCACCGGCAATCCCGAGGCTCGCCTTCCCGAGGCATGGTCCCAGTGTCCCGTCTATACGTTCGCCAACCCGGGGGCACTCCTTGCGACCGGACACGAAGTCGAATTCCCGGAGGGTGAGGCGGAACTCGATTTCGAAGCCCAGGTCGCCGCCGTCCTCGGCGAAACCGTCTACCAGTCCTCCCCCGAGGAAGCGGCCGACGCACTCTTTGGCTTCACCCTTGCCGTTACCTGGGTGGCTCGCGGCCAGCAGCGCACCCTCTTTCCCCTCGGTCCCGGGCCCTCGAAGGCCTTCGCCATCACCCTCGGGCCCTGGGTCGCCACTGTCGGCGACGTGGATCCCGCCGCGATCCAGTTCTCCGTCTCCGTCGACGGCGAGGAATGGACCGTTGGCCATGTGGCCGACGCGCGCTTCGGCTTCGCGGAAATGGCCAGCTTCGCCTCCCAGTCGGCCCCCCTCGCCCCCGGAACCCTCCTCCTTGGGGGCGCCGCCGCCGGGGCCTCCTGCCTCGAGCGCGGCCAGTTCCTCAAGCTTGGGTCCCGCGTCGAGCTCACCGCGGACGCCCTCGGCACTCTGAGCGCCACCATCTCCCAACGCCGCCGCCCCAACTGCTTCGCCCCCACATCCTGACGGCTTCCCTTGCGAATCGCTTCTGGGCGCCGGAATGACTGGCCAGACCCATGAGCCGCCACGACCCGACAGAAATCGTCACCTATTTTCGTCTCAACCGCGATGGCGTGGTGTCACCACTCGCCAACCGCCCCTGCCCCTTCCCTGTCGGCAGCCGCCTCGCCGATTGCCTCGACTCCGACAATCAAACCGCCATCCAGGAATGGATCGCCGAGACCTTCAAATCCGACATGCCCACCTGCCTCAAGGCGGGCGCCGCCCAACCACCCTATATCAACTTTGCCTTCTCCGCATTCCAACACCCCCAATCCAGCTTTCTCCAAGTTGTCTGCTTCCCCGACGCCTCCCCCCAGGACTTTCGCTGGGACCAGTATATCTTCGACGCCCAGAACGACCTTGTCTGCCGCTACCTCCCCGGCGGAATCCTCACCTATGTGAATCCCGCCTACTGCCGTTACCACGGCCGCAAGCCCGACGACCTCCTCGGCAGCAGCTTCTTCGACCTCATCCCCGAGGCCGAACGCGAGCCCATGAAGGCCCACGTCGGCTCCCTCACCATCGATCGCCCGACCCACGTCGTGCGCCACCGCGTTGTCCGCGCCGACGGTTCCGTCGGTTGGGAGGAATGGCACGACCGCGCCTTCTTTGGCCCCGAGGGAAATGTCATCGAGTACCAGGCCGTCGGCCGCGATGTCACCCGCGAGGTCATGGCCGAAGCGGCCCTCCGCCGAACCGAGGAGCGCCTCCGCCTCGCCCTCGATGCCAGCGGCCTCACCCTCTTCGAGTGGGATGTCGATTCGGACCGCCTCGACCCCAGCCCCGGGCTTTCGCACGTCCTCGAGTGCCCTGTTCCCAGCCTCCCCACGGAAATGAAAGCGTGGCGGCAACGGCTCCATGCCGACGATCGCCGCAACTTCGACGACGCCCTCCATGCTCACCTGGAGGGACGCAGTGAAACCTTCCGCATGCGGGCCCGACACCGCACCTGTGCCGGAGACTACAAGTGGGTGGACTTCTCGGGCCGCGTCGTCGACCGCGGCGACGACGGCACCGCCCGCCACTTCGTCGGCACCGCCCGTGACGTCCACGCCGAACTGAGCAGCCGCGACGCCCTCCATCGCGCCAAGGACGAGGCCGAGGCCGCCGCCCGCTCCAAGGCCGACTTCCTCGCCGTCATGAGCCACGAAATTCGCACCCCCCTCAACGGCATCATCGGCATGATCGGCATGCTCCTCGACACAGACCTCCAACGCGAGCAGCGCCAGTACGCCAAGACCGTTCGTCGCTCCGGCGAGGCCCTTCTCCAGATCGTCAACGATATCCTCGACTTCTCCAAGATCGAGGCTGGTGCCCTCCAGCTCGAGCACGAAATCGTCAACCTGCGCGAGACCATCGAGGACGTCGCGGACCTCTGCGCCGCCCCCGCCGCCTCCAAGGACCTCGAACTCGTGGTCGACATCACCCCGGTCGCCCCCGCCTTCATCCGCACCGACGCCGGCCGCCTCACCCAGGTCCTCCTCAACTTCCTCAGCAACGCCATCAAGTTCACCCACTCCGGCGAAGTCGTCCTCAAGGTCGACCTCATTGACGCCCGCCACGCCAGCGGCACCCTTCGCTTCTCCATCCGCGATACCGGCATCGGCATCCCGGATGACCAGATGGACGCCCTCTTCAAGCCCTTCTGCCAGGCAAGCGGCACCTACGCGCGCCAAAGCGGCGGCACCGGCCTCGGCCTCGCCATCTGCCGTCGGCTTGTCGGCATGATGGGCGGCACCATTTCCGTCGAAAGCCAGGTCGGTGTCGGATCGCGGTTCTGGTTCGACCTCGCCGTGGACTTCGCCGAGGGGGAGGGCAGCTTCGACGCGACCAGCTGGCAGGCACTCCGCCAGCGCCGTGTCCTCGTTCTCCATGCCAACGCCGCCGCCCGCGAGGCCATCCTCCACGACCTCAAGCTGTGGGGCTGCAAGGCGGGCGTCCTGGAATCACCCGCGGAACTCGCGCAGGCCTGCTTCCGTCCGGGCCGCAAACCCGAGCGGACCCCCGCCGTCATCGTCGACTGGACGATTCACCGCGACCAGCCTGGCGCTGCCCAGGCCCTCCAGGACGCACACGCGGCCGGCGTTCCCCTCATCCTCCTCCAGCCCCTCGGCACCCCGACGCTCCGCACCTCCCATCCCTACGCCGCGATCCTCGACAAGCCCTACAAGCGCCGCGCCCTCTACCGGGCGCTCGCCGGCCCCCTCCTCGACGACCTCCCGGAATCCTCCACCGAACCCCGGCAACTCGCCTCTGCCATCACCGACCAAGGCGCCCACGTCCGCGTCCTCGTCGTCGAGGACAACCCCGTCAACCAACAGGTCGCCAAGCTCCTCCTCGAGAAGGCCGGCTACTCCGTCGACGTCGCCGCCAACGGCAACGAGGCCCTCGTCGCTGTCGAGCGCCTCTGTTACGACCTCGTCCTCATGGACTGCATGATGCCCGGCATGGATGGATTCGAGACCACACGTACCATCCGCGACCGCTTTGGCGACGACCTTCCCATCCTCGCCATGACCGCCGCCACCATGCAGGGCGACCGCGAGCGTTGCATCGCCGCCGGCATGAACGACTACATCCGGAAGCCCATCATCGCCGACCACCTCTACGCCACCTTGCGGAAATACCACACCCCCGGTGGAAAGGTCACCGCCGACACGGAGGAATCGCCGGTCAACCTTCGCGTCCTCCGCCAGACCGCCGGCGAGGACTCCTCCTTCATGATCCAGCTCTCCGAGATGATCCGCGACGATGCCCGGCTCCGCATCGAAGAGCTCGAGCAGGCCCTCAAGGAAAAGGCCACCCGCACCGCCCGCCGCCACGCCCACACCCTCAAGGGCCATGCGCTTCACCTCGGCGCGGAAAAGCTCACCACGCTCGCCCGTCGCATGCAGGACCTCGCCGAACACGAGGACCTCGACGAGTGCCGGCGCCTCCTCCCCGATCTCGTCCGCGAGTGGGGCCGCGTCGAAAAGGCCATCGCCGCCATCGGTCCCCGCGGCAACTAGCCGCCAATCCCCCTTGCCGGGACCGGAATCTCCCGCCAACGTTTTCCCCTCCTACGCCCTTCCGGAGCATGCTCGCTTGAAGTTCCAGACGAAATCCATCCGACTCGCCTACACGCCGGACCCCTCCACCAACGCCGTCATCCCCCCCCTCCACCTCGGCACCACCTTCCGGTTCCACGAGGTTGATCGCCATACCGGCTTCGACTACTCCCGCTCCGCAAATCCCACCCGCGCCGCCCTCGAACGCACCCTCGCCGGTCTCGAGGGCGCCGAACACGGCATCGCCTTCGCCTCCGGCATGGCCGCCAGCGATGCCCTCCTCTCCCCCCTCGTCCCAGGCGATCGTGTCGTCGCCGCCCGCAACCTCTACGGCGGCACGCCCCGCCTCTTTGAATCCTTCTACCGCCCCCGGGGCATCGCCTTCGACTACATCAATGGCGACTCCCCCGATCTCTATGCCGCTGCGATCCGGCCCGAGACGCGCCTCCTCTGGATCGAAACCCCCACCAATCCCCAGCTCCAGCTCCTCGATATAAGCGCCATCGCCGACGTCGCCCACGCCGCCGGCGTGCCCCTCGTGGTAGACAATACCTTCGCTTCCCCATTTCTTCAAAGGCCCCTCGAACTCGGCGCAGACCTCGTCCTCCACAGCACCACCAAGTTCATCGCCGGCCACCACGACGTCATCGGCGGCGCCGTCGTTACCAGCAACGCCGAATGGCACGAGAAGATTCGCTTCTTCCAGAATACCGCCGGCGCCATCCCCAGCCCCTTCGATTGCTACCTCACCCTCCGCGGGCTCAAGACCCTCGGCCTCCGCATGCGCCAGCACTGCGAGACCTCCCTCGCGATCGCCCGCTTTCTCGCCGACCATCCCGCCGTCCTCCGCGTCCGCTATCCCGGACTCCCCGAGGACCCCGGCCACGAACTTGCCCGCCGTCAGATGCCCGACGGCTTCGGCGGCATGGTCACCTTCGAGATCGATGGCGGCGTCCCCGAGATCAACGCCTTCGCCCACGCCCTCAATGTCTTCCACTTCGCCGAAAGCCTTGGCGGTGCGGAATCGCTCATCTGTCATCCCACCACCATGAGCCACGCCGTCCTCAGCGAGGACGAACGCCGCGCCGCCGGCATCACCCCGGGGATGCTTCGCGTGGCTGTGGGACTGGAGGATGCGGAGGACCTGATCGAGGATCTGGACCGGGCCCTGGCTGCCGCCTCCCGTCCCGCACCCGCCGGTTGAAGTCCCACGTATACAGGCCCAACGCCGTCCAGATCAGCCCAAAGCTTATCCCGTGATACACGGTGAACGCCTCGCCGTAAATCACTACCGCGCCCACCAGCTGCATGGTTGGCGCGATGAACTGAAGGAAGCCGATCGTCGAAAGCGGCAGCCGCCGCGCCGCATTGCTGAAAAGAATCAGCGGGACCGCCGTCACCACCCCCGCGCCCACCAGCCAGGCCTTCAGGTCCGGGGGCCCGTGCACGATCACCGTGTCCCCCCCCGACTCCGCAAACCAGAACCACACGATCGCCAGCGGCGACAGCAGCGCCGTTTCGAACGCCGTCCCCGCCGTTCCATCCACCGGCGCCACCTTGCGGAATAGCCCGTAGATCCCGAAGCTGAACGCAAGCATCAGCGCGATCCATGGCAACCGGCCCAGCCCCACCGTCAGCACCACCACCCCCGCCGTCGCCAGCCCCAGCGCCACCCACTGGATGCCCCGCAGCCGCTCTCCCAGCACCACGAACCCCAGAAGAATGCTCACCAGCGGATTAATGTAGTACCCAAGGCTCGCGTCCAGGATGCGATCCATGAACACCGCCCAGATGAACCCGATCCAGTTGAAGCCGATGACCGCGGTCGACCCGAGCAGGGCCAGCAGCGTGCGCCGGGACCCCAACGCTTTGCCCAGGACCCCCCAGCGGCCCCTCAACGTCACAATCCCCCCAAGGAACACGAACGACCACAGGATCCGGTGCGCCAGCACCTCGAACGCCGGGACCTCCGCGACCTGCTTGATGTACACCGGCATGAAGCCCCACCAAAGGAAGGCCCCGACGCCGAACAAAAGTCCGGCCCGGGTTGCGGCGGGGTCGTCTTTCACATCCATACACACCCATCAGCGCCTCCCACCCCCGCCCGTAGCAATGACCTTCGGCTCCGCGGAATGCGCTTCAGGCCGCCAGTTCTCCGTTGACAGCCCGGCCAGCCGGAGTAGCTTACCACGCTCGCCCGGGACATGGCTTTCGGGGCTGCCCATGTGTGCCCCTCCCCAGTCAGCCCTTGGCGAACCCCATCTTCAGCACGAGTCTCGCCCGCATGAATCCACAGCCCACGACGATGCCCAAGCCCGCCGAACTCAAGGAGCAGTGGTTCATCGTCAATGCCGATGGCCTCCGCGTTGGCCGCCTCGCCGCCCGCATCGCCAAGCTCCTGCGCGGCAAGGCCGACCCCTCCTTCGCCCCCCACGTGGATCCCAAGATCCACGTCATCATCACCAACGCCGACAAGGTCGTCTTTACCGGCAACAAGCTGAACCAGAAGCACTACTATCACCACTCGGGCTGGCGCACCGGCATCAAGTCCATCAGCGCCCAGAAACTTCTCGACGAGAAGCCGGAGGAAATCCTCCGCAAGGCCATCCACGGCATGGTTCCAAAGACCAAGCTTGGCCGAAAGCTCGACAAGCATGTCCGCATCTACCGCTCCGGCGAGTACGACGGCCAGCACGACGCCCAGAAGCCCCAAACACTTAAGATCAATACGCGCACCTGAGGATTCGCGAAAGGACCACCATGGCAGCGACTCAACTCGAGCAGTATCTCGGAACCGGCCGGCGCAAGACCGCGGTCGCCCGTGTCTATCTTCGCCCCGGCAAGGGGAAGTTCGTCGTCAACGGTCAGGACTTTAAGGAGTATTTCGGCGAGCGCGCCACCTTCGACTCCTACATGCGCGCCCCCCTCCGTGACACCCAGACCCTCAGCAAGTTCGACGTCGTCGTGAACGCCCTTGGTGGTGGCCCCCAGGGCCAGGCCGTCGCCATCCGCCA
>CAYQTO010000050.1:0-21070 GCA_964420455.1 uncultured Candidatus Sumerlaeota bacterium | reverse complement strand
CCTCCCGAAACCGGTTGGATTTCGTCGCGGCCAACCGTCGCAGGGGGGCATCCCTGCGCGTCATTTGCCGTGAAACCGGTTTGCCGTCGAGGTCCACCACCGGGGGCCGAACACTGTCAAGTTTCGTGCTCCTGCGCCCGTGGGGTTTTTTCGTGGCGTCGGGGGTGTCGCCATCGTCCTTGCGCGAGGCGAGGGATCACGGCTAGATCACACGCATCAATCAAACGCCGCGTGGAGATCCGCCACCGATGCCGATGGGCGTCCCCGATGTCGAAGAAGCCACCGAAGTCGCTCCCGAAGAAAAGACGGAGCCCCTCTTTGAACTCATCCTTTTCGACGACAACGATCACAGCTACGACTACGTGATTTCCATGTTGTCCACGTTGTTCTCCATCGACCCGATGCGTGCGGAGCGGATGGCGCACGAGGTGGACCACGTGGGCCAGGTGACGATCAAGGTCTGCCCGAAGGAGGAGGCGGTGCAGGGTCGCGACCAGATCCACCGGTTCGGACCGGATCCGCTGATTCCCTGGAGCACGTCGAGCATGCGCGCGGCGGTGGAGCCGGCATCGTGACGGGAGCGGAAGGGGCATGACCTCGGAATCGACAGAGAAGCACCGCGAGGAGGCTCGAGGCCTCGCCCCGGCCCGCGTCGCCGTCCTCACGATCAGCGACACGCGGACCCTGGCAGACGACAAGTCGGGCGCCCTCATCGAAACGCTGCTGCGGGAAGCCGGCCAGACGGTCGCCCTCCGCGAGGTCCTCAAGGACGAGCCGGAGATCCTTCGCGAACGTGTCCGTGTCCTCGCGTCCTCCGGCGGGATCGACGCGATCCTGACAACCGGCGGAACGGGGATCACCGCCCGCGACGGCACCTTCGAGGCGGTTTCCGGACTCCTCGACAAGACGCTGCCCGGATTCGGCGAGTTGTTCCGCATGCTTTCCTGGGACGAGGTCGGCGCGGCGGCGATGCTTTCCCGGGCGGTGGCGGGGCTCCACGGCCGCACGCTGATCTTCTGCATGCCCGGATCGTCCAACGCCGTGGGCGTCGCCATGCGTCGTCTCATCGTGCCCGAGCTCGCGCACCTCGTCTACGAGGTGAACCGCCAGGGTCCATGACCTCGGACATCACCCTCCAGATCAACGCGTCCGCCGGGGATCTCGATTACCTCGATCTGACGATTCCGGCCCTGGTGGAAACCCATCGGGCCGCCGTCCGCGAGGTGGTCGTCGTCTTTGAAACGGTGCGCCCGCCAAGCACGCGACTACTGGACGCAGACAAGCGATTTCCCCCGGAGCGTCATGCGGAGCGGACGCGGCTCGCCCGCGAGAAGGTCGAACGCCTGCGCGAGTGCGGCCTGGTCGATCGCATCGAACTGAACCGCGACGATCCGGAGGGCCAGCGGATCCTCCGGATCGTCGTAGGCTGGCCCCTTCGCGAAACCCACGAGATCGGCGGGTCCGCCCTCATGGCCTACGCCCGCATGGTCACCTGTGTGGAAACGCGGTACGTGCTGCATGCGGACGCCGACATGCTCCTGCATCAGGCGGCGGGATTCGATTGGACGGCGGCCGCACGGGAGGCCCTCGTGCGTCACCCCGATGCGATCGCCGCCATTCCTCGGACAAGCCCCCCCCTCGCCGATGGGGCCGCCCCCCGCCGGGCCTTCCGGCCCTTGGAGGACCGCGGCGCCTGCTGGGCAAACGACTGGTTCAGCACCCGCCTCAGCCTCCTGGACCGCGACCGGCTCGCCCCCCATCTGCCCCTCGTCCGGGGCGTCTATCGCCTCAAGACCCTTTTCTGGAAGACAATCGGGAGGCGCTACCCTCGCGCTTTCGAGATCATCATGCACCAGGCCCTCGGGCCCAGGGGCCTGCGGACCCTCGTGCTGAAGGACGACCGCGCGTGGTCGCTCCACCCGGTGGCCAAGGACGGCCCTTGGCGGGCCATGTTGCCCGGGGTTCTCGCGGCCGTGGGCGAGGGGCGCTTTCCCGACGCCCAGCGCGGTCGCGGGGATATGCTTAACGAGGCGTGGCAGGGCATTGCAGGGGCGGCCGGGACAGTCCCGCACCCCTGAAGGCAAACATTCCCTTCGCCCGCCGGATCCTGTGAAGGTGTTATCCCGACTTGACCGCCGCGGACAACTCGCCGAGGCAGGTCGCGCCCCGAACCCCCTGCCGGAGGCCCGGTTTGCTGCTTCTCTCCCCCCGTGTTTTTCTGCTCCTTGCGCTCGCCTGCATCCTGCTGGTGGCGCCCGTTCGTGGCGGCGACCCGCTCACCACGCCGGCCCCCTCGACCGACGGTCTCGTCCCCGGCGATTGGTTCTACCCGGACGTCCAGGCGGGCGAGTGGCAGGCCTGCGGCGACCTCCGCGTAAAGGCGTTCGTCCTCGTCCGCCGCCTTCCCGTCGGCGAGCCCATTCCCATCCGCATCCAAGTCGAGAACACGGCGCCCGGCACCCGCCAGCAGTTTCGCGCCCGCCTGCGTTTCGGCCTCGATCTCAATGTTCAGGTCCGCCCGGAGGACGATTCCTTCGATCCCTACTTCTACCGGGGGCTTGAAACCGGCAGCGTCTATCCCAATGCCGTGTTCGAAATGCAGCGCCAGCGGTACTTCACCTTCGACCTGCGGATGGCCTTCGACGACGAGACGGTGACCGGGGCGGCGCTGGACTTTCCCGGTGTCTATACACTCGGTGTGCGGCTCAACTGCGTGGGCGAGAAAGGAATCGAAGGAGTGATGGAACTCGGCGAGTTTCCCGTCGAGGTGGTCGAGGCGGAGGGCGCCGATGCAGGGGCTTTGAGCCTTCTCAGCAGCGACTACCAGCTGTTTCGCTTCCTGCACCTGTGGAATGGGGGCCAGGAGCGCGATGGGTCGCTCGTGTCGGGCGCTGGCCTGGAGGTCTTCAATGAAATCATCGAGCGGTTTCCCGGCGCACGCGTGCGTCCCCACGTGTTGATGATCCTGGGGAACTATCATCAGGCGCGGGGGAACTACGCGGCGTCGCGGGCGGCGTACCGGACGCTGAAGGAGGACTATGCGGGGACAATGTTCGAGCCCGAGGCGCTCCACGGTTTGTTGCGTGTGGAGCTGCTGGCGGCGGAGGGCGTGATGCCCGTGGTGGACGCGATGGAGGAGGTGTGGGTGCATCCGCAGGCGACGCTGCAGGTGTACCGGGGCGGTGGGCTTTGGCGGATTTTCTTTGGGGACGAGGCGCCGGAGGTGGGCGGGCAGTGGATGGCCTTCGCCGAGCCGGGTCCGGACCCGCAGGTCGGCGAGCCCGACGCCGGCGGCCCCCAGGTCATTCTGGAGCCGCAGGCCCTTCGGGATCTCGAGGCGCTGGGTCTGTCTCCGGATGTCTTTGGCTCGAATGTGCTGATTGGTGGGGAGACTGGGGCCGAGTAGCCTTGGTCCAGCCGGAATTGAGGAAGGGTGCGGCGCGGGAGGCCTCGGCAAGGGCGCGGATGTCCTCGCGGGGGACCTCCGGCGCGAGGTCGCAGGCAAGGGCAACCTCGCGGGCCATGTCGAGGCAGTCATTGGAGGCGAGCGAGTCGGTGCCAAGATAGGTGGGAATGCCGGCCTCGAGGAGCCGAGCGAGGGGAAACGCCCCGCGGTTGAAATAGAGGTGGCTGCCTGGACAGACGACGACCGAGGCGCCCCGCAGGCGAATCAGCCGCAGGTCGGAATCGCTGACCTCATTGCAGTGAACCAGAAGGGTGTTGGGCCCGAGGACGTCGTGGGTATCGAGCCATTCGATGGGGCGGATGCCGGGTGGCTTCCAGTCCGCCGGCAGGTAGGGATCGAGGAACTCGCGGAGGCCCCCCCTGCCGTGGAGGAACATGTCGGTTTCCTCGGGAGTTTCGGCCGCGTGGACGCAGAGCCACTGGCGGTGGAGGCAGGCTTTCTGGGCGGCGAGGCGCAGGAGGGTGGAGGTGGTTGTGTAGGGGGCGTGGGGCGAGAGGCCGACGGCGATGTTGGGAGCAAGGGGTCCGGCGAGGGACTGGCGGCGGAGGGCGTCGGCAACGGCTTGCGAGGCGGCGGATTCGTCGAAGCGCAGGATTTCGTGGAAGAACACCGACCGCATCCGGCGTTCGCGGCGCAGGAGGCCCTCCGCCGCGCCCACTGCGACGATATCAAGCAGGGCCGTGGTGCCGGAACGGCGCAGCTCGGCGAGGCCTCCTGCCGCCTTTTCCTCCAGTTCCTCCTGTGTCAGGGCGCGCCTCTCCGCCACCAGCCGCTCGAGCCATTCCGGAAAGGGCAGGCCCCGCGGCACCCTCCGCCACAGGGCGCTGAGTTCAAGATGGCAGTGGGCGTTGAAGTACATGGGAGGGGCTCCGTCCGACGACCGAATGCCAAGTTTGGACCGAATTCAGACATGGCGGCGGCAAATTTGCTTCCGCGCCGTCAGGACACCAACCTGAAAGGGATTTCATGGAACACGGCCCGATTCATTACCTCCCGATCCTCACGACCGTCGTCTCGGCAGTCTTTCTATACTTTCTTGCGGGGCGGGCGATGGCGCGGGGGTGGCGTCCGCACCTGGCCTGGTGGGCGGCGGGCGTGTTCTTCTACGGGCTCGGAACGGCGCTCGAGGGCTCCATTACCGTCTTCGGCAACACCGTTGGCCTGACCAAGGCCTGGTATATCGCGGGGGCGCTTCTGGGCGGGTATCCCCTCGCGCAGGGCACCGTTTACCTCCTGCTTTCGCGGCGGGCGGCAAACATTCTGACGGGGATCAGCCTCCCCTTTATTGCGATGGCGGCGGTGCTGGTGCTGTTGACGCCCGCGGTGCCGGAGGCGCTCGAGGCCCATCGCCCCACCGGCGACGTCCTCGCCTGGCAATGGGTCCGGCTCCTGACCCCCTTTATCAACCTGTATGCGGCGTTTTTCCTGATCGGAGGCGCGGTGCTGAGCGCGTGGAGATACCTGCGGAGTGGAACCGCGCAGGCTCGGATGTGGGGTAATGTGTCGATCGCGGTGGGGGCGATTCTGCCGGGGATCGGCGGGGCGATGGCGAAGGGGGGCCTCGTGGAGGCGTTGTACGTCGGCGAGTTCGTGGGCATCCTGCTCATCTGGGCGGGTTACACCCTGTGTGTGCGCCAGCCGTTGTCGAAGCCCGCCGATTTGGGGGAAGGCGCCCGAGATCCCGCGCTCGCCTAGAGCAAGGGGTCTTGGGAATTGACACCTCCGTCGCCGGTTCCAGATTCGGACGGTTCACCCGATTTGCGCCCAAAGGAACCGCCCCATGGCATTTAACTTCAAGGCCCTCCTCGAAGGGGCCGTTAAGAACAACGCCTCCGACGTACACCTGATGGAGGACATCCAGCCGTTCTTTCGGATCCGTGGCGACCTCAAGCGCGTCGAGACCCCGCCTCTGACTCACGACGACATGCGCGACCTGCTCCTGCAGATCATGCCGGAGCACCTCAAGGGCGACCTCGAGGCGAACTATCACGTCGACTTCTCCTACGAGATCCCCCAGGTCGCCCGTTTCCGGGTTGTCACCTTCTTCCAGACCCAGCGCCTCTGCGTCACTCTCCGCAGCATCCCCATGAAGGTCCCGAGCATCGACGAGCTCCAGATCGTCCCGACGCTCAAGGAAATCGCCGAGAACCACCGCGGCATGGTGCTGGTCACCGGCATCACCGGATGCGGCAAAACGACGACGCTGGCCTCGATGATCAATCAAATCAATACGACCGATGCGCGGCGGATCATCACCATCGAGGACCCGATCGAGTATCGTTACTCGAACGTGAAGTCGGTAATCAGCCAGCGAGAGGTGGGGACGGACGTGGGTTCGTTCGCGGAGGCGCTGCGCTCGGCCCTGCGCGCGGACCCCGACGTGATCCTGGTCGGCGAGATGCGCGACGTGGAAACGATCCGCATCGCCATCAAGGCGACGGAAACCGGCCACCTGGTGTTCTCGACCCTGCACACCCGCGGCGCCGTCCACACGATCCAGCGCATCCTCGGCAACTTCGAGATCAGCGAGCACGATATGCTCCGCGATCAGTTGTCGCTCAACCTGCTTGCCTCAATTACCCAACGGCTCGTGAAGACTGCCGACGGCAAGGGACGCCGCGCCGCCATGGAGATCCTCATCAACAACGGCGTCGTTGCGAAGCTCATTCGGGAAAACCGCATTTCCGACATCCAGGGCTATATGACCAGCCGCGAGGACGGCATGGTGACCATGGACCAGGCGCTTGCGGACTTCGTCCGGGAGAAGATCATCACTCTGGACGAGGCGCATATCCACTGTAACGATATCTATGGACTGAAGCGGGCGATCCAGGGGATTTCGTCGTCCGGCGACCGTGGCGGGATCATCGGCTGATCCGGTTCAGGACGAGACGCGGTCCTTGAGAACCTGGGGGAGTTCGGCGAAGCGCACGCCAATGGTGCAGCCTTCGTTGCGACGCACGTTGTCGACGCGGATCCAGCTAACGGTGCCGCGGACGGTGCGGTCGTCCTCGGGGGCGTCAACCTCGGCGGTGCAGGTGACCTCCTCCGCCTCCAGGAGCTGGGCGTACTTGTCCTTGTCGAGGACGGGGGTCGTGAGGGTGAACTCGTAGCCGCCTTCGCAGGGGCGCGAGCGGCGCGTCTCCCATGTCTCCTCCACCACTTTCCACCGCAGGGCGTCGCTGGCGGGCGACAGCACCTCCGACATGGTTTCCGGGCTGCGGTTGCCGGGGAGCTGCTGGACGGAGAAAACGAGGGTCATGTCGCCAATGCGCAGCAGGTCACGGTCGCGGATTTCCCGACGGCCACTGAGCTTGTCGCCGTTGAAGTACGCGCCGTTCTTGCTGCCGAGGTCCTCGACAAAACACTTCGGGGGGGAAAGGGGCTCGAAGTAGTTCTCGTAGACGAGGCGCAGGTGGCGGCGGGAGACCGCCTCGTTGGTGAGGATGACATCGCACTGGCGGCTGCGGCCGATCAACGACTCGCGTTTGGCTGGCACACGTATGAAGAATTGCTCGCCGGGCCCATAGACCGACAGGCAGGGGACGTAAGACTTGGGCGCGGCGGATTCGCTCATTGGGGGCCGGAGGCCACTTCCCACTTGATGTATCCTCATTGGTGGCAACCTAGTGGGAGGGGGTCCAGCGAAAACCATGGAAAGGACGTGGGCCATTGGAGCCCGATCGCCACGTGCCGCCCCCGCAAACCGGAGCGGTGTATCCCAGAAAGCGGCCGGACCCTGCTCGATTGGACCGCCCGGGCCGTCTCGACCGGCTCATCCTTGGCGCACGCCCCGGACACGGCGATGGGTGGCGGGTGATCCAACTCGCCAGTCGCGCCGGACTTCGCCATCGCATGTCCTGGGTTCTCCCGATCCTCCTGATGGCCACCTTCGTCGCCGGTCAGGCCCTCCTCTATGCCTCCAACTCGGGTACCCTCGGCATGCTCTTTCTCGCCGCCCGGGTCATCTTCTTCGATTACCTCGTGTTCTTCTTTGGCTGGCTCGCGGGGTGGAACATCGCCTCGCGATGGCGCCGCGATCCGACCCTGATCGAGGAACTCTCGATCACCAACCTGCGTCCCTCGGTCGTCGGCAGCATCCTCTTCGCCGGCAGCCTCAACGTTTGGTGGCGCCTCCTCCTGCTGGCCTCGTTCATCGATCTGGCTCTCTTGGCGCTCTTTGTCATTGCCGGTGTCTATACGCCGCCGGTCGGCCTCACGATGGAGCAACGGGCGGTGTGGGCGGCTACTGCCCTTGCCACCCTTGTTCCCTTCTTTCTTCTCCTCGCCTGGTTCCACCTCGAGTCGCTGCGCATTGCCTTCTGGATGTTTGCTTCCGCCGCGCTCCCGCGGCTCAACCTGCGCAACCGCGCCCTGTTCAACCTCATCGCGATCCCCTTCTATGTGACGACGCTGACCTTTGCGGGGATGGCGGTGACGGGGGCCCCGGGGCTCATTCTGGCGGCCTTCTTCATGGCGGGCATGCAGGCCAGCATTGGTGGCAACCCGGCCTTTAACCCATTCCAGGTCACCTCCGTGTGGGCCGTCACCGCGGTGATGGCGATGCTGCTGGTTGGCCTCGCCAAGCGCGCCCTCGCCCGCGCCTACGAGGATGATTTCTGGAAGAACTACCTGCTCTACGGCTGGTGGGGGGCGGGGGAGACCCAGCACCCGGTCAGTTATCCGGTGCACATGCGCCGGCTGGTCGTGCCGTGGCGCCAGTACCTGCGGGCCGAGGAGCGGACCGTCGCCAAGGGGTGAGGGGTCCGGGTCATCTTTTCCCCCTTAGACATTGACACATCTGCGCAACAAGTGTCGATGAATTTAGGTGGAAATTTCCAATATGTTCATGCAGGCACCCTAGGCCGTGCCCATGGGCGAAAGGATGTTGCGCGTGGGTGCCCCTGTCTCCATCCGTTGGTTCGTCGTGCTTCTCGTCTTCTCCGCGGTATTTGCGGGCCCGCCGGCCCACGCGGAAAAGGCCGTCTGGAAGGCCCATTACGAGGAGGACGTCCTCGAGGTGAAGTTCGAGGAGGGGCTGAAGGTGAGGCTGCGGGGAGGGACGCTGGTCGACCTCGAGGGGAAGTCTCTGACCACGGCGGAGGAGAAGGCCGTGTTGGCGAAGTATGCGGGCGGTCGTTGGGAGCGGATGCATCGCGGGCCCGAGGAGGAGTTGGACAAGCTCCGGGAGGACGGCGAAAAGAATTCCGGCCGCGACCTTAAGGACTTGAATCTTTATTACTTCCTCCACTTGCCGGAAGGGGCCGACGTGGAAACGGCGGTCAATGAATTCCGCGACCTCGACAGTGTCTATAACGCATGGTTCGTGACCAAGCCGCTGGCTCCCCCCCAGCCCCCCGACTATACGGACCCCGATCCGCTCAATACCTTCCAGCCCTACCAGCGTTACCTCGACGCGGCGCCGGATGGAATTGATGCGCGGTTCGCCCATGAACTCGGCCTGTTGGGAGACCTGATCAAGGTGGCCGACGTGGAGTATCTCATCAATCCGAACCATTCCGACTTTGCGCCGGTGACGGTCATCAATCCGCTCATCGGACCGCCGACGTTTCCCACCGATGACCATGGCACCGCCGTGATGGGCGTGATCGCGGGATATCCGAACGATTTCGGTGTGACGGGAATCTCGCCGGCGGTGCTGAAGTTTCATTCGCCGACTTACCACACGGGGGTGGTCAATGTGGCGGGGGCGATTACGGACCTGTTGGTTTCCGGGGGCGGATCGTTCGTGGCCGGTGATGTGATCATGCTGGAAGCGCAGCAGGCGGGGCCGAACTACGTCCCCGCGAACGCGCCCTCGCAGGTCGGACTGGTCCCGGTGGAGTGGAGGGAGTCGGTGTTTGATGCGATTGAGACGGCGGTGGCCCAGGGGGTCATCGTCGTGGAGGCGGCCTCGAACGGTGAGGAGGATCTTGACGATCCGATCTATACAACGGGAAACGGGGGGCACCATCCGTTCGAGGTGGTGGTGGGCGTTCGCCAGAAGGATTCGGGAGCGATCCTGGTGGGTTCGGCGAATCCGGCCGGTTCCGCCGCGGCACGGTCGAGGCGATCTACCTCCAATTACGGCCTTCGGGTGGATGTCCAGGGATGGGGGTCGGGAATTGTCACCTCGGGCTATGGCGACCTTTATCCCGGGGGAAATCCGCCCAACGCGGCGGAGAAGAATCTCTGGTATCGCCGCTCCTTCGGAGGCACCTCCGGCGCGACGCCAATTGTGGCGGGGGCCTGCGCGATCCTCCAGAGTTTCAGCAAGCGGCTGAACGGCTTCGCCGGGGAGGTCATCCCGCCGGACGAACTGCGCCAGCTGCTGATCGACACCGGAACGCCCCAAGAGGGCACGGACCACATCGGCCCACAGCCGGACCTCCGCGCCGCCATCAACGCGGTATCGGACGTCACGCCGCCGCCCGCTCCGGAGATCAATCCCCCCGGGGGGAATCAGGCCGATCCCCCCGCCTACGCCGCCATCAGCTTCGCCAGTGGCGACACCACAGGAGTCCGGATCACCTACACGGTGGACGGATCCGAGCCCGGCTTCAACTCCACCACGATCCCCTCGGGCTGGTACTTGACCCTTGATGGCAACACCACCGTCCGCGCCCGTGCCTTCAATGAGTTCGGCATTGGGGGGGACATCGCCGAGGCGTCGTTTACCTTCGGCACGTCGATCCCCATCGTCGCCCCCGTCAGCATCGCCCCCCCGGGCGGCACCTACACCTCGCCCCAGGAACTGACTCTTTCCACGGCCACGCCCGACGCCGACATTTACTACACCCTCGATGGCACCCTCCCGCGGACCAACAATGGGGTTCTCTATGAACCCGCCACGGGTCTGACCATCGACAGCAACCGGACCGTCACCGCGCGCGCCTTCAAGCCCGGCCACAAGCCCAGCCCCAACACCGCCACCGAGACCTATGTCATCCAGTCCGTGGTCCTGCCCCCGCCCACAATTTACCCCGACTCCGGCGAGTTCTCCGGCTCCGTTACCTGCTACATGGGGACAACAATCCTCGGAGCCGAAATCCGCTATACAATCGATGGCAGCGATCCAACCGAGAACTCGCTCATCTTCGGCTCCCAGCCGGAGCCCCTGACCTTCACCAGTACGACCACCATCAAGGCACGCATCTATCTCGACGGCTACACGCCAAGTGCCATCACCGAGGAGACCTACACTGTCATTGAGACGGTGGCGGACCCGGTCATCACGACGCCCGGCGCCCCGCCGTTTACCTCCCCAGTCCAGGTACAGATGTCCTCGGCGACGCCCTTTGCCGTGGTGCGCTATACGATCAACGGGGCGGAGCCAACACGCTATTCCTTCCCCTACACAGGCCCCTTCAACCTCGTTTCTTCAGGCGAGGTCATCATCAAGGCAAAGGCCTTCCTGAATCGCGGCGGTACGATGATCTCGAGCAACACGGTGACCGAAACCGTGAGCGTGTTCAATCCGGATGCGGGAACGGTCGAAACGCCGATCCTGTATCCAATCGCCACCGGGCAGGTGGCAGACCTCGCCGTGACCATGTTCTCCCCCACGGAGGGGGCAACGATCCGCTACGAGTTGGCGGCCAACGGCATCGCCCCGGACGTCACTACCGGCAGCCCTGTCTATACAGGAACGCCGGTCGTCCTCACCGACCTCGACGATGATCCCTTCACCAATGACTTCTACCAGTTCAAGGTCCGTGCCTTCAAGAATTCCCTGAACCCGAGCAACCAGCTCCAGAAGACCTACCAGGTTGCCGATCCGCTTGGCACCATCAACGATCCCCAGATCATCCCCAGCGAGGATCCCAATGCGCTCACGGGGCGCTATTTCAATGAGATCGATGTCCTCTTCGTGGCCACCACCACGCCCCCCACGGTGGGAATTCGAGTCTATGCGACAACGGACGAGTCGACACCGGAGGTCCCCGATCCGCCCATTTCCGGCGACGAGGACGGCATCACCCTGGACAGAACGGCCACCGTCAGCGCCATCGCCTATCGCGATTTCTTCGGCGCGAGCGACATCGTCGAGCGACTCTTTGAATTTCAGGCCGCCGCCGTCGATATCCAGCCGGTCGATGTCGACCCGGTCGGAAGCGTGGAAGTGTCCATGAGCACCCGAACCAAGGGCGCGACGATCCGCTACACCCTTGATGGAACGGCCCCAACGGACACCTCGACTGTCTATACAGCGCCGTTTACCCTCGGAGAAGGGACGACCACCGTGAATGCACGGGCCTTCAAGGCGGACTACGAGCCGGCCACGGTGACCACCCGGGTCTACGAGGTGGCTCCCGATCCCGTCGCCCCGGTCATTATCACGCCGCCCATGGACACGACTGTTCCCGCCGGTACCGACGTGTTGATCACGGTCGAGGCCACCGGCGTTCCCTTTCCGATGTACGCCTGGGAAAAGGACACTCTCAACCTCGGGGGCGAGACAACGTCGGAACTCTTCCTTCCGGCGGTCACCTTGGGCGCCTCCGGCGTCTATACGGTCACGGTCTCGAACGTGGGCGGAACGGCAACCGCCTCGGCCACGCTCACGGTGGAGCAAGCATCGCCGGGCATGCTCTGGATGCTGTTCTGAGTGGTTGGCGGGGTGGGCCTGCGCCGGCTTACCCCACCCCTTCCGATTCGTCTGATCCCGGTGGGTCCCAACATGCCCTTGTGGCTCCCGGGCCGGGGAGTCTTCTTTGCGCTTGTGTCATTCGGGAAAACTGGCTACGTGGCCGACAACTATTCAAGCTCGAAAGTTCTCCCATGCGCCAGTTCCCTCTCGCGGCCAGCACGTTGTTGGCGTTTTGCCTCTCGGCAAACCCAACTCTTCTCCCGGGCCTCGGCCCCGCCGACTTCACTTCCATCCCCCCGGTCGACCTCCCCCTTTCCGTCGCCCAGCCAGTGGCGATTGCCGGAGACTGGAACAACGATGGGCTGTCAGACCTGATGATCTACAGCGGATCGGCGACTGCCTTTCCTGTCGACTTTCATTTCTTCACGTCCACGGCAGAGATGGCCTACACGCTGACGGACACGCAAAGCCTCACGTATCTGCTGGGGCCGGCGGCCGCGGACCTCAATAACGTGCCCGGCGAGGAGGTGCCAGGCCTGCCCTTCGCCGCCGGGGGCGTGATCGGCGTCGCGGCGTTGCTGGGTAACGGCAATGGGACGTTTGGGCAAACCGTGGCTTCCAGCACGGTCTCCACCGGCACGAGGACACCAGTTGTCTATACAGCGGACTTTGAGAGGGATGGCGACAACGATATCCTGGCCAGCGCCGATGGCACCGTCTTCACCTCGTTCCTCAACGATGGGGCGGGAAACTTCACTCCGGACAACTTCCCCTATACGGGGGTGGGTGCGGTCCTGGTTTCCCAATCGGCTCCGGGCGCGCTCCCGCGAATTGTGAATGTCTTCCAGCAAACGATTTTCGACAATGTGGGCAATCCCATCGGCGTCTCCAACGAGGTGATCACCGCCGTCTACAGCGGCAGCGCGTGGACCTTCGAGACATTGCTGGTCAACACGACGACGCAGGGGGAGATTGACAGCTTTCCGGTGATTGCGGCGGACCTCAATGGCGACGGGCGGCAGGATATCATCGCCGTGGAGCAGGGCACCGTCGTTGGGTTCCTTGCCTCGCCGGCCAACGGTGCCTTCAACCCGGGGGCCAAGATCCTCGTCACCGGATTGAGCGGGTCCGTCTTGAACGCCGGCGATATCGACGGCGATGGCGACGACGACCTGATCCAGTACGTGGGCGAGACCGCATCGGTCGCGGAGAATCTTGGAAACGGCGCGTTTTCCACCTTCACGCTCAATTCCGGAGGCCCGTTCTTTATCACCGGGGTGGGCAACTTTGCCGGAAGCGCCCTCACAGATTTGTTTCGCGTGACGGCCAACGGTTCCAACACGCGGTTGACCGTGCTGCGCCAAGGCGCAGGCGCTCCTCCGCTCCCGTCCACGCTCGTCCTCGTGCAGGCCCTGACAGCCATCGTCCCTGGCAACGGCCAGACCCTCGATCTGAACGGGGACGGCCGGTTTGATGTGGCCGACGTGATCGCGCGCCGTTCTCTCTAGGCCGGGAAAAGGGAGGCCGTGGGCCTCAACCCTGCACCCCCCTGTAGGAGGCAAAGCGGCGCTTCAGCCCGCGGTTGCGGTAGCCGAATCGGTAGACGACCGACTGGATGCGCTTGGCGGCCTTCCAACCAACGACGGCGCTGGCGGCGCCAAAGAGCGGGCCGCCGATGTTGGGCTTCAGGTCGGCCCCGCCGAGGCGGGCAATCTCGCTTTGGGCCGCCGTCATCAGGTCCGGGCACTGGGGATAGAACCGATAGATGAAGCTCTGGAGCTTGTTGGCACACACGCGGCGGACCCGTGGCGATTCCTCCACCGCGAGAAGGTGCCCGTTGGCCAGCGTCTGAGAGAGATAGGCGCTGCGGACGCTCGACTCCGACATCCAGCCGCTCATGTTGGACCCCGTGTAGGAGCGGTAGTAGGTCCGCGGCCCGGGAACGAAGACGATCTCGCGCGAGGCGAGCATCACCCGGCAGAAGAACTCGTGGTCGTTGATGAGGGTCAGGCGCTCGTCCCAAAGGCCGGACTGCTGGAGGACCGCACGGGGAATCAACCAGGTGGCCCCGTGCATCATCAGCCGGTTGCTCCAGGCCTGGAGCAGCCAGGGGACCGGCTCCATGGTGCGGAAAAGGGGGTAGTCGGTCTGGCGCTCGGCCTCCGCAGGGTTCTCCACAAAGCGCCCCCACGCACAGGTCGCCATGACGTCCTGGACTTCGCCGTTGCGAAAGGCGACTTCGACCTGGCGCTCGATCTTGTCGGGCGACAGCAGGTCGTCCGAATCGAAGAAGCTGATGTAGGTGCCGCGGGACTCGCGAAAGGCGCGGTTGAAGGAGGCGCACTGGCCCGCGTTAGGCTGGTCGATTACGCGCAGGTTGGCGTGGCGAGCTTCGTAGTCGCGGAGGATCCCAAGCGTGTCGTCCGTCGAGCCGTCGTTGACGGCGACCACCTCGATCGCTGGATAGGTCTGGGCGAAGACCGAGTCGAGGCAAGGCGCGAGGTATGCCGCGGCATTGTAGCAAGGAATCAGGATGGAGACGAGGGGGCGTTGGTCGGCGGTCATTCGTCGAAGTACCCGGCGTGGGGCGTCGCGGCGAAGCGTTTCTGCAACTCGTCGTAGTTTCCGATGACGTCGGCGAGGGGGCGGGTGGCGAGCTTGCGGGTGCGGGTGGAGACGGGCCTGTGGGGCAGACCAAGGAAATCCTGGACACGGCGAAGCTGGACCTCGGGGGCGGCCGCGAGATCCTCATAGGTCAATTCGAGCACCCTGTGGGAGGCAAAGCGGGCGCGGGCTTCTTCCGTCAGACGGTTCAGGCCTTCGAAGTCGATGGCGAGTTCATCGGGGTCGAGGCGGACGACGACGCGCTCGTCCTTCATGGGGGCGCCGCCGGACGCGCCGATGCCCCACTTGGCGGTGGCGTGTGCCGTCGCGCCCGAGAGCACCTGGCGCAGCAGGTTCCTTCGCGTGAGGTGGAGGATGCGGACGTCCCTGCGCGTGTCCAGATAGCCCCACGGGTCCGACACGGCCTTTTCCCAAGGGGGCTTGGATCCGGCACCGTTCCACCAGTGCCGGTACCGCTCGTCGAACCACCACTGGCCGGATCGGTGGGCCTGTGTATACAGGAGCTTGAACCCAACGGCCCGGTAGCCCCGGGGGACCGGGCGAAAGATCTCGCGATCGAGGAACGCGGCCGGGTCCTCGTTGCGAAGAGTGACCACACGAGGGTCCGCTCCACGGCGCCGGAATCCGTCGCACCCAAACGGCACCCCTCGCATGTCGCGGTGGAACAGCTCGAAGAAGCAAAGCACCGCCGGGTGGTTGTCGAGATAGTCCGTCAGCATGGTGGATCCCGTGCGGATATTGCAGACGATGACGAACGGCGTATAGTCGCGGTGGGTGGGTACCAGCCCGCGCCGTGCGAGCGCGTGAAAGGCGTCGCGGGGGTACTCGCGCAGGCGCCAACGGACTTTTTCGAGATGAACGCTCATGGCAGCGGAGGGTGCTGGCCGGGGGCACCAGCGGCAAGGGCGAAGCGGCGGGCGAAGCGATCCGAGGCCGTGAAAAAGGCTGGATTCTTGCCAGGCGATGGAGATAGAACACTAGATTCAATATGAAGGGTCGCCATGACATCAGCGAATACAAACAAGGTTATTCAGGGGCTTTGGGTCGGCGAGGCCCTCAGTCCGGTGGAGAATCTCTGCATCACGTCCTTTCTCCGCAATGGGCACGACTTCCATCTCTATGCCTATGGCGAGGTCGGGAATGTGCCGGCGGGAACGACGATCCGCGACGGGCGCGAGATCCTTGCGGAGGAAGAGATCTTCACCTATAACGAGGGGTGGGGGAAGGGGAGCCCGGCCGCCTTCGCCAACCTGTTTCGCTACGCCCTCCTGCGCCAGCGCGGCGGCTGGTGGGTCGACATGGACGTGGTCTGCCTGCGCCGTTTCGACATCGGGGCCGGGACGGTTCTTTCAACGAGCGAGGAGGGAAAGTGGGGCACCCTCGCAAACAACTGCGTGATGAAGGTGCCGCCGGGCCACGAGCTTGCCGCATGGCTCGAAGACCGTTGCCGGGAGCGGGACCTTTCGAAGGTCCGCTATGGCGAGATCGGGCCCCAGTTGCTTCAGGCGGCGGTGAAGGAACTCCGGCTGGAGGGGGAACTCGCGCCACCGTCCTGGTTCTGCCCGGTGACTTGGCGCCATGTCACCCGATTGATCGCCTTTCCAAGGCGCGGCCTGGACACGCGTCTCTATGAAGGGCTGAAGCAATTGTATCGGGCGCTGGTTCGCGGGGAGCGACCCCCCGGCAGCCGGATCAGCGGAGAGGCTTACGCCGTCCACCTGTGGAACGAAATCTGGCGCCAGAACGGTCTCGACAAGAACGGCCACTTCGACCGCCGGTGTCTCTACGAGAGGCTGAGGCGCAGATACGCCGTCTAGCGCTCGAGTGCCCGCCGCCGGGCCACCTCCCACGCACGGAGGAAGTACACCGGCTTGGAGTCGGACACGAAGTGGTGCATGACCGCGCGGGGGTCGGCGCCCTCCCGAGAATCGGGAAGGCAAACGTAGTCGGACCGCGGGGCCACGGCACACCCGCGCCCGGCCATCAACATCGCCGTCAGGGCCTGCTCCTCGAAGTAGCTCGTGCCGTGGCGGTCGATCAGGGCGCGGTTCCACCGCTCGAGCGCCACCCAGTCGATGGACTCACTGGCAAGGCCGCAGATGCCGACGTTGAGGCATTCGGCGAGCGTCGCGCCGCACAGTTCCTCCATCGATTCGCGGGGAAATCCGTAGGACTCCTCGTGGTCGATCATGTGGAGGGGCCGGATGGCGGGATCATCGATCCAGTCGAGGAGGAAGTCCGGTCGCCGGTAGAAGAGCATGTCGGAATCGAGGACAAGGCGGCGTCCCTCGCGGCCGACGTGGACATCGGTCAACTTGCGAAGGTTGGGGTAGTAGAGGCGGCGCTCGCGGAGCGTGGGAAACGTGCCCGCGGGGAGGACGTCGTCGAGGCGGGTTTCCGCTTCCTCGCGGGTGAGGGTGGTGACGGCGGCGGGAAAGACGCGCTCGCACAGGGCGACATGGCGGGGGAGGAGGCTGCCGTCGTCGAGCAGTTCCAGCCGCACGGGCCGGCCGGAATGGCGCGCGAAGGTCCACGCACAGAAGACCGTCTGGTGCCAGAAGCGGCGTCCCGTGAGGAAATGGAGGGTGACGGTCCGCGGGTCGCGGGGGTCGAGGGGGGCAAGGGGCGGGAGCCCGGCCGCGGCGGCCTCCATGCGGCGTTCCCCCCGCCCAACGCGCCATGTCCGGACGAAGCCTGATCGCGCCGCGCGAAGAAACCGCGCCCGCGGGTAGAAGAAGAACAGGTACGCGAGCCGCCCCGGCGTCAGGCGCTTTTCCGGCCACTTGGAAAGCATGTCTAGACGCGCCACCCCACGCGGCGCAACATGCGCCGGGCCACCTTGTCCGCCTTCGCCCGGGCGTCGATCACGCGTTGCCGGAGGCGGGCCGCCCCCGTGACCGCCCGGTGCTCCACGTCGTAGCCCATTGCCTCGTGCAAGTCTCCCACGATCCAGTGATACCGTTCGTGGTCCGCCCGCGTCCAGTGGGCAAAGCGCCGCCGCGAGTCGAAGTCCTTCGGCTTTTCCACCGGCTTCCAGTCTACCTGCTCCCCCTTGGTCACGAAGGACGAGCCGACCAGCGGCGCCGTTCGCGCGGCTTCGAAGTCGTACTCCTCCGCGTCGAGTTCCAGGAACGCGAACACGCGTCGGAGTGTTTCCTCCTGCCGCTCGAGCAGGTCCTCGTAACGGACGATCGTATAGACACGGTTTTCCTCGGCGGGGTGTGCCTTTCGGAACTCAAGGGCTTCGCGGGCTCCCTCCGCCCAGATGCGCACGGCATCGTCGAACCCCCGGCGGAATCCCTTCATCATCGACGCCACCACCGAACGGCCGTCGCGAGCGATGATGATGATCCGGGCATTCTGTATATACGATGGGAGAAGTCCAAGGTTGCGGGTGGAGGGCGTCTTGGCGACCAGCACCCGTGCCTGTGGCGAGGGAGGCTCCGGCAAGGCCTGGTGCATGAAGCGCACGAGGCCGTCGCCCATCGCGCGGCGCAGGTCCCCCTCCAGCCGCGCTTCGTAGCCCCACTGGCGATTCCACGTCTGGCAGACGTGACGGCTGTACGCCTCGAGGTGGTGCGCGTGGAGAAGGAGGTAGTCCTCGCCGAGCTTCGACGCGGACAGCACCTGCACGCCCGGGTGAATCTCGAGCAGTTGCTGGAGGTAGTTCGTCCCGGTCCGGCGGGCGACCCCCAGGAGGAAGACGGGCCGGAGCCGCCGGGTCGGCGTGTCCTTCCCGTCGGTCATTTGAGCAAGCTCCGGCCCTCGATCCGGCCACAGATGCCCGCGTAGGCGATGCGTTCGTGCGGGCCCCGCCAGGGCTTCGTCCTCAGGTAGTGGCGGCACTTCAATGGCCACACGGCGGCGGGCGGAATGCGCTTCCAGGGGCGGATGCCGTGGAGGTCCAAAACGAGGACCCAGGAGCGGTTTGCCTCCCGCGAGAGTCGAACGTGGTAGGCGAGTTCGAGCCGGCCGCGGGGGATGATGTGGACGAGTTGGAGCTGGGGCAGGTAGGCCGCCTTCCACCCCTGCTCGAGAGCGGTCATGACGATGTCGTTGTCACCCCCGGAAACGAGGCTGTTTCCGGTGCGGTCGAGCGCGCGGCGGCGGGGATCGTGCATGATGGCGGCGGCGTAAGGCTCGATTGCCTCGCGGCGGATTACCATGCCGGCGCCGACGGGATTGTGGACTTCGTACTGGCGCTTGTCGCGGGGGACCGGCCGCCAATCCGTATAGATCGGTTTGTCGCCGAGGTCGCGGCAAGCGAGCGCCGCGCCGCGGGCACCAAACCACTCGGGCGGATCGACCTCATACTCGGGATGGTTGCGCCCGCCGGCGATGCCGAGGTCCGCATCCGCGGCGAAGGCCTCCACGGCGCGCTCCAGGTACCCCTCGTGCAGCACGTTGTCGTCGTCGACGAAGACCAGCAGCGGGGCGGTGGCCGCGGCGCATCCCGCCAGCCGGGCCGGCGTCAGCCCCAGCACCTCCTCGCGCACGATACGGGCGTTCGCGATGCGGTCGAAGGCCACGCGACCGTCGAGCGGCGGTGTGCTCCGGTTGTCGACGAGGACCAGCTCCCACCGTCCCCCATCGAGCGTCTGGCCGGCCAGCCCGCCCAGCGCCCGCGCGAGTATTTCCGGCCGCGGATTGTGCGCACAAATGATGACCGTTACGTCCATGGCCAATGCCGGGAACCATCTCCTCTCGTCTTTGAGGGACGTCAGAGGACGGAGCATCCCGGGCGACGGCTAGGGAAAAGTGCGCGGCCTACTGCAACAGCCAGCTGCTGAAGCCGGCGTCGCCCGGATCCACCACGATCTCGTACCACAGGCTGGGCCGCTCGAGACCGATGACGACGGAGGCGCCCTCGCCATTTGCCGTCACGGGCAGGGAATCGAGCCGGCGGCCGGCCCCGTCGAGTGGATAGACGGTGACCATTTCCGGGGGGTGGGGCATGTCGAGCCGCAGCGGGATCGCCTCCGCCTCGATCGGCGGTGCGCCCCAATCGGTGCCAATGGTGGTGCGCTCTGCATTCCAGCCCATGCCGGTGTTGGCGACGCGTCCGATGGCTGCCAGGAGAAGCCGTCGGGAGACCTGCAGCGGCTGCCTGCCATGGCGGGGGAGATCCGCCGACGTCAGTGCGATCGCGCTCCAGCCGCGCCCGGTGTGGCCCGGTTCCAACCGCACGCCCATGTATTCCACCGACTGCCCCTCCGTATATCCAACGAGGGCGAGGGAGTACTGGCCCGCAAGGCGGACAAAGCCCCGGTCCGGATCCGCGTAATTCCAGATCATCTCGCCGGTGTCGCTGGTGATCGCTTGCGACGGCGCCGTGTCGAAGGAGTCGCCCGGTGCGTGGTCAACGGTGAGGCCGGTCGCGAGCGCGTGGAGGGAATCGACACCGGCAATACCCGTCCGCGCTTCCCAGGGGTTCCGAACCCACCACTCGGATTCCGCCGCGGGATCGAGACCCACCCGGCGCGTCACGCCCGACCGGCCAATGCGTCCCTCGCGCAGCAGCCGCGCCGCCACCGACAACGCCACCAGCTTGCCCGGATGCCCCGCCACGTCGAAGTAACCCGACACCCGGTCATACACCGGCGGGGTCCCATGGCTATACGAGTAGGCAAAGAAGCCGTCGAAGCCCTGGTGGCCGGCAACCAGCGCACCGAGGAGGAACGCCTCGCTGTCGAATTCGTTCGGTGCCGACTGGTTGAACTCTCCCACGAAGTACGGCTTGCCCGCCATGCGCGACGCCGCAAGCGCCCCCAGCTGGCGATACCCCTCCCGGCTGCTCATCGACGTGTTGTTGATCAGCCAGTCGTTCGGATCCCACGGCACGTTGGGAAACCGCGGGTGATCCCAATAGAAGTGCTGGGCGATGACGTCGGAGACTTCCGCCTGCACAAGGGTGGGGCTGAAGTTGACCTGGCTGACGACGACCGGGCACGCGACGGCCAGTTCGTCCTTAAGGTAGGTAACCATCATGTCGCCGTAGGCCAACTCGCGGCTGCGGAGGAACGCATTCCAGTCCTCGCGCCAGGGGTCGGAAACACGATCATAGTCGGAAAGGGGCAGGAGCGCGAGGGTGCCGTCGTCGATCGATTCGTCGGGGCCGGGTGCCGCCGGGCCCACGCGGCGCAGCGTTACCGCCGCAAGTTCCAGCGTCCCGGTCTTGATCCCGAGGTTCCCGAAGTTCAACCGACCCTCCGTCGTGCTGCCGCTCGAACGGAACGTATGGACATGCTCGGTCCATTCGGGCGTGAGCGGATACTCCAGCCAGAATCCGAGCCCCGTGTAGGGCGCCACGTCGAGCACCGTGCTGACCGCCGCCTTGTCCCTGTCCGGCGAGCGCGACCGACAGGTCTCCCGCGATCGTGCGGAAGCGC
>CAYQTO010000049.1:0-21188 GCA_964420455.1 uncultured Candidatus Sumerlaeota bacterium | reverse complement strand
GTCTGTGGCCGACCCGCGCGAAGCACGCTCGACCGTCAGTCGCCTCCGCGATGACGAAAATCCCCTCATCGCCGAGCTCGCGGCATCACTCCGCGAGGACATTCGCGACATGCTCGACGACTAGCGGCCCCGTCCTTCCCTCCCGGGCGTATAGACAACTGTCGCCTGCCGGTCCACTGGCCGTGTGCCGCCCTCGAGCTCCTCCATCAGCCGCCGGTCGTATGCCATCCCCAGCAGCACAAACGACGCTCTCCATGTCATCACATGAAACCCGCCGGCGGCCGCCGCGACGAGAAACCAGGCGACGAGTCCGACCGCAACATGCTCTGGCAGGCGTGCCACCAGCCCCGCCGCGCCCGATGCCATGAGGAAGCCGCAGAAGCCCGGCAGGATTCCCCCGAGCATCAGTGCCGCCGGGTGCCGAAGCACCAACGCAGCGGCGAATTGGACGCGCGCCACCGCCTCCAGTAGCACGAGGCTCATTCCCACATACAGCCCGGTATGGAGCGGCGGCGGGGTTTCGGACACGGCGGGAAGGAAGGGGATCGGCGCCAGGAATCCCGCAAAGAACATCCAGGGCGGGATCACCTCGGACGTATAGACACCCTCCATGATTTCCCCCGCGGCCATGGGGGGCAGGGCGAGCTCGCTGGGGAGGGTCGACTGGAGATATAGGGCGAAGCGAATCTGGAGCAGGAGCCCGAGAAGGACAAAGCTCGGCAGTGTGGTGTAGAGAGCGATCTCGTCCAGGTAGTACCTTGCGGCATGGGTGCCCATCCAGCCGCCGAGGGCGATGGCGAGGGCGAACCCCAGGACGAAGGGGCCGAGCGTGCGGCCCGCGAGCCCGCCGTCGCGGGTCAGCCGGAGCCGCCTGCGCACGAAAGGATTGCTGGCGAGTTGCTTCACAGGAGGGTCAGAGCGAGCGTTCCGCCAGGAGGGAGACCGGGCGGGCAAAAAGGATGGGGATCGTGAAAAAGAGCGTCGGAAGGACGGCGAAGACCACCGCGAGGCCGACGATGGCCCCGAGTTCCGCCGCACCCGGGACGACGGCGGCGAGCGGGAGGAAGCTGACCTCGGCAAAGTCGCCCAGCCGGGCATGGAGAAGCTCGAAGGCTGTATAGACGAGGCCGGCGGCGAGGAGGCCCGACGGGAGCCCTGCCGCGACCCCGTGGCCCGTCGCAAGGAGCAGCACCCCCCGCCTGCCGAGGCCGGTGGCGCGGTGTAGCCCCCACGCCGGTCGCCTCTCCGCCACCACCGCGCCGACGGTTGTCACCACACCCACCAACGCGATCCCCGCCACCACGAGGAAACCGCCGGCGAGCAGCGCCTCGATGGTGGCGACCACCCGGAGGTAGCGGGCGAGCACGTCGCGCTGGGCCTCGAAGCGCAGCTGGCGTTCCCGGGCAACGGCCCTCACCGCCTCCGCGTCCTCCGGCGAGGCCAGGTCCATGTGGAGGATTGCCGTCTCGTCGGCCCGCTCGGGCGTATAGACGCGGTTCCATTCACGGACCATATCCGCTGGCGCGGTGATCCCAAAGAGGAGCGGCTGGCGCGTGAGCCCCACGATCCGCGCCCGGCGCCGCATGGAATCGTCGCGGCGTTGCCCCAGGCCGGTGATCGAGTCGCCCAGCAGCAGGTCAAATTCCACGCCGAGGATCGCCGAACGCGAGAGCTTGGGCATGCCCGCGCTTTCCGCCAGCCCGAGGTTGTAGGCATCCAGAAAGTACTCGGAAATGAGGACGGGCACGAGCGCTTCCTCGTCGTCGGGCGGAAAGGGCACGTCCACCGCAAGCTCGGCAGCGATCAGTTCCTTTGGCGCGCCAAAGAGGATGACGTCGGTGATGAATCCCGCGCCGACGGTTTCCATCTGGAAGTCTGCTGACACGGGAAAGGCAGCGGAGACTTGGGGGTAGATGGCGGCGACCTCGGGCATTGCCCGGAAGGTCTCGACATCCTCCGGCCCGAGCTTTCGTCCCTCCATGCGAAAGAACAGGAGATCAGTGGTGGCGGGCCGGACGACGACCCGGCGCTCGGGAAACAACTCGCGGAGCTGGGGACGCAACTCGCTCCGGAGGAAGACCAGTACGGTCAAGGTGATGCCAAACAGAGTGGCGGTCAGCGTGAGGCAAAAGAGGAGGAGGGCGAGGCGGCCCCGTTGGGCGAAGACGTCGCGCCAGAGCAGCCACCACCATCCGCCGGGGGTCATCGGTTACTCGCCCGGGTCGGGGAGACCGGCGGCCACAGATGCGCCCCGGTACGTGTTGCGCAGCAGCATGGCGATGGTCATTGGGCCGACCCCACCGGGAACCGGGGTGATGGCGCCGGCCACGCGCCGGGCCTCCTCGAAATCCACGTCGCCCACGAGCCGGTAGCCCCGCTCGCGACCCGCGTCGTCTACACGGTTCACGCCCACGTCGATCACCGTGGCGCCCGGCTTGATCATGTCGCCGCGAAGGAACCCGGCCTGCCCGATGGCCGCGACCACGATGTCCGCCTGGCGGGTGATGGCGCCCACGTCCGGCGTGCGGCTGTGGCAGACGATCACCGTTGCGTCGCCGCCGGGACCCTTGCGTGCGAGCAACTGGGCCACCGGCTTTCCGACGATGTTGCTCCGTCCGATCACCGCCGCCACCCTGCCTGAGGTCTCGACTCCGCTTCGCACCAGCAGTTCGATGACGCCCCTCGGCGTGCAGGGCACGAATGCCGGCAGGCCGACGGCAAGGCGCCCGGCGCTGACCGGGTGAAACCCGTCGACGTCCTTGCGCGGATCAACGGCCTCGAGCACCCGTTGCGCATTGATATGAACGGGCAGGGGCAGCTGCACGAGGATGCCATGAATCGCGGGGTCGGCGTTCATCCGGGCCACCTCGGCGAGAAGCTCCTCCTCGTCGATGGTGTCCGAGCGGTTCACCTGGACCGAGTGGAACCCTACCTCGGCGCAGGCCTTGGTCTTGGCGCGGACGTAGGAGGCGGACGCCGGATGGTCACCGACGAGGATGACCCCAAGTCCCGGGCGCGGGTGTCCGGCAGCCGTCATGGCCGCGACGTTGGCGGCGATTTCCTGGCGGATTTCCGCGGCGATGGCTTTCCCATCGATCAATCTGGCTTCGTTCAAGTGGGGACTCCTCCGGCTGGTTGGGGAATGGCCTACACTCCTGCCCGCGCGCCGGCAAAACAATCCTTTCGGAAATTTCGATTGGTTGGCGGGGCAGACGGCCGTACTTGCGATTTACCATGCCTCGCAAGCAGTCGCGTTCCGAGATGACCGGACCCGCCCGGCCCAACCCGCTGGGGGGCTGGCGCAGCGTTGGCGCCAGCATGCTGAACGATCGCCTTTGGCCATGTGATTTTGACCACAGCCCCCTTGCCGCCTATCTCGCCTTTCGCCGGCGCGGTCGCCTGCTGGACGACCTGCTCGCCCTTTTTCCCTGGGCCGCCATCGTTCTGGTCGCTGCCGCCTTCCTGTTTCTCTGTATAGACATCAACAACATCCGCTTCTTCTTCTTTGCTGTGCCCCTCGCCTGGCTCTTCCTTCCCACGATCTTTTTCGCGTTCGGGGTGATGCTTGGTCGGATGAACCTCCACCGGTTGATGCGCGTCTTTCCTTTTGAGGAGCTTTCGCTGACCCTCACCCCACCGATTGAGATCGTCCATGCTCTCGCGATCCGACCGCTGGTTGGGACGGGTCTTGGTGCGCTCGTGGCCGTTGTGGGCCTGCTGGCGTTGGCCTGGCCCGCCGCCCTTTGGCCGGTCTCGCGGCTCGATCCCATCTTCGCGGTCCAGTACGCCCTCATCGTGGTCGCCGGCGTTTGGACAGCCGGTGCCGCTGCGGAGGTCGGCGTCGCCTACGCGCTTCGGGCTCATCTCTTCATTCCCTCCCCCCGGCTCGCCCTGTGGCGCTGCTGGCGCGATTGGCTCACCTCGCGCCTCCTCTTTCTTCCCCTCCTCGGGTTTCTTGCGGTGGCCTTTATGCAGTTGTTGATCTTTTCCCCGCTTGGGACTTTCGGGCCGTTCGTATGGACTTTTCATCTGGTCTCGCTGATCGCGCTGGCCGTGATGGTACGAACGGTCGGGGAAGCGGTCGACTTCGACGGACGCGAGGCCGTTGATGACCTCGCGAATTACGGGGATATCTGGTGGATGCGGTGGAACCCCGCCGCCGATGCGCCTCCGGTTCCCTGGCTCCGCCTTGGCTGGGAGGATCTACTTCGGCTTCTTTCGGACATGGCGCAACACCACGGCGAGCAGGCCCCACCAGCCGCCCTTGCCATGCCGTTTCCCACGCCCGACGGTCCCCAGGCAACCATCGCTCGCCTCCTCCGCAGGAAGCGTGCGGACCCCCACTGAACCCCGCCCATGCATATCCTGCTCATGGAATTCCATCTGCTGCTCCCCGGGTGCCACTCGCTGAAGCAAAAGCGCTCGGTGCTCAAGCGCCTCCTCCACGACGTACGCGGTGAATTCAACGTGTCCATCAGCGTGGTCGGCGCCCACGACCACTGGCAGGAAAGCGAACTGGCTGCGGTCTGCATCGGGAAAATGAAACCGGCGCTCGAACGGATCGAGCGCCGGTTGAGCGACCTCTTCGAAACCCATGCCAACGCCCAACTCGTGGGCTACCGGCGCGAGTGGCTTTAGGGGGTCTCTGTCGTCGCGCCCTCGATTGTGATCGGAAGGGTCGCGGCGGAGACTTCTCCCGCGGTCTCCTCCGCGGCATCCCCGTCGTCCCCGTCTTCTTCCTCCTCCTCGGGTTCGAGGAAGTACTCGAGGCGGCGAAGCATCCGCGATTCAATGTGGCCGGGCAGCGTGTACACCCATCCCTGCACGCGCCGGTTGATCTCCGCGGCCTCTTCTTCCATGGCGTCCACATCGATCAGCTCGGGCTCGGGGACGGCGGTGCTGGTGTTCTGGCCGCTTTCCTCGGCGGCCGCTTCCGCTGCCTCGCGCTGTGCCTCCGCCTCCGCCGTCCGACGACCGTTTTCCGCCTCGATTTGCTCGCGATTCACCTCGGCCTCGAAGGCAAAGAGCGGTCGCGCGTCCGGCTCTTCCTCCGGCGCCAGATAGGCCGTGGCCATGATTCGCAGCCCATCGACCGTGTCGACGGTGACCGTGGAGGTGTCGCGACCGTCGAGGTCGGCCTCTGCCAGGGGTTTCACGTCGTCCAGCGTCACTCGCTGGAGAAGGCGGCCCGGCTCGCCGCGGCGCCATCCGGCCGTCAGCGACCGTGATTCCGGGACTCCGGCGAAGTCGAACTCGGTCTGTTCCGTCGCTTCGCGCGTCGCCTCGAGAATCTCGCCGTCGGCGTGCTCTACCTCCATGCGGATAGGCCGGTCGGCCCCGATGTCCAGAACGTTTGATTCAAGGAGGCTCCGTTCAGCCACGGGAGGGCTCAGACGCCCCTTCGCGAGCCAGACCTGGTCCTCACCCTCGATGCGCACATACTGGTGCGGCTCCGTGTAGGCCTGAAAGTCCGCTCGCCCCAAAAGGGCCGCCGCGACCAGTTCGCCCCCCTCGTCATAGAGCCGCACGAGGCGGGCCTCCGATTCCGGGCCGACCTCACCCACGTCCACCCGGCCGAAGAGTTCCGGATTCGACGTCTTGCGTTCCCTCTTCTCCATTTCCGCGAGGGACCGGATGACCTGGCGCACCTGGTTCATCTGCACCGGATATCCGTCCTTCTCCTCAAGTCCCCAGTGCCCCTCGTACCGCACGAGGTTGAGCCCGCCGGTAGTGTTCTTGTCGGCAAGCTCCACCCGGGCGACGTCGTTCATGCGGTCTTCGAGGCCGGGAAAGAGCCGTGGCGCTTCCGCGGGGGATCCGTTGCTGGCGAGGGTCGACGGAGCTTCAGCCCCGCGATCAAGGAGCAGCGCGGCTCCGAGCAGCACCATCGCCGCCGCCCCCACAATGATCAGGTTCTTCGCATTCATGGGTGTCCTATCGCTCCTCGGCGTCTCTTGATCTTGTCGTGGCCTTCTTTCCTAGCGGCGCCGCCGGCGCTTCGACTTCGTTACGCCGAGGACGACCGCCGCCAATCCTACCAACAGGGGCATCAGCCCCACGTGAAGGAACTTGAGTCGGTTGCCAAGTTGCTCGACTTCCACCAGGAGCGAGCGCTGGAGCCGCCGCAATTCGCGCTGCGTTTCCAGCTCCTCCAACTCGAACTTCTCGATCTCGTTCTGAAGCTCGCTCGACGCGATCATGACCGCGTTGTCCTCCGGGGCCTGCTGCTGCAACTCGCGGAGTCGTTGCTGCGTTTGACGCAACTGCTCCTCGAGCCCCGCGATCTTTTCCTGCGCGTCCTGGTTCGCCTGGCGCTCCATTTCCTCCACGAGGGTGAAGGGCCGCGCGAAGGATCCCCGGCCACGGATGCTGATCAGGTCGTCGCTGCCCGAAAGAAAATCAACGGCGTTGATCGCAAGCGCCCCGTTGTTCGCAAACACGTTCGGGATTCGCATCCCGAGGAACTGCTGAACCTGGATCCACGTACGGTCCGCGAGCATGTCGACGTCTGCAAACACCGCCACATTAACGGGCCCTTGCGATGTGGCGCGGTGCGGCGGCAGGTCCTCCACCGTGTCGAACTCCGGTCCGTCGGGGAACGCCGATTTCGCCTCGCCCTGGATCAGCGCCGCCAACAGCTGCCGTTCGCCCGAAGGATCGAATTCCGCCAGCAATTCCTTGGGCTGCGGAAACATGCGCACGCTCGATTCCGGGATCAGCTGTGAATCCTCCGTTGTCCGGAGCAGGGCCGTCACTTCGGTCCCCGCGTCCTCAAGCACCCTCAGCGCCCCCGGGCTGATCAGGTTCAACTGGTCGAGCCCCCGGGTCATCAGATGGTCCTCGTTGACGTCCTCCTCCTGGAGATTCACGTAGATGACCATCGGCACCGATTCCGGCCGGTTGGGGGTGCCCGCCTGCACCCGAATCGCCCGCTGACGATCGCCCACCACCTGGTCCTCGATCATCTCCACGCCCCACGCACGCAGCAGCCGGTTCAGGTCGCTCGCCCGCGGTTGCTGCATCGCCTGCATGGGATTCTGGGGATTCGCCTCGGGTTCATCCACCTCGGCCAGCGGATCCACGAAGACGATCGTGTTTCCGCCGCCCATCACATATTGGTCGATTGCATACTCCAAATCGGGCGTCAGGCCCTTCGGGTGAATCACCATCAGGACGTCGGTCCCCGTTGGGACCGCTTCCGAGGTGGTGGGGATGACCTGGACGTTGTACAAGTTCTGCAGTTCGGTAAAGATGGCCCATGCCGGCTCGCGGGGTTGCTGGTTCGTGAAGTCGTTGGGGTTTGTCCTGCCCCGAACAGGCAGATCCGTCACGATCACAACCATCGGTTTCTCGGGGTTGGCGAGGTCGTAGATCAGCTCGGAGATGTCGTACTCGAGGGTCGCTTCCTGATCGTTGTCGAAGAAGGGAATGACCGCGCGTCCATCCACCGAGTTGACGCCTTGGAGGCCAAGGTAGATGCGCTCGGTCTGCGAAACGGGAATGCCCTGAATTCCCGCGCGGACGGCTTGCTCCTCCGCGTCGGAGAAAGGCTCGGGATCGATGACTTCGAGCCTCAGGTTGCCGTCCGAGTAGGACACGTATTCGCGGAGGAGTTCCTCCACGCGTCGGGCGTAATCGGCAATCTGGGGGCGACCGTTCGCGAGCTTCTCCGAGTAGAAGAACCGCAGGGTGATTGGCTCCGTCAGGTCACGGACGATGTTTTTCGACCCCTCCGTCAGCGTGTACAGCTTCTCCTCCGTCAGATCCAACCGGGTGGAGGTAAGGGCGGTATTGGAAACCGCATTGATTGCCACGAGCAGCACCAGAGCGATGATCAGCCCGCCGGCGCCCATCAGCTTGCGTCCAGTCATGTTGGTCGTTTCCCCCTTATTCGGCCTTTTTCAATTCAACCATGATGGCGTTGGCGAAGAGAAAGCACGCCATCATCGACAGGAAGTAGACCACGTGGCGGATGTCGATCACGCCCCGCTGTATATCCTGAAAGTTCGTAAGCAGGCTCATGCTGCTCACCGCATCGACGATCACCTGCGCGGTCCACGGCTCGACCACCTGGGTCACGACCTCGAACCCGGCAAGGACGAACAGCAGCAACACGACGACCGTCGAGACGAAGGCGATCACTTGGTTCTTCGTCAGCGAGGACATGAAGGAACCGACCGCCAGGTACGCCCCCGCCATCAGCACGCTGCCGATATAGCCCGCCAGGATCACCCCGTTGTCCGGATTCCCCAGGTAGTTGACCGTGATCCAAAGCGGCATGGTCAGCACGAGCGTGATCGCCGTAAACGCCCACGCGGCGAGAAACTTCCCGATTACCGCGTGGTTCATCTCGATCGGCAACGTCAGCAGCAGTTCGATGGTGCCCGTCTTCCGTTCCTCAGACCACAAACGCATCGTAATGGCGGGAATCAGGAAAAGATACAGCCACGGCAGAAAGCTGAAGAAAGGTAGCAGATCCGCCTGCCCGCGTTCGTAGAAACCTCCCACGTAGAACGTGAAGATCCCCGTCAGGAACAGGAAGATCACGATGAAGACGTAGGCTACCGGCGTGATGAAGTAGCCCGAGATTTCCCGCTTGAAGATATACCAGATATTCGCCATTCGCTCAGGTCTCCCTTCCGGCCTTGCTAGTGGCCTCTCGTGTCAGTGCCCGGAACACGTCGTCCAGCCGCCCATGCTCCTCGCGAATCTCGTCCACGTGCCAATTGCCCGACCGGGCGCATTCACTCACCGCGTGCAGGATGGGCCTGCCGCCTTTCGGCACCACGCGGAAGGCCATCGATCCGTTCTCCTCCGCCAGGGTGTCTATACGGGCGACGTCGTCGAGTTGCCCGAGCTTCCCTTCGATCCCTTCCGCCGTCCCTTTCTTTACCCGGAGGGAAACCGCATTGTGCGTTTCGGAGCGCGCCTGCAACTCCGCCGGCGTCCCGTCCGCGATCACCTTTCCCGCGGCGATGATCACCGCCCTCGTGCACACCGCCTCCACCTCCTCGAGGATGTGCGTCGACAGCACGATGGCCTTCTCCGCCGCCATGCTCTTGATCAGGTTGCGGACCTCGAACTTCTGGTTCGGGTCCAGGCCGTCGGTCGGCTCGTCCATGATCAGGATCGGCGGATCATGAAGGATCGCCTGGGCAAGCCCCAGCCGGCGCCGGAAACCCTTCGAAAGCGCCTCCACCGGAACATACAGGTGCGACTCCAGCGAGGTCAGCTCCACCGCGCGGTCGATCCGCTTGCGAGCCTCACTCCCCTGGTATCCCCGGACCTGCGCGACGAACTTCAGGAAGCTCCATGGCGTCATGTCCGGGTACGCCGGTGCCCCTTCCGGCAGGTACCCAAGCACCCGCTTCGCCTTGACGGGTTCCTTCAGGATGTCGTGCCCGCACAGCGCCGCCGTTCCCGACGTCGGCGCCAGGAAGCCCGTCGCCATCTTCATGGTGGTCGACTTTCCCGCGCCATTCGGCCCCAGGAAGCCGAGCACCTCGCCTCCCTTCACCGTGAACGACACATCGTCCACCGCCACGAAGGAGCCGAACTCCTTGCGCAACTTGCGAATCTCAATCACTGCTGACATGAAAGGCCAAATCCCCCGGTCGGTAAGTGATGATGGTCTCTCATCGTGGAGGAGATTTCCGGACACCGGGGGAGGTTTGGCATCGCCTCGCCCGGTTCGTTACGACCGCCTCTCCTTCCATACGCTGGAACGGCGGCAGACAAATTCTGTACCACCAAGGGTATGGCGCGACGGTCTGCGAAAAGAGGACTTAGCCCGTTCTCGGCGGGGCCAAGGGGGGCTCCCCGGGAAGGGAGCGTTTCAAATCGACCCAGGCCCGGCAAAAAAAAGAGGGGCGCCGAAGCGCCCCCGTGCTACCTGTCCAATGGTCCCCCGACGCGCTTAGGTACTTCCGGGTGGGTTTGCCTCGAAGGTGTGGGGGTACGGGTCCTGGGTCGCGAGCGAACACTCGGGGTCCTCATTGACCGCGTTGATGGTGTAGGTTCCCGAGGCCGGGCAGGCAGGGCTCTTCCTGAGATAGAGCGTGGCACCGACCAAATCGGTCCATGTTGGCTCCGAGTCCGGAGGCGCGCTCGTCTCAAGCGCCCACTGCTGCTTGGCGCCGTCAATCTTGGCCTGGTTTTCCTGGCAGGCGCGCTTGCGGGAAAGCTCCCGCGCGCGGAAAAAGGAAGGAATCGCGATCAGGGTAATCACGGAGAGGATCGCCACAACGATCATGATCTCGACGAGGGTGAATCCCTTTGGAGGGCGTGGCTGGGGCATGGGACCTTTAGCGTTCGTGGTTTCAAGGCCCGTCTATGCAGCAGCGGGGCCAGCATTGGCAAGCCCGGGATGGAATTTCTCCTTTCTGTTAAGCCCACGTAATCCAGTGCTCCACACGAAAGGTCCGGAGGCTTCCGGAGCGTCTTCTGCACCGCGACGGGTCGCGGTGGGTAAGTGATTCCCCAACGGACGTTTCCCGGGGTTCCCATGGAATCCCCAAGGAAATTCAAAAAAATCTTGGATATTTCTAGGTGGAAGCCCGATGGAGACGGTCATGAATCGCCTGCCAGTCGGGGGATTTGGGAGGGCGCTCGACCTCGATTCTCCGGGCGCCGGATTGCTCCGCCCGCCACAAGGCCCAATACAATGAGGCCGCATAAGGTGCGGGGGCCCGCGGCAGCGTAATCGAGCGGTCGCCCAGTTCGAATGCCTCGCCGAGGCGGATGGCAAACGCCCCTTCCCCCGATGGCTGGGTCACCAGCGCTAGGGGAATTGCCGGAGCGTAATGCCGGGCCATCTGCCCCGGCGAGCGCAACCGTTCCCCAGTCCCTTCCTTCCCCTCCGCGGTAACAACCCGCCGGCCCGCCACCGCCTCGATCATGTCCTTGCCAATCATCCCGGGCCTCAGCAGGCGCATCTCGTCACCAGTGACGTCCAGGACCGTTGACTCGAGCCCCACAAGCGCCGGGCCCCCACGAAGGATCGCCTCGATGCGGCCAATCAGGTAGCCCTCCACAACCTCCGGGTGGGTGGGGGAGAGGCGCCCGCTCGGGTTCGCGCTGGGCGCGGCCACGGGGACCCCTGCTGCCCGAAGGCATCGGGTAGCCACCGGATGAGCGGGTACCCGGAGCCCCATGGTGTCGCCGCCGCCCAAGGCTCCGGCGGCAAGGCCGGAGGCTGCCGGTACCACGAGCGTGAGCGGGCCAGGCCAGAACCTGTCCGCGAGCGCCTGCACATGCTCTTCCCACGCTCCTGCGAGGGCACGCGCATCCTCCACCGTTGCCAAATGAAGAATCAGCGGGTTGTGTGGAGGCCGCCCCTTCACCTCGTAGATGCGCCGGACGGCATCCTGATCTCGTGCGTTGGCTCCCAGACCGTAGACCGTTTCGGTTGGAAAGGCCACCAGCGCACCATCGCGAATCAGCCGCCCTGCGCGCTCCGCCTCGCCCTCGGCGAACCCGTCGATGATTTCCGTTTCCATCCGCGCCCTTCGCCTTCCGGCTTGAACCTTTCCGCGAGACTGGAAAACATCCGCGCGCAGCGCCAAGTGCCAAGTTGCCCGGACCCACGGATTCCCCCGATTGAACCCGACCCTCCACGCCCGCCACGAACGTCTCCGGTCCCTCCTCGCCGAGCGCGAGCTCGATGCCTTCGTCGTGCTCGACCGATCCAACGCGCACTACTTCACGCGCTTTCGCTCCACCTATTCAATTCTGGTGATCGATGGGGGCCGCGCCACGCTGATCACAGACGCCCGATACGGCGAAATGGCCGAGTCCGCCCTGCCCGGCTTCGACATCGTCGTCCAGCCCACCACCGGCAGCCAGGAGTTCCTCCGTGCGTGGTTCCGCAAGCGGGGCTACCGCCGCATCGGTCATGAGACATCCATCACGGTGGGCGAGCTGGAATCCCTCCGTGGATATACACGGCCGGCACGCCTTGTGAGGGCCCACGACCTGCCCATGGCCTTGAGGCGGGTCAAGGACGCCGAGGAGCTCCGCCACATCCGCAAGGCGGTCCGCCTCGCCGACCGCATGATGGAGGCGGCCATGGCACTTCTTGTGACTGGCGCGGACGAGCGGACCATCAGCCGCCGGATCCGCTTCCTTTCCGAGGAGCTTGGCGGCGAGGGCGAGTCCTTCCCCAACATCGTCGCCTCGGGGCGGAACTCCTCGCGCCCTCACCATCAGCCTGGGCGCAGGAAGCTCCGTGCCGGCGACCCGGTCACTATTGATCTTGGGGCGATCGTCGACGGCTATTGTTCCGACCTCACGAGAACCCCGGTGCTGGGCCGGGTCTCGCGCCGTTTTGAGAAGATTTACGAGGTGTGCCTCGGGGCTAACCAGGCCGCGATCAAGGCGATCCGCCCCGGCCTGACCGGGCGCGAGGTCGACGCCGTTGCACGGGAGTTCATCGCGACGGCGGGCTACGGCGAGTACTTCGGCCACGGCCTTGGCCATGGCGTCGGAATCGACATTCACGAGGAGCCGCGCCTAAGCCCCCGGGCGAACGATTATCGCCTCGAAGCAGGGAACGTGGTCACCATCGAACCTGGAATCTACATCCCGGGCTTCGGTGGCGTCCGCATCGAGGACTACCTCGTTCTGGAACCCAACGGCGCTCGCATCCTGTCGCGCGCACCCAAGTCGCTCGCGGTGCTTCCCGCAGGCGCTTCCACAACATGATCCGGGAGATCTACGACTCCATGCCCCACGTAGCCATCGAGGGTCCCTTTACCGTCGAGGACATCTGGCTGGCGTTTCAGCCGACGGTCTTTGCGGAAGGTGGCCGGCGCTTCAAGGCCGAGGACGCCTTCCTTTCCCACGACAAGGGCGTCGTACTCATCAGCACCCTCGTGGTGGAACGCGGATTTGCGAAGCATTTCCTCGTCCGCATCTCGACCCGGGAGGAGGGCGGGGTGACCGTCGGCCTCGAAAAGATGACGCGCCCGGAGGTTTCCGACGCGGTCAAGCGTGTGCTCGGCCTGTACGTGTGGAAGATCATGCAGGTGGAGCCGGAAACGAAGGTCCTGTCGACGAACATCGGGGAGTTTCTGGCCGACCCCGAGGCATGAGCGATTTCCGGCCCGAGGCGTGCACGCCTCCCCTCAAGCGCAGCGAACTTGGTGGATGGGACGTCGAGCTGAATCCGGCGGACCTCGCCAGGCCCCTCGACTTTGCCGCAATCTTCGGGCGGGAGGCTCGCACCGAAATCGAGATTGGTTCGGGAAGCGGCTCGTTCCTTTCCACGGAGGCGGCCCGGCGGCCCAGCGTCAACTTCCTCGCCCTCGAGCGCGACGGCAAGCAGGTCCGCCGCGCCAAGGACAAGTGGCGCCGGCGCAACCTCCTCAACACCCGCATCGTACGCACCGACGCCCACTACTTCCTCGAGGAGTTCGCCCCCCCCGCCGCCGTCGACGCGTACATCATTCTATACAGTGATCCCTGGTTCAAGAAGCGCCACTTCAAGCGCCGCCTCTTCCAGCCCCGCCTTGTCCCGATCCTCGACAGGACCCTCCGGCCCGGCGGACTCCTGTATATCAAGACAGACATTACCGACTACTACGAGGTCATCATCGGGCTGCTCGACGGGGTGCCATTCCTCCGCAAGCTCGAATACCGCCGCGCCGACCTCGAGCCGGAACCCGACGATGTCATGACCAATTACCAGCGCAAGGCCCTCGAAAAAGGCCATCCCCTGCACCAGCTCCGCTACGAGCGGGTCTGACCCTCCGGCGCCACCGGCGCATTGGCTCCGAGCGCACCCGTCCACTCCTCCCTGACGATTCGGTCCATGCTTTGGCCGCCGTGGGCCATGAGGGCCTTCTCCTCCATGCGTTCCCGTTCGTGGAGCATGAGCGCCCCAAGGTAGCTCCTCACGTCGGCCACGTGGTTGAGGAATCCGCTGATCAGTTCCTCGCCAGAGAGCCTGCCCTCGGTATATTTCTCGAGGGCCTCACTCTTGACTTCCGTCAGGCGCCTTCGGAGCTCCATCAGCTCGGCCAGGTCGAGGCGGGCCTCCTTTTCGAGCTCCATCGCCCGGTCCTCAATTTCGGAAACCTGGTGCAGGTAGCGATGCAGCGTCAGAGAGCGGCGCCTCCGGTACCACCGCCAGAGGAGAAAAAGAGCCACGGCCGTGGAGACAATGAAGCTCCGCGTGTTCTCGGCGCTCTCGATCAGGTCCGCCTGGAGGAGGGGCTCCTGGCGTTCGTGGAAGGCGACAGCGCCGGGATGGCGTTCGAGGGGGGAGCGACGGTCGGGATGCGCCGACACGAGCGATGGCAGGTTGGCCCGGCGGGCGAAATCGTCGCCGTAGGCAACTTCGAGAAGCCGCAAAGCGGCCTCCCTCGGAAGGTCCTTGTGGGCCACCAGCAGCAGATAGTTGCCTACCGTGTCCAGATCCTCCGAGGGCAGCGGCGGCAGCACGCTGTACATCATGCGGGGGATCACCGCCTCGCGGACAGCGATGTCCCGAAAGGACATCGACGGGGCGAAGGGAACCTCCAGAATGCGGAATCCCCGCTCCTGGATGAAGTGTGCGGCGATGGGCGAGGGCAGCGATTGGACCATGAAGAGGGCATCTGGCAGGTCGCTGGGACCGCGGCTGGTAAGCTCCTCGTAGGAGAACTCCGTGGGAGTAAAGTCTCGCCCGGGTTCGAGGCCGGCGAAGGCGAGCACCTCCAGGGCAAGTTCCTGGGTGCCGCTGCCGGGAGTGCTCACGTTGATCGTATGTCCCCGGAGAGATTCGAAGGAGTCGCCCCGGAGACCGGGGCTGACCAACAGATGCAGCGGCTCGACGTAGAGTGCACCCAGCTCCATGATCTCCGGGGGGGTCTTGAGGCCCCCCTGTATCAGGGCCACATCGATCTGACCCTCGGCAAGGCGTGCCAGCGCGGCCCGCGAACCGGCGGAAGGGACAAGGTTCAGCGTCACCCCTTTCTCCCCGGCAACGCCGCGGAGGACCTCCGCGAGCTGGTGCCGGGCCCCCAGCGCGTCGCCCGCGGTCATTTCGAGGACATAATGTCGTGGACGCAGGTCCTCCACAAGCCAGAGCACCACCCCCACCACCAGCACGAAAACCAGCACGCCCTTCAGGAAGCGGCGCAGGCGGAAGCCTTCCGCATGTCGGACGCTCTTCGGTGGGGGGTCCGGCGCCTTTCCGTGCATGTCCCGCTCTTCCTGGGGAGGATCGACTTATCTACCGACCGCCGCCGAAACCCTTTGTGACATCCTTCGCTCAAATGGCCATCGTCAGCCGCACGACGACGTCCTCCATGCGCTCCTCCCAGCTTGGCACATAGTCCTCGGTCCCTTGTGGATACATGAAGAGCTGGAGGCGATGGACGTCGCTGACGAGGCGCCGAAGCGTATCCGGCCGGTAGCGCCGCGCGGCCGCTTGGACCTTCTTCGCCTTCCAGCCGGGCATCCGGCCGAGGGAGGGGAAGCCGTCGACGGCGACCCGGTTCTCCGGCACGCCCAGGCTCCGGGCCTCTTGGGCCGCCTGCGCCTGGAGCAGCACTTCGACCATGTTCGCCAGCGTTCCGTAGATCCGCTGGCGCCCGGAGCCATCGCTCCCCGCACGCCCGATCCACTCGCGCAAGGTCTCCACCGCCGCCGTCGTGTTCCCGGACAACAGAAGGTCCTCCAGCTCGAACTGCAGCGGCTTGTCCTTCTTCTCGATGACCGTGCCGTGTTCCTTCACAAAGGCGGTGAGCGGGGCGCCGGCCGCGATCGTTCGCATCTTCTCGTCGTTCTCGAGGCAGACGAAGATGGCCACGTTCGGCGTGGTGGGCAGGACGTCGCGGAGCCAGCCGAGGAACACGTCGGTGCGGTCCTGTTTCTTCGCGGAGGTCCTGGGCTTCTTTGCGGGCGCCTTGCTCCGGGACCGCTTCGCTTCATAGAAGTCCTTCAGGTCATGGACCACGACCACACGGCGGGAATCGCCAAGGAAGGACGTCGTGCCGAGTTCCTCAAGAATCTCGGACATGGCGCGGTCGAGCTGGAGCGGCTGGTTTCCGGCGCCGCGGACCTCTGTCAGGCCCGCGTCGCGCTCCTCCGGGGTTAACAGCGACGTCACCAACTCGTAGCGGGCGGTCCCCACCTCCGCCTCGTTATTGCCGTGAATCAGAAAAAGCTGGTCCTTGAGAGCCATGACAGTCCCGGGCAGTTGACGATGAGGGAGTGCAGCACTGGTTGTGCAAATCCGCAAGACCCGAAGGCGCCGGGTTTCGCCCGGTGAAAGCGCCGGGGGAAGGCTTTTGACGGCGAAACAGGGCTTGACGTCAGGCCGACCAGTGTATTGTCTCCGTCCCCTTTGCACTGGAGGCTTAGCCAAACATGCCTGTCCCCCGACGACGCCACTGCCGTTCCCGCCAAGGGAAGGATCGAGCCCACAAGAAGCTTCACGTACGCCAGACCGTGGCTTGCGAGTCCTGTGGTGCCCCCAAGCTCCGCCATCGCGTCTGCATGGCCTGCGGGTCCTACAAGGGTAAGAAGGTCGCCAAGCGCGGCTGATCCCTTCCTTGAGGCTTGCTTCACGCATCGCCGCGGCCTTCCCGGGCCGCGGCATTTTTCTTCTCCTTTTTCCGTCTTGCCGCCGTGGCGCCCCTGCCGCGATGACCACCTTTCTGTGATGCCACCGCCCCGCGAAAGGACTCCCAGCCCCGCGCATGCGCCTCGCCGTTGATGCCATGGGTGGCGACCTCGGCCCCCGGCCCTGTGTGGAGGGCGCGATTCAGGCCTGCCAGCGGTTCAACATCGAGGTAACCCTCGTCGGTCGCGAGCGCCACCTCAAGCGACTCCTCTCCGCCAGCCAGATTCGGGACCGCCGCATTGAAATCATCGACGCCACCGAGCAGGTCCTCATGACCGACTCGCCCCGCGAGTCGCTCCGAAAGAAGGACAGCTCCCTGGCCATCGCGGTCAATCTGGTCAAGACCGGCGAGGCCGCCGCGGTTGTCTCGCCGGCCAACACCGGCGCCTTCCTGGCCCATGCCCAGTTCGGCTGGCGCAACCTCCCCGGCATCAAGAAGCCCGCCATTGCGGCCCTCCTCCCCACCGAGCGCGACCGCGTTGTCATCATCGATTCCGGCGCCGTGGTCGACTGCAAGCCCCACCAGCTCGTCAACTTCGCCATCATGGGGAACACCTACGCCCGCGAAATCCTTGGCCGCGTGAATCCCCGCATCGGCCTGTTGTCCAACGGCGAGGAGGAAACCAAGGGGAATGAACTGGTGCTTGGCGCCCACGGACTCCTCCGGCGTACCGGGCTGAATTTCCTCGGGAACGCCGAGGGACGCGACATCTTTACCGGCGACTACGACGTGATCGTCTGCGATGGCTTCGTCGGCAACGTGGTGCTCAAGACGGCGGAGGGCCTGGCCAAGGCGGTCACGGAGATCCTGAAGAAGGAAGCGAAGAAGTCGGTTACCACGATGGTGGGTGGGGCCATGATGCTGCCGGCGGTGAAGGCGCTCAAGCGGCGGACGGATTACGACGAGGCGGGCGGGGCCCCCCTCCTGGGTGTGAACGGGGTGGCGATCATTTCCCACGGCCGTTCCAACGCCAAGGCCATCATGAACGCCCTTCGGGTGGCGGCGGAGGCCGTCTCGCGACGGCTGGTCGCACGGCTCAAGGAAGACCTCGAGCGTTACCACGACGAGATGGAACGCCAGGGAATCAGCCACGATGTGGTGGTGGGGGAGCGCCCCCCCGAACAGGTCCAGCGCGAAGAATAACCGCCCCTTCCTCCCAGAAAACAAACCTTGCGAATTCATTCCGGGGTCGGAATGCTGCCACACACTTTCTTGCGAGGAGGAACCTCCATGATCTTTCGGGTCCGCACCCTGATTGCCGCCGCCCTTTGTCTTGCCCTGGTGGGAGCGGCGAATGCCGCCGAACCCTTTCCCGCCGATTGGTTCTGGGGACAACCGGACCAGCGGGCAAAGCAGGACGAATTGATCGGTCAGCCGATGCCCGAACTGGTCCTGAGCGAGTGGATGAACGGCGAGCGCACCGCCGCCGACCTGGAGGACAAGATTGTGGTCGTCGATATCTGGGCAACCTGGTGCGGGCCCTGCCTCGCCGCCCTTCCCAAGAACAACGTCCTGATGGACAAGTATGGAGACCAGGGCGTGGAGGTGCTGGCGATCTGTGGCTCCCGCGGGCAGGAAAAGATGGAGCAGAAGGCCCGGGAGGCCGGCGCCCGCTTTCCCGTTGCCAGGGACCATTCCGGCGCCATGGCGGAGGCCTTCCGCGTCATGTGGTGGCCGACCTATGCGGTGATCGACCGCGAGGGCGTCATCCGCGGGGTGGGGCTCCGGACCGACAAGGTGGAGGACGCGGTGAAGGCGCTTCTGGCGGAACAGCCGGCAAAGGAAGCCGTGTCCATGGGCGCCGGTGCGACAGCCCCAACCATGGAGATCGCGGCGGACAAGCTCGAGGGGGATGCGGGCCGGCGCCAGTTGCTGGCGGAAATCGAGGGCACCCAGGCCGCGCTCCCCGGGGACCTCGCCGCCGACCTGGAGGGCAAACTCGTCGTGCTCGACTTCTGGGCGACCTGGTGCGGCCCCTGTATCCGCTCGATCCCCAAAAACAACGAGATCTCGAAGACCTACGCGGAGAAGGGCGTTGCCTTTGTGGGCATCTGCCACCCGCGCGGGGTCGAGAAGATGGCGGCCACCGCCGAGGAGCATGGCATTGCATACGCCCTGCACCCCGACAGCGACGGGGCCATCATCGATGCGATGCGCGTCGACAGCTTCCCCGACTATTACATTCTCGACCGCGAGGGCCGCATCGTCGCCGCCGACGTCAAGAACTCCGAGGTGACCAGCGTCCTCGACCAGCTTCTCGCCGCCGAGACGCGCTGAACTCCGCCCCCGCCGCGGGGCATCTCTCTTGCATCTCCAGCCTCCGTGGGAAAGGTACCCCCAAGCACCTGCCACGGAGGCCTCTTCATGTCCGTCGTCCGCCGCAAGACTCGCCAGATCCACGTGGGATCCGTGGCCATTGGCGGGGGAGCACCGGTCAGCGTCCAGACGATGACCAAGACGGACACGCGCAACGTGGAGGCGACCGTGGCCCAGCTGCGGGAGCTTGCCGACGCGGGGGTCGACATTGTCCGACTCGCGTGCCCCGACATCAAGGCCGCCGAGGCCTTCGACGCCATCATGAAGGAAGCACCGGTCCCCATCATCGCGGACATCCATTTCGACTGGCGTCTGGCGGTGCGCGTTCTGGAGGCGGGCGTCGATGGCATCCGGCTCAACCCGGGCAACCTCGCGCGCAAGGACAAGCTGCCGGAAATTGTTGATCGATGCCGCGACCGCCGGATTCCCATCCGCATCGGCGTCAACAACGGCAGCCTGCGCATGGACCTGCGCAGGAAGGTCTTCGCCGGCGAGATGAGCACCGCCGACGCCATGGTCGAGTCCGCCCTCGACGAGATCCGGCTGATCGAGGATCTCGGCTACGGCGAAATCAAGCTTTCCCTCAAGGCCTCCGACGTCCTCACCACCGTCGACGCGTACAGACGCATGGCGGACAAGTCGGACGTGCCCTTTCACGTGGGGCTGACGGAGGCGGGCACGGTCCGCAGCGGCACGATCAAAAGCGCCATGGCCATCGGCGCCCTGCTGATCGACGGCCTGTGCGACACGATCCGCGTGTCGCTGACCGGTGATTCGAAAGAGGAAGTCTACGTGGGGCAGAAGATGCTGGCCAACGTGGGGCTTCGTGACGCCGGGCCGAACCTGATTTCCTGCCCGAGTTGCGGACGTGTGGAGATCGCCCTGGAGCAGGCGGCCCATCGGGTTGAGGAGCGCCTCCGCGACTACGCGACCGAGAACATCTCGGTCTCGGTGATGGGATGTGCCGTGAATGGCCCGGGCGAGGGTCAGATCGCCGACTTCGGCATCGCCGGCGGTCGCGGCAAGGGGGCCATCTATCGCCTCGGCAAGGTGGTGCGCTCCTGCCGCGAGGACGAGATGGTCGACGCCCTCTTCGAGGAGATCGACAAGTGGATCGCCGCCGGCCGGCCCAAGGGCGAGATCGATCCCGAGATCTACGAGCGCGTCATGAACGCCAAGCCCATGAACGAGACGAGCGAAGAGGAACTCGCCGGCCAGCAGCAGTAAGGGCGCTATTTTCCAAGGCAGAAGGTCGAGAAGATCGCATCGAGCACATCCTCGTCGATGTCGCCCTTGCCGGTCAGTTGATCGATCTCCGTAAGTGCCGTGGCCAGGTCTGTGGCAACCAGCTCCGGTCCGCGGTAGGCGCGAAGTCCCTCCTCCGCCTCCGCTAGGGACGTCTCCGCGCCGCGCAGAGCCGCCGCATGCCGCGCGGACGTCAGCAGCACGGCCCCTCCGTCTTCGCTCGCCTCCCCGCCCAACCGCTGGACCAGCGCCTTCTCCACTGCATCCAGCCCCTCCTTGGTGGTCACGCTCACTGTATAGACATCCGGTCCCCAACCAAAGAGTCCGGCCAAGTCGCTCAGGCGCGGAGTGTCTCCGACGGCATCGACCTTGTTGATCAGCACCACATGAGGGAAATCGCCAATGGCGCGCAGTTCCTTGAGCGCCGGGGCCGGGTCCGCCGTCGCGTCTACCACGAAAAGCACGAGGTCCGCGGTGCGAATCTCCTCGCGCGATCGTTCGATGCCCATTCGCTCGATTTCTTCCACGGTGGCGCGGAGGCCGGCGGTATCGACCAGGGTCAGCGGAATCCCCTCAAGGTCGACCGTTGCCTCGAGGGTGTCGCGGGTCGTTCCCGGGTGGGGGGTGACGATGGCCCGCTCTCGGCGGAGAACCGCATTGAAGAGGGACGACTTGCCCGCGTTTGGCGGCCCGGCGAGGACCACCCGTGCCCCCGCCTGCAGCCGACGGCCCCGCTCGTGCGATTCGAGCAGTGCCGCGATCTCGCGCCGGGCGGCGCCAATCCGCTCCGCAAGGCCCTCGACAAGCAACTCCGGCAGGTCCTCCTCCGGATAGTCGACATGGGCCTCGATCTCCGCGGTCAGTTGGACGAGTTGCCCCCGCAGGCGAAGGAGGATTTCCGAAAGCCCCCCGCGAAGCTGGGCGAAGGCCGCCCGCCGTGCGGCCTCCGTCTGCGAGGAGGTCAACTGGGCGACGGCCTCCGCCTGGGCCAGGTCGATCTTGCCGACGAGAAACGCG
>CAYQTO010000048.1:0-21447 GCA_964420455.1 uncultured Candidatus Sumerlaeota bacterium | reverse complement strand
CCGCAGCCGCCAACGGCCACTCCACCGGACACGACCCCTCCGCCAGCACGCCTCCGTCTCCCCCCCGCACCACGCAGTCCTCGATCAGCACCTCCCCACAGTCGATCACCTCCAGCGCCGCAAACCCCTCCCGCGGCAGCGCCGCCAGTTCCCCCGCGCAAACGCCGTTGTAACCGTCCGCCCCCTCGAGCAGCGATCCCACCAGCCGCACCTCCGCCACCTCGCGCATCGTCGCCGCCCCCGCCGGCCGCCCCGCCCGCGGAAAGACGCAATCCTCCACCACCACCACCCCACCACCGCGCGCGTTCAGCCCCCCCCGAACCTCGCACCCCCGCAGTACCAGCGCCACCCCCCGCGTATAGACGGCGTCGGTGGAGTAACGGGGCCCCGGGCCGCCGATCACCAGCCCCTCGAGCCGCAACTCCCCCCCGCCCGAGGCACGGAACCCCTCGATCACCGGCGGATCCCCGTCATCCGCCGCTCGGATCCGCACCGAACGTCCCTCCACCTCGACGATTCCCGTATAGACACCCGGCTCCACGGCGATGGTCGCGCCGTCGCCCACGGCCGCCAACGCGGCCTCGATCGTCGGGTAGGCTCCCGGGACGAAGAAAGTTCCCGCCGCCGGCAGCCGCGCCACCAGCAAGGCCAACATAACCACCCATCCCCACCGTCCCCGAAGCCCCATCTCCCCCGCCCACCTACCCCGGCACGGCGCCCGCGAGCGCCTCCGCCGTCAGGTCATAGACATCCGCCTCGATGATCCGCGCCCGCACGAAGCTCCCCGGCTCAAGGTCCTCCTCGCTGAAGAGCCGCACCACCCCGTCTATATCCGCCGCCTCGCTGTGGCTCCGCCCAACGTGCCAGTCGCTCCCGGGCACCCGCCCCTCCACGAGCACCTCGCACTCACGTCCGATCTGCGCCTCCGCCCACGCCGCGCTGATGGCCCGCTGCTTCTTCATCACCTTCTCCTTCCGCCGCTCCTTCACTTTCTCCGTCACCTGGTTCTCCAGCCCCGCCGCAGGCGTCCCGGGCTCCCGGCTGTAGGTAAAGACACCCAGCCGCTCGAATCGGATCTCCTCCATCCCGTCGAGCAACGTTTCGAACTCCTTCTTCGACTCGCCGGGAAAGCCCACGATGAACGTCGTCCGGAGTGTCACGTCCGGCAGTTCGCTCCGAATCATCCGGAGCATGTCCATGGTCCGCGCGCGGTCGTGGGGGCGCCGCATCCGCCTCAGCACCCCCGCGTCCAGGTGCTGGAGGGGGATATCAAGGTACCGGGCGATCTTGGGCTCGTCCTTCATCAGCGCCAGCAGGTCCCGCGTCACCGTGCTGGGATAGAGGTAGAAGAGCCGGAGCCAGAAGTGGCCCCCGATCGCGCAGAGGTCATGCAGCAGGTCCGGCAGAGCGAGCCGCTTTTCCGTGTCGAGGCCGTACTTGGTGATGTCCTGGGCGACGATGTTGATCTCGCGGACGCCGTCGTCGAGGAGCCGCCGGGCCTCGTCCAGCAGCACCTGGCGCGGCAGCGATGTATAGACGCCCTTCATCAGCGGGATGCTGCAGAAGGTGCAGGTATGGTTGCAGCCATCGCTGATCTTGAGGAAGCCGTGGGGCCGGCGGTCGAGCCGCGTGCGGGGAAGCGTTCGGGGAACGAGCACCCGGGGGGACGCGGCGTCGAACTCGCGGTCGTCGAACTCAATGTCCGTCGCGGGCGCGGCGCCGTTGGCTTCCTCCCGCGCGGCCGGGCTTTGGGTTTCGAGATCCCAGCTCGCCCCGTTCGTGTTGCTCAGGAACCGCGACCTCTCCTCCCCCGCCACCAGCCGTGCCACCCGCTCGAAATCGCCCACCCCCGCGAGGAAGTCGATTTCCGGAAACGTCCGCAGCAACTCCTCGCTGCTGCGCTGCGCCAGGCACCCGATCACCCCCAGCCGCGTCCCCGCCTCCGCCCGCAGCCGTGCCCATCGCCGGATCTGCTCCATTGATTGCTGCTTCGCCGCCTCGATGAATCCGCACGTCGTGATCACCACCACGTCCGGAGGCGAGGCCTCGTTGGCGACTTCCACCTCGAGCCCCCGCCCCGCCAGCAGCCCCGCCAGGTACTCGTTGTCCACCGTGTTTTTGTCGCACCCGAGGGTGACCATTCCAACGCGCATGCGCTTCGTTTCGGCTCCGGAAGGGAAATGGCGGCGTCCCCCGCCGCAGGTTCCCACGCCAACCCGCCGCGGCCCCGCCCGTCAAGCGACACCCCATCGGCCCTGAAGAACCGGTCAGCACCCCCGGTCCTTGGTGCGGCGCTTGCATTTGAACGGCATTACATACACTTGGAGACCCAAATCCATGGCCTTTGGCGACAACAACCCTTTCGACCGCGCCAGCGGAGAAGGGGGCCTCAGCCCCGAAGACGCCGAGAAGATCGCCCGCTTCTTCCTCCGCCTCCTCGTCTTTGCCCCCCTCGTCCTCATCGTTCTGTGGGGCATCCTCACTTCGTTCTACACCATCCAGCCCGAGGAACGAGGCGTCCTGCAACGCTTCGGCAAGGTCATCGACGTCGTCGATCCCGGACTCCACTTCAAGTTCCCCTTCTACATCGACACTGTCACCTCGGTGCAGACCGAGCGGGTCAAGAAACAGGAGTTCGGCTTCCGAACCGTCGCCGCCGGCCAACGCACCCAGTACAGCCAGGCGGACCTCCAGGACGAGTCCCTCATGCTGACCGGTGACCTCAACGTCATCGACGTCAGCTGGGTGGTCCAGTACCGCATCGAGGATCCACGCCAGTTCCTCTTCAACATTCGCAACCCCGAGGAGACGCTCCGCGACGTGTCCGAGGCCGTCATGCGTCGCATCGTCGGCAACCGCCTCGGCAGCGAGGTCCTCACCACCGCCCGGGTGGACATCTCGGCCAAGGCACGTGAGGAAATTCAGAAGATCATGCGCGAGTACGAGTCCGGCATCCAGGTCAGCACCGTCGAACTCCAGGACGTGGTTCCGCCGCCGCGCGTGCAGCCCGCCTTCAACGACGTCAACGTCGCGCGGCAGGAACGCGAGCGTCTCATCAACGAGGCGGAGAAACGCCGCAATCAGGTGATCCCCGCGGCCCGCGGCGAGGCCGCCCAGCTCATCGCCCAGGCAGAGGGCTACGCCGCCGAACGTGTCAACCGCGCCCGCGGCGAAACCGCGCGCTTCAACGCCCTCCTCTCCGAATACCAGGGCGCTCCCGAAGTCACCCGCCAGCGCCTCTTTCTCGAAACCGTCAACCGGGTCCTTCCCCGCGCCGGCCGCGTCGTCGTCGTCCAGGATGACACCGTCGCGCCCCTTCCCCTCCTCGACCTCGGGGGCAAAGCCACCACCGGAGCCAACCGCGAATGACCTTCCGCAAGCGCACCCTTCAGACGATCGTCCTCGGCGGCTTCCTCTCCCTCGCCGCAATCGTCGTCATCTCCTCCGCCGCCTATACCATCGACGAGGCCGAGCAGGCCGTCATCGTCCAGTTCGGCGAGCCCGTCGGTGAACCCATCAACGAGCCCGGTCTCCATTGGAAGACGCCCTTCATCCAGGAGGTTCGCCGTTACGACAAGCGCATCCTCTCCTGGGACGGCGACGTGAACCAGATCCCCACCCTCGGCCGCGAATTCATCATCGTCGACACCACCGCCCGCTGGCGCATCGTCGTCCCTCTCCTCTTCCTCAAGTCCGTCCGCGACGAAATGGGCGCCCAGACCCGCCTCGACGACATCATCGACTCGGTCGTCCGCGACAAGGTCTCCAACACAGATCTCGAGGAGATTGTCCGATCCAAGGATTGGGAGTTCGACGCCGCCAAGGTCGACGACCTCATTGTTGATCGCGACGACGTGGACCTCGAGGCCCGTCCCCAGAAGGGCCGCGAGGAACTCACCCGTGAAATCCTTGCGGAAGCCCGAAACGTCGTCCCCCAGTACGGCATCGAACTCGTCGACGTACGCATCAAGCGCCTCAACTACATCAACGACGTCCGCTCCCAGGTGGAGGACCGCATGATCTCCGAGCGCCAGCGCATTGCCGAACAGTTTCGCTCCGAAGGCCGCGGCCGCAGCTCCGAGATCGAGGGCAACACCGAGCGCGAGCAGCGCGAAATCCTCTCGGAGGCGGAACGCCGCGCCGAGGAAATACGCGGTCAGGCCGATGCCGAGGCGGCCCGCATCTACGGCGAGTCCTTCGGCCAGGACCCGGAATTCTACGCCTTCTTCCGCACCCTCGAGAGCTACGGCGAGGCCATTAACGACAACGCGACGCTGATGATCCGCGCCGACAGCGACTACTTCCGCTACCTCCAGCAGATCGCCCCCGGCGTGATCGCGGAATCGGGCGGCGAACCGGTCGCCATGCGACCCACACCGCAACCGCGGGAAACCGCCAACACCCCATGATGGTTGCTACACCGGCGGACCGGTCATCGCCCCCGCGTAGACCGGCCGCCGGACAAGCACATCCAACAGCATCCCCAGCGCCGGTACCTTGTCGAACACGCGGATAAACTGCGTGTGAAAGAGGTAGTGAATCTCGACCGCACGGATCGCCTGCCGCAGGTCCTCGAGATCCACCACCGTCCGCCCCCCCAGGTGCGCGCGCCCCACCGCGTGCCACCTGATCAAGGCATAATGCATCAGCATCAGTCGCTGGCCCAGCCAGACCGAGTTCGCCAGCAGCAGGTCCTTGCGAAAAAGCGCGTGGCGGAAGTACCGCGCGAGCAACTCGCCCCCTTCCTCCGACGCCACCGCACCGTCGAAGTCCACCAACCGGAACGCGTCGTAATCGAACCGCCCGTCGAGCGAGATCAGGTCGACCCGCCCGGCCCGCAGCGCATGGGCCCCGTAATGACGGATAATCCGGGCGATCGTTCCCACCCGGCCGCGGGGGCGATGGCCCAGAACAAGGTTCTGGCGGAAGGCCGTCACAAGCCCGAGAAAGGCACGTTGGAGCGAGGGTGACGGGCGCGTGCGCCGCGCCAGGGCGAGCAGCGGCCCGCCCTCCTCCGCCAGGTAACGGCGCCGCAGCACCGCAAGCACCTCCAGGTCCGGCGCCGGACCGGAATCCGGGGGAAACCGCCCCGTCTCCTTCGGCGGGTGCGTCGGCGCCCCCCTCGCCATCGTGTCACGGCGCGTCTCCCGCAGCAGCTTGATGTACAGATCGATATACGCCGCGATGGCCACCAGCCGCAGCCCGAGGGGATGTCCGTCGAGGCCAAGGAGGGCGGCAAAGTCCGCCTCGAGCTGCTCGTAGGCCTCGTGGCTGATCTCGTGGCGGCCCGTCAGGTGGGGGGTGCCGCTGACGCTGGCCTGCGAGGCGGCGTGCGCGATATCCTCCTCCAGCGCCGCCCGCTGTTCCACCACCGGCCGCCCGCTGTTCGCCAGCACGGCGGTGCAGGCGAAGCTCAACCCCGTATAGACACCCCGATCCGTCGTCACATACCGGAACGGGAAGTCACGACAGATCCGCGGCTTCTTCTCGTAGCCGAATTCGCGATGGATGCCACACAGGTTCTCCGCGTCGAGGAACACGCAGGCGCCCTCGTGCTTTCGCAGCATGCGGCCCGGCTCGATCGGCCGGTCGATCACCGGCGGCAGCTCGCGGAGCTCCGACGGCAGCAGGTGCGCCACATCCAGCTCCTCGATGCGTTTCTCCGCAGGCCGGTCGACCACAATCTCGTCGAACATCCTGCAGCCCATGCCACACTGGACACAGTCGTAGTTCTGGCCGTCGGGAAGGACCAGGCGGGGGGAATCAGGCAAGGTCTTCCGCCCCGAAGGAGTTGGGAAGAAGCTCGCGGGCGGTGGTCTCGAGCCGCTCGCCGCCGGATCCGACACAAACCACCCGCATGGCGGGGTTGAACTCGAGGAGGACCTGGCGGCAGGCCCCACAGGGCGTGAGCGGGCGTTCCGTGGGGCCGATGACCAGGCAGGCAACCGGCCGCCCGGCGCCCTCTGCCACCGCACGAAAAACGGCGGTCCGCTCCGCGCAGTTCGTCAGGCCGTAGCTCGCGTTCTCCACGTTGCATCCGCCAACGATCGCCCCGTTTTCCGTCAGCACCGCCGCCCCCACGGAAAATCCCGAGTAGGGCGCGTGGGCCCGCCCTTGAGCCTCGCGCGCCGCCGCCAGCAGGCGCCTGTATATCTCCTCGTCCAAACGGCCGCCGGTCATAGGGGAATCCATCGCCGCTTCCTCCAAGGTTTTGCTGGACAACGTATCGGCCGCGCCCGTTGCCTCGTCAATACTCCTCGGCGGTTCGCCAGCCACCCGGCGGCCCCCACCGATCGCCCCGCATGGAACCCTTTGAGTCAGCGCTTCTCCCCGTCCTTCCCCTGAAGGACTCCCTCGTCTTTCCGGGAGCCGTCACCCCCCTCTTCGTCAACAGGCCACGGGGCCTCGCGGCCATTGAGACCTCCCTCATCTCCGACAAACGAATCTTCCTCTGTGGCCAGCGCGACTTCGAGGCGGAACAGCCCTCGCCCCCCGACCTCTACCGCGTCGGCTGCGTCGCCGAAGTCCTCCAGGTCCTCCGCGTCCCCGACGGCAGCCAGAAGATCCTCGTCGAGGGCATCTACGCCGCCCGCGCCGTCGACTTCATGGACGAAGGCGACCAGCTCCAGGCCCTCCTCGTCCGCCTCGATATCAAGCTCCTCGACGACGCCACTGGCCAGGCCTACCGCCGCACCACCCTCTCCCTCTTCGAGCGCTACACGCAACTCTCTGAAAAGATTCCCGAGGACCTCCAGCGCTCCATCAACGATCTTGAGGATCCCCTCGCCGTCCTCTATGCCGTTGCCAACTACGTCGATTTCCGCCTCGCGGAAAAGCAGCGCGTCCTCGAAGTATCCGCCCTCGAGGAGAAGTTCATGCTCCTCAACGCCAACCTGGAAAAGGAAATCCAGGTCATGGAACTCGAGGACCAGATCGTCTCGCAGGTGCGCTCGCAGATCGGCGAGACCCAGCGCGAATACTTCCTCAACGAGCAGATGAAGGCCATCGAGCGCGAACTCGGAACCGGGGACGACAACCGCGAGATCGAGGAGCTCCGCGAGCAGATCGCCGAATCGGGCATGCCCGTGGACGCCCGCGCCAAGGCCGAGAAGGAACTCGAGCGCCTCGCCCGCATGGCCCCCTACTCCCCCGAGGCCACCGTCGCCCGCACCTTCATCGGCTGGCTCACCGAGGTCCCCTGGAAGGCTCGCTCCGCCGACCGCATCGACCTCCGCGCCGCCGCCGCCATCCTCGACGAGGATCACTACGGCCTCGAGAAGGCCAAGCAGCGCATCGTCGAGTACCTCGCCGTGGTCAAACTCGCCCGCAAGACACGAGGCCCCATCCTCTGCTTCGTCGGACCCCCGGGCGTCGGCAAGACCTCCCTCGCCCGCTCCATCGCCCGCTGCATCGATCGCCGCTTTGTCCGCATCTCCCTCGGCGGCGTCCATGACGAGGCCGAAATCCGCGGCCACCGCCGCACCTACATCGGCGCCATGCCCGGAAAGATCGTCCAGTCCATGAAGAAGGCCGGCACCGTCAACCCGGTCCTCCTCCTCGACGAGATCGACAAGATGTCTTCCGACTTCCGCGGCGACCCCTCCTCCGCCCTCCTCGAAGTACTCGACCCCGAACAGAACGACGCCTTCGTCGACCACTACCTCGAGGTCGACTACAACCTCTCCGAGGTCATGTTCATCACCACCGCGAACACCACCGCCGGCATCCCACCGCCCCTCCTCGACCGCATGGAGATCATCCGCCTCTCCGGCTATACAGACCTCGAGAAGCTCGAGATCGCCCGCCGCTTCCTCGTCCCCAAGGCCCTCCAGGCCGCCGGCCTCAAGCAACGCCAGGCCACCTTCCAGAAGGCCGTCCTCCAACTCCTTATTCGCGGGTATACGCGCGAGTCGGGGGTTCGAAACCTCGAGCGCGAAATCAACTCCGTCTGCCGCAAGATCGCCCGTCGCGTTGTCGACGCCGAGGAGGAAAATCGCCAGCCGGGACGGGTTTCCCTCACCCCCGCCACCCTCCGCGAATTCCTCGGCCCCGAGCCCTACCCGGACCGGCCCCTCGCCCGCCGCCCCGAGATCGGCAATGCGATCGGCCTCGCCTGGACCGAGGCCGGCGGCGAACTCCTCCACGTCGAATCGCGCACCATGGCCGGCACCGGCAAGCTCCTCCTCACCGGCACCCTCGGCGACGTCATGAAGGAAAGCGCCAACACCGCCCTCAGCTTCATCCGCTCCCACGCCCGCGAGCTCAACATCCCGCCCGGCTTTCACAACACCCTCGATATCCACATCCACCTCCCCGAGGGCGCCATCCCCAAGGACGGTCCCTCCGCCGGCATCGCCCTCGCCTCCTCCCTCGCCTCCATCCTCGCCGAAAAACCGGTCCGCCAAGACGCCGCCATGACCGGCGAGATGACCCTTCGCGGCCACATCCTCAAGATCGGCGGCCTCAAGGAAAAGGCCCTCGCCGCCTATCGCCACGGCATCCGCCACGTCCTCCTCCCCGAGGAACACACCCCCGAGATCTCCGACCTCCCCGAGGAAGTCCGCAAACGCCTCACCTTCCACCCCGTCGCCGACTTCATGCAGGTGCTCGAGTTCCTCCTCGACGCGCCTCCCTGCCGCCAGCCCCAGCGCAAGCGACCCCGCCCCTCCGCCCCGCAGCCCCGCGCCTGACCCTCGCGCCCCCCCCGAGTTCAGGGTTGTCCTGCCCCATACCAGCGCCAATACCACGCGACCAATCCACCACGCGATCCCGCCCCCGTGAACAAGGCCGACATCAAGGCGCACTTTGAATCCATCGCCGACCGGTATGACTACTGGAAGGCCAAGAACTCCTACTATCACGACACCCTCAAAGCCTTCTACGCCTCCCACATCAAGCGCAACGCCCGCGTCATCGAATTCGCCTGTGGCACCGGCGGCATCATCGGCGTGATGCCCGGCCGCGAACGCGTCGGCCTGGACATCTCCCACGGCATGATCGCCCGCGCCCGCCGCAAGTTCCCCGCCGTTACCTTCCACGTTCACGACGCTGAGGAACCCCTCCCCGGTGCCAACGACTTCGACGTCGCCATCCTCGCCGACGTCGTCGATCACATCACCGACGTCCTCAAACTCTACCAGGCCGTCAACGCCTCCCTCCGCCTCGGCGGCCGCATGTGCCTCAGCACCATCAACCCCCTGTGGGATCCCATCTTTGCGGTCGCCGAACGCCTCGACCTCAAGATGCCCGAGGGCCCCCACAACTTCCTCCCCAACCGCGACCTTATCAACATGCTCCAACTGACCGGATTCCGCCTCGTCCGGTCCGGCGCGAAGATGCTCGTTCCCCGCCGCATCCCCCTCCTCAGCGACCCCATCAACCGAGTCGCCGAGGCGCTCCCCATCGTGAACCGCCTCTGCGCCATCCAGACCCTCGTCGCCGAAAAGGTCCACGACTTCACCCTCGACGCACGCCGCAACCTCACCGTTTCCGTCGTCATCCCCTGCCACAATGAGGAAGGCAATGTGGCCGAGTGCGCCCGCCGCACCCCCGACATGGGCGCCGGCACCGAAATCCTCTTCGTCAACGACGGATCCACCGATGGCACCGCCGACGCCGTCCGCGAAGTCATGAAGGCCGACCCCCGCGTCCGTCTCATCACCTGCCGCAAGAACCGCGGAAAAGGAAACGCGGTGAAGCTCGGCTTTGACCGCGCCAACGGCGACGTGCTCATGATCCTCGACGCCGACATGACCGTCATGCCCGAGGAGCTCCCCCTCTTCTACAAGCCCATCGCCGACGGCCTCTGCGACTTTGCCAACGGCACCCGCCTCGTCTATCCCATGGAACAACAGGCCATGCGCTTCGCCAACCTCCTCGGCAACTTCGCCTTCAGCGTCATCATGACCTGGCTCCTGCGCCAGCGCGTCAGCGACACCCTCTGCGGCACCAAGTGCCTCCTCAAGGCCGACTATAAATATATCCGCATGGGTGGCGACCCCTGGGGCGACTTCGACCTTCTCTTTGGCGCCGCCGAGGAGAACCTCAAGATCCTCGAGGTCCCGGTCCACTACCGCGCCCGCACCGCCGGCCAGTCCAAGATGCGCCCCCTCCGCCACGCCGCCATCCTCCTCAAACGCTGCTGGCAGGGCTTCCTGCGGCTGAAGCTGAAACGACGGTAGGAGCAGCCCTCCATGGTCGAAACCCTCCTCCCCACCAGTCGCTCCGCACGATGGGGACTCGCCTTCGCCCTGGCCTACCTTCCCGCCATGGTGGCATTTCTCCTGATGCCCGCCGAACCCATCCACGACGCCGCCTCTTACTGGGAACTCGGCACGAGCATGGCCGAAAGCGGTATCTTCGGTACCGCAGACCGGCCGGAGGGCTACGCCGCACCCGGCTACGCCGCCTTCGTTGCCGGTGTCGTTCTCCTTTTTGGCCAGTCGGTCACGGCCGTTATGGCCGCCAACCTCGTTGTCTTCGCCGGTACCCTTCTGCTGACCGCCTATATCGGCATGCGGCTCTACAATGAGTCCGTCGGCCTTCTCGGGATGATTCTTGTCGGATGGGTCTGGGATCTTCTCGTTCTGCCTTCCCAACTACTCTCGGAAAATCCCTTCATCTTCCTGCTTCTTCTGGGCGTTGCCCTGATGATCGACCAAACCCCTACCTCACGCTGGTGGCGCTTTCTTCTGGCTGGATTGGTATTCGGTGTGGCCGCCCTCGTCCGGGGAACGATCATTGCCCTCATACCGTTCCTGATGATCGGCCTTCTTTTCTGGCTGGCGTGGGACTGGCGCCGCCGCCTGCGTATGGAAAGCTATCTCTTTCTTTGCCTTCTTGGGTTCATGCTCCCGGTTTCCGCATGGACCTACCGAAACTACCAGCAGTTCGGGTTCGTCTTTCCAATTTCCATGAGTTCCGGGGACAATCTCGCACTCGGCAACAACCGGTTTGGAACATTCTGGTACGTGGCACCGGACCATCCTATCCGTCGCGAAATCGGCCTCGATCCCAACGATCCCGTCGCAACCTACAACAATGGGCGCGAGGAGTTCCTCCGTGAACTCCGCGAGCAGCCTCTCCGATCGTTACTAAGGTGTTTTCCGCGCCTGTGGCATTGGGGGCTCGCCCAGTGGCCCTGGTTCGCCAATCCCGCACTCCAGTTTGCCGAAGATCCCAACGCCGCGCCCAACGATATCCTTATCGTCGAAGGCCTTATCTCCTGGCAGTGGATGCTCTATGTCCTCGCAACACTCGGCGGTCTCTTCTTTGCCCGCCATACCGACCGGTCGGACCGCCTCCTCGTCCTCGGCATCTGCGCCTACTGGTTCTTCTTTCACGCGATGATGGTCATCCATCCTCGTTACAGGCTCCCGGTTGTTCCCTTCTTCTGTATCTACAGCGCGATCTTTCTCATCTACGTGATTCCCCGCCTGGGCTGCATGCGAGCCGACGTCATGCGGCGAATGGAACCATGAAACCCGGATCGACGGCGGCATGGGTCCTCGCCGCGATGGGCTATCTGGCCCTTGCCGTTTTCCAACTCCTCGTCATGGTCCGCGACATCGCGCCGTTCGAGGGCGATTGGTTCCTTTACGGTCGCGACACCGTCTTTCACGATGCGGTGGTCCACCTCTGGGTCCAGCAACAACTCGCTGCCGACCCGCTGACGATCCCCCTTTGGATCAGCGGGCTTCATGGCGGCCTGCCGACCGTGGGCGCGTTCCTGTGGACGCCGCTCGCCCCGGGCGTCGCGCCGTTCTTCGCGTTGCCCTACCCCGCGGCGCAAAAGGCCGCATGGATCCTGGCTCTGTGGATCGGCGGGATCGGCGGGCTCGTCCTCGGTCGCGCGCTCCGCATGCGCTTTCCCGCGGCCGTCTATACAGGTATGGTCTGGATGTTGTGCGGCCATGTGGTGACGCTCGTCCATGCGGGCCACTTCCAGAAGGTCATGGCCCTCGGCTGGCTTCCCTGGATGGTCGCGGGCGCCGCGCTGGCCTCGGACCCGCATCACTTTGGTCGTCGTGCCTGGGGCTTCGCCCTTGTGGCTCTCGGGCTGGGGCTCATGCTCCTCTCCGGCCATCCCCAGGTCGCCTACCTCGGAATCGCGCTGTCGGCCGGATGGGGCGCATGGGAGCTGTATAGACGCCCGCTGCTCCGTCCGTGGTGGGGCCGCCATCTGGCCGGCATCCTCTTCGCCCTGGGGCTCGGTCTCGCGCTCGGAGGGGCCCAACTGCTCCCGGGCCTCGAGATGGCAGCCCTGTCGAACCGCGCCGGCGGGGTCGACTTCACCGAGGCCACCGCCACCAGCTATCCCCCCGGCGAGATTCCCGAGTACCTCCTCCCGCGGTACATGGGCAGCTCGGTCTTCGGCGACGTCTATACAGGTCGCTGGGGCGAGCGCATCGTGAGCGACTACATCGGAGCGCCGCCCCTCCTCCTGGCCGTTTTGGCTCTTGCGCTCGGCTGGTGGCGCCTGCGTGCGCTCGCTTTCTGGCTGCTCGCCGCCGTGCTTTGCCTTGTCGTCGGCCTCGGGAGATTCACACCGGTCTATGGCGTCCTCCATTCCTGGCTGCCGGGATTCGATTCCTTTCGGAGTCCGGGAACCTTCATGGCCGGAACATCGCTGGCCGTCGCGGTGCTTGCCGGCCAGGGGCTCGACCTGCTCGCCGAGTCCCGCCGCCGCTGGGCCCGTCCCCGCGTCTATACATGGCTCCTCCTCGCGATCCTCGCGGTGACCATCGCCGACCTCACCATCACCAACCGATGGTTCCTCTTTCGCCAGCCGTGGGCGGATTTCCAAACCCGCGTGGCCTTCCCCGGCGCCATGGACCTTTGGCTCCTCGACCGCGACGTCCTCCTCGAAACCCACGACACCGTCAGCGACCTCAGCCTTCGCCCACTGCTCCATGGCGGCCGAGCCCTCAACGGATATCACCCCATCACCTATGCCGCGAAGGCCGAGCGGGACCGCGATCTCCTGTTCAACTCGATGGACTGGTTTCACTCCTGGGGTGTCACCCATGTCCTCGTCGAACCGGGCAGCGAGGGACTCGGCCGAAACCGCGTCGTGGCGGAGTTCCCCGATCAGGGCCGCGCGGTCCTCGCACTGGGCGAGGCGCCCCCCATGGTCCGCCCGTGGATGGGCCGGCCGCCGCAACGCGTGGAATGGATCCGCCGCGATGCCAACGTGAAGGTCCTCGAAGTCGAGAAACTCGTCTCGGGCCCGATGGAGATCGCCGAGACCGTCGGCCCCGGCCACCGCATCTACCTGAACGATGAGCTGGTCGAGAGGATCACCGAGCCCGCCCTCGCAAGCGTTGTCTACCTCGAACCTGGCACGTCGCGCATCCGATGGGAATACCGGCCGGACTCGTGGGCCATCGGCGTCTATACGACTGGGATGGCCTTGGGCGTGGTGGCGTTCCTTTTGGCGCTCGGAGCCGGGTGGGTGGCCCCGCGCTACTCAGGATTCGAGGTCCTCGAAGAGCGCGCTCCCGACCCGGACGATGGTGGCGCCCTCCTCGATGGCGACCTCAAAGTCCCCGCTCATTCCCATGGAAAGGCCGAGCGCCAGGCCTGACGTTGCCGCCATTCGGTCGCGCAACTGCCGAAGTTCCCGAAAAACTGGACGGGCATCCTCCGGATTGTCGGAATACGGAGCCATACACATCAGTCCGCGCACGCGCAAAGGCCCGAGGCTCTGCACGGCTTTCAACAGGGCCATGGCCTCCTCCTCTGTCGCCCCGTGCTTCTGCTCCTCTCCCGCGATGTTGAACTGCAGGTAAACATCGAGAGTTTGCCCGGCTGCGCGCTTTTCCATCGCCTGGGCCAGCGCCTCCGCCACCTCCGCCCGGTCCACCGAATGCACGGTCGAGAAAAGCCCCGGAATGTACTTTGCCTTGTTGGTCTGTAAGGAACCGATGAGATGCCACTGAACATTGCCCCCCACCCAAGGAATCCGCGACCGGGCGTCCTGGACGCGGTTCTCCGCCATCTCGCCCACGCCGAGTTCCACGAGCCCGCGCACGACCGGTATCGGCCGGTTCTTCACGACCGCCAGCAAGGTCACCTCGCTCCGTGGCCGTCCCGCCCGCTCGCAGGCGCGGGCCACCCGCTCCTCAACTGCTGCCAACCGGCGCCGGCTTTCCTCCAACTGCTCCACCGCAGCACCATCGGCAATGTCCTGGGGATGTCCGTTCACCAGCTTTTCCTTTCGGCCTCTTGCATCATCTCATATCCTTTAGGATCAATGGCCGTGCCAGCAAGGACACTCCCACGATGCTAGGACTCGTGAGGCTCGAGGAACGCGACGACCCCAACCCCTTCGACGGCAATGCGTTTCGACGCATCCCGTGGGGCCTCATTGTCGCCGGCGTCGGCTTTGTCGCCATGGCGATCGCTGTGGCCGTTGCAGGGTTCTGGATCGGAGGCCGAATGGCCAATGGCGACCCCGCGCCCGCCGCCGAAGCCAATACGGGCATCGGCCTCCTCCTCGAGCAAACCGCCCGCAATACCCTCCGCATCCGCCATTCCGGCGGGTCCGGGCTGGCCGTCTATCGGCCCCCCGCCGATCCGACCGACAACGCCCGCGAGCCCATCTCGACCTACGCCCTCGCCTGGCCCGGAGGAATCGCCTACGCCGCCGTGGCCGCCGGCCCCAACGGGGTCGTCGACCTTCCCCAGCAACTCGACGCCGAAGAGATCCAGCCCCTTGAGGCGCTCGCCACCCATCGCGCCGACGACCTTGTCGTGATCGCCCATATCGACGACGTCGACGCCGAACCCTCCACCGGCCCCGTTTACGGCACCACCCTGGACGAGGCCACGCTCGCCCGCACCGCGATCGTTTCCCTCGAGCAGGCCCTCGCCCGCCGCGCCCCCTGAACCTCCTCCGATTTTTTTCTTCCAACCGGGCGCGCCCCCGCGACACTCCTAAGGAAGCAAGCACCCACGCGGGAGACGCCACAGGCCCGTGGCCGCCAAGCGCAAGATTCCAAAGACCCTCGCCTGGATCGGCCTGGGCCTCGCCCTCGCCCTCGCCGTCCTGGTCGTCGTCTATACCATGATGATCAGGGGCGAAGGCGGACGCGCGGCTCTGCGCGAACGTCAACTCGCCGAGGCCCGCGCCCTACTCGCGACGCCACCCGATCCTCCGCCGGCGATGCCCACGGCCGAAACCGCAACCACCACCATGTCCACCACCCACGGCGAACGTCCGGAGGCGGCTCCTCCAGAGACCTCTGACTCGCAGCTTCGCGACACCTCCCAGGCGCTCCTCGATCTCATACCTGCTTCCACCAACGATCCTGATGGAATCGGCAGCCTCCTGGTTTATGGCCGCGTCGGTACCGCCGTGGACGACCTACTGGGCCTCCACGCTGCGGTCATCCTGGGCAAGACCCTCCCCCATCCGCCTCCACCCATCGAATGGCCAAAGCTCCCTCCTTCCCACACGCGCTACGTTAACGTGCTCCGGCTTCCCTGGGTCGAGACGGACTCCCTCACGTCCCCCTCGCTCGCCGTGCGCCGAGCCCTCCAGACATTTCTCGACGAGGCTCGCCCCCTCGTCTTCTCCACGGACCTCGCCGTCCCCCTCGACCTCCAGATATCCCTCCTCGAGTCTCCCCCCAACGTCTTCCCCTCCTTCCTTGTCGAGCACCGCGTCGACCTCCCCACCGCCGCGGTCATGATTCTCCTTCGCGATGCCATCGCCGGAGACCTCCCACCGGACGACGCGGAACTCCGCCGTCGCCTCCATCTCGCCCTCGACCTCTTCACCGTTCAAATCCGCACGGCGGGTATGTTCGATCGTTTCTTCGATCTCTTGCACCACCCCGCCATCGCCGCCCGCCTGGACGATGAGGACCTTGCCGCTCTCCAGACGCACCTCGCCCGCCACCTCATCGAACCGGAGCGCATCCACGCCGCATCCGTCGCCGTGCTACTTCGCGAAACCGAGGAGGCCATCCGCGAAGTCTCCACCGCCAATGTCAGCGAAACCAACCCCCTCGCCCACTTCATGGGGGGGGTGCTGGGTCGCGCCGCCCGCGACCTCTACGCCCCCATCATCCGCAGAAACCTCCACGAAGCCGCCGAGGCCGCCATCGCCGGCGACCGTACCCGTGCCTATCAGTCTCTGCAAAGAGTGGCATCCTCCGCGGACTCCCTTGGCCTCCGATGCAATCAGGCGACGGACCTGATGAACCTCATGGACAACTCTGTTCTCTTTTCCCCCTCCGGCCCGACACTCGTCAATCAACCGGTCATGGAGGGGCTCTTCCTCCTGGGAGTAATGCGCGCCTGGCGCGCCGGGCAGCCGGCCATCATCGACCCCGGTGATCTCCCCCCTGTCTATACGCCTGTTCCCATCGTCCTCCATCCGGACCGCCCGGTGCGGATCCGGCCGGCCTCCCACGGTGGCCCGATCTGCATCCGCCACGATGGCATCTTCAGTTACCGCGACGAGTTCCTCCGTGGCTTCCGCGTCCGCGAATTCGGCAACCCGTTCGACTTCGACGTCATCGCCTGGCAACTCGCCCCGCCGGATCGCACCCATGAGTTCGTTCATGTCTATACGATCCTCATGCCACATTTTGAACAACCTCAGGAAGCAAGTGACCCATGACGCCCAAGCGAAACCGCCGCGGCCGGACCATCGTCCTTTGGATCGTCTTCGGCCTCGCCCTCGTGCTTCTCCCAATCCTGATCGTCTTCCTTGCCATGTCGTTCTGGCCCAATGGCTATGCCGCCCACCGCGAGGAACGCGCCGCCGCCGCGCGCCAACTCCTGAACGATACCACCCCGCCGGTTCCAACCGCGGCGTTGGACCCGGTCGCGCCACCGGAGGCCGGCGCCCCGCCGCCCGCCGCAAACCAAACGCCCGCGGACACGCCGATCACCCTCTTCACATTGGCTGGGAGTTGGCCAGTATCGAACGCCGCAAACCAAACGCCCGCGGACACGCCGATCACCTGGGCCGAACTTCGTGCCTCCCACGGCTTACCGACGAACGCGCTGCTCGAACCCGACCGGATACTCGAACCCGGGAGTCGAGCCCACCGGGTATTTGTCACCGTCCACTCCATCCCGGAAGGGGAGGAGCCGCCCACAAACTGGGCCGACGAGGTCGACTGGCCCACCATCATCGACGACGCCATTCGAACGCTTGCCGAAAGCCACTCCTCCATCGAACGCCAACTTCCCGACAGGAACCCGGAAGACTCCCCGCAAGAGCTCCAGCAGGCTCTCAGGGAGATGCACCTGACGCTCGACCAAGTCGAATCCGCCGCCTTCGACCGCGCCCTGCAGATCCCCTCTCCGCTCGACTTCCATTCGGTCGGGGGGATGTCCCGGTACTACCCAACCCCGGACACCGCCCTGTTCCGCACTCTGCATTACGTGCTCCTCCGCGAGGCCCTGTACCCCCACCGCGACAATCTCGATCACATGATGCTTGTCTATACACGGGTCGCCGTCGCCCTCGCTTCGTCCGACATGGGCGAGGGACCCCGCATTGCCGCCCCCTATGTCGCCCATATCCTTGCCACCCCGGGCGTCGCCGACCGCCTCACCACCGGCACCCTCGAGGCCGTCGCCCATGCCGCCCGCCAGACACCCACCGCAGAGCAACGCCTCGCCATCGCCGAGGTCCACCATCTCCGCTTTGCCGACCGCATGGCCGCCAACCTCCGCAACTACCGAGGCGACGGTTCCACCTGGAGCTACTTCCTGAACGGTCACCCCGCCCGCATCGTTGCCGGCATGACACGCCCCATGATGACAAGGCGCCTCCAGAACCTCGCCCGCGTGTCCTGGGACGGCACCCCGGAGGAAATCGAAGCGGCAATCGAGAAGGCCGAAGAAGCTGCCGCCTGGGGCAGCTATGGAGGAAACTACGTCAACGAACTCGTCGAAACACGATGAAATGGCAACGAGAGGCTCCTCGTCCCCAAGCGGGACGTGATTCGCGCGCGGGGTGGCGGGTCGGGCTTCAGCGGTGTCGCACGGTTAGCCGAGGCGCTCCTCCACCGCCGCGAGCACGGTCGCCTCCCGGGAAACCCGGACGCCCCCCCGCCGCGGAATTCCTCCCAGATCGTTGCCTTCCCGGGCGCCCATCTGGCCATCGCAAGCCGGTTTCAGGGACCAACCAGAAGACCCCCCGGCGTCGATTTGCGCTTGGGCTTCTCCTTTCAACTGTATACCACGCCCGGAATGCTCGATTACTATCGCCGCCTTCTCGCCCCACCGCCCAAAGAGGACTGATGCGCCTCGACAACCTCGACTTCATTCGTGGCGTCGCCCTCCTCGGGATTCTCCTCGTCAACATCAACGGCTTCGCCATGCCCGGCTCGGCGTTCGCCACACCGTTCCTCTGGGTGCAGGAGACCCCCCTCGACTTTACGATCTTCTCCCTGAACGCCGTCTTGATCCAGGGCAAGTTCGTCGCCCTTTTCGCGCTGCTCTTTGGCGCGGGAATGATGCTCCAGACCCGTCGCCTCGCACGGCGCGGCCGCCCCGTCACCACCACCTACCTCCGCCGCCAGGCCGCCCTCCTCGCCATCGGCCTCATCCACGGCTGTCTCATCTGGTACGGCGACATCCTCACCGTCTACGCGGCGGCGGGGATCATCGTCTTCTTCCTCAGGGACCTGTCCGTGCGCTGGCTGGCGGGACTCGCGGTGGTGGCCTTCGCCTTTCCGCTCCTGTTCTGCTATCCGGTCGCCAGCGGACTCGCCGCCCTTGACGGTCAACCGATCGAGGGACTCCCCGCCTCCTTCGACACCGCCGCCGGCATCCCCTACGATCCCGATCGCCACCTGTCCGACATCATCGCGGAAACGCCCCTCGGCCTTTCCCTCCAGGCCCACCTATACCGCGACGGCACCTACCTGGAAATCCTGCCCGTGCGCGCCGCCAACTACGCCGTCCTCCTCCTCGCCGCCGCCCTGCTCCACTTCCTCAAGGTCATCGGCTGGATGCTCCTCGGCGCGACGCTCATGAAGGCCGGCTTCTTTCACCGCCCGGGGCGGTTCCCGCGCCTCCGCCTTTGGTTTTTCCTCGCCCTGGGGGCGGGCCTCGCGCTCTCCGCCGCCATCCTCCCCCTTGTCTATACGCGCACCTATGGGGCCATGGTGCTCTCTGGCTTTCTGCTCGCGGTGGCCGCCCTCGGCATCACCCCCGGCTATCTGGCGCTCCTGGCGCGCCTCGGATCCGCCCGGTGGGCCGCGCCGTTTCGCCTCGCCGGCCGCCAGGCTCTCTCAAACTACCTCGGCCACTCCGTTTTGGGAACCTTTCTGTTCTACGGCTACGGGCTGGGATGGTACGGGTCGATGGGCTATGCGCGTCTGGCGCTGGTGGCCCTGGGGATCTACGCGACGTGCGTGGTGGCGACCGCGCTCTGGAGCCTCGCCAACCCCCGCGGCCCCGTGGAAACCCTCTGGAGAACCCTGACCTACCTCTCCTTCTCCCCCGACCGCGCCGTGGGTGGCCGCCCCCGCTAAATCATCGTCCTTGCGTTTCGTGCCCCTCCCTTTCTTCTATGTTCAAACTTGGCCATTCCCTGAGTTTTTTCCGGGGAACGAACTGGAAATGCGCCGTTGTTCCGTAACGTCTTTTCGAAAAGCCTCAAGGATCCAACTACGCGGCGAAAAGCGGTCGCCACCGCCCTTCGCCAGGCCCGGGTTGCCTACGCCTCGCGCCCCACCGAGGAAGCCCGCGAGACCATCCTCCGCCTCCAGGACGCCTTCGACGAGCAGGGCATCGACCGTCTCGAGCTCCTCTATGCCGCCGAAGCCGAACTGACCGCCGACAACTACTGGCTCCGTGCCATCGGCGAAATCCTCCTCCGACGTCAAGAACTCGCCGAGGACGAGATCGCCTATCTTCTGCGCCTCGCCTTCATGGAGCCCACGCGACTCGACGTCTGGCGCCGCATCTTCAAGGAGCGCCTCCGCGCCGAGCCCGCCGCCTACTACGAATCCCGCGAGCAGGCCACCCTCACCCTCCTCCCCTACTTCCCCGACCCGGAAAACCTCCAGTGGCCCGAGCCCGCCGAGGAAGACGTCGCCTATTCGCTCTTCCTCAAGTGTCTCAACGAGTCCATCGATGACGTCCTCGACCGCCGTCGCAAGGACCCCTCCGCCCTCGAGCTCCTCCGCACCGCCATGGCCCACCTCGCCGAACGGGCCGACATGCGCACCTACTACGCCACCATGGTCGCCGCCCGCGGCCAGCCCACCGAGGAAGACCTCGCCGTCGTCCTTGAGGCCCTCGTCACCGACCCCGACAACACCGACCTCAAGCGCTGGGCCGGCCGCTCCCTCGTTCGCCTCCCAGGCCACCTCGAAGAAGGCCTCGGCCTCCTCTATCAGGTCCACAAGGAGCACCCCGGCGACGCCGAACTGGTCGCCGCCATCGCCCACGCCCTCCGCGACAAGCACGACCTCGACGCCCGCGATGCACGCCTCCTCAGCACCTATATCCAGGGCAACTCCTCGGACCTCCGCGCCACCGAGCGCCTCGCGGACTACTACCTCGCCCAGGAGTCCACCTCCGACGAGGCCCTCGCCGCCTATCGCGCCGCCGCCGCCCACAGCCCCAAGCGCGTCGCCTACCTCCGCATGATCGGCAAGGCCTCCGCCTCCCGCGCCGACTGGGCCCGCGTCATCGAAATCTTCCACCTCGTCAGCGCCGCCGACAACGAATCCACCGACGACCTCCTGGTGCCCCTCGCCACCGCCTATGCCGAGTTCGACAAGAACACCTCCGACGCCATCGACACCTATCGCCGCGCCGTCCGCTTCGGCACCCGCAACCTGAAGGTCCACTCCGCCCTCTGCCGCCACCTCTACGTCCACGAACGGAACGCCCCCACCAGCATCGCCCAGTTTCACGAATCCGCCCGCGTGGCCCCCGCCTGCCAATGGGCCCGCCTCGGCCTCGCCAACCACTACTGCGAAACGGGCGACCGCGCCCGTGCCCTCGAGGAAGCGGTCGCCCTCCTCACCGAAGCCGGCCGCGATACCGAAGCCCTTCGCATCGCCGCCAAGTGCCTCGCCCAGGACTTCTCCCGCAAGCAGCTCGCCCGCGTCAGCCGCCTCCCATCCGCCCTCCTCCGCGATGTCTTCGAGGAAGCCCACGTCCTCGCCCCCGACGCAGGTCCCATCTCCCTCGGTCTCGCCCGCCGCCGCATCGCCGACAACGTTGCCGATTCCGACACGGCCCGCCTCCTCGGCGAGGTCAGCCGTCAGAACCCCGACGCCACCGACCTCCGCATTGCCCGCGCCGACATCCTCTGGCGAATCGGCCAACGCGCCAACGCCGCCACCATCTATCGCGAACTCCTCGAGCGCTGGCGCACCCGCCAGTCCCCCGACCTCCCCCGCGGCATCACCCCCGAAATCCATTCCCGACTCCAGCGCCGCGCCGCCGAGGCCGCCCTCC
>CAYQTO010000047.1:7699-21636 GCA_964420455.1 uncultured Candidatus Sumerlaeota bacterium | reverse complement strand
CGCCGACGAGGACGACCCCCGCAAGAAGAAGCTCCTCAAGGCCGCCCGCGGCCGGAGAAAAATCGAGTGGAAGGAGGAACGCCGAAAGCGCCACCGCGACGACCCCGGAGGCGAACCGGGCTGAACGCCCACCCCGCGCACACCCCATCCCACCCCGCGTTTGTCTTTTGCTCTTGACCGCCCCGCTCCCGACGCCCAACTTCACCGACTCGCTGGGCGGGACTAGCTCAGTTGGCTAGAGCGCCACCTTGCCAAGGTGGAGGTCGCGGGTTCGAATCCCGTGTCCCGCTCCATACAAACCCAGCAAAATCAACCATCCGCAAGCCCACCACAAGCCACCCGACGCTTGCGTCTATACGCTGAACCACTAGTGAGCCACTAGCGAGCGGTGAACCCCAGCCCCCGCCGGTGACCTCCGAGGGGACTCCGCTCCGCCCCTCCTCGCCGTCCTCGCGTATAGACGCGCCCCCACTGCCGGCCAGCCTGCGGGGGGGGCGAGCGGTCGCCCCGCCCTGGGAGCGTGAGGGGGCGCGGGCGGATTGTTCAAGGCGCGGCTTGGGCCGGAGGGCCGTCCATGCGGAGCGTGACCCTCTTTTCTTCGGGTTGGGGGAGCAGCGTGACGGTGGTGAGGCCGGGGTGGCGGGCGAGGAGCTGGGCGGTGAGTCCTCCTGAATGCTCGACGTGAAAGCGTCCGACGGTGAGAACGATCCTGGTGTTGGTATCGAGGCCACGGCTGATGGAGGCAGCCATGGTGGAATCCCATACTTGCTGGCCGGCGTACATGGCCTCGACCATTTCCGGGGTGACGCCTTCGTGGGCTGCGGCCTGGCGGGCAAAGGCGACGCGGTAGTCTTCGTCGTCTACGGGGAGTGGGAGGTCGAAGTGGCGGCGCTCTGCGGGGGGAAGTGCTTCAAGCGCGTCGAGCCCTTCCTTATAGGCGATTCGGGAATACTTTCGGGGGGCGTTGGCGGCAATGACGGGCGCGTGGTGAGAGCGGGCGAGATCGACGAGCGGCTGATACCATTTTCTCCACGAGCCTTGGCCAGCCCAATCCGCGGAATCCGTTTCGGTGATAAAGGTTGGTGTGTCGATCTCGCCGCGCAGGTAGGCATCAACGTGCTGTTGCTCGTCGCGTTCGAGTTGTTCCATGGCGAGCGCCACGTCTTGGAATTGTTCGAGAGTCCAAAGGAGGAAGGCGGCCTGGAAGGCATGGTCTTCCGGCGAGTCGTGAGTCTCGGCGAGAAGGATGGCATCGGCGGATGCGATGGTGCCATGGAGCTCGGTCCAGGCGACGGTTGCCCCGTCGGGCGTGCGGATGGTCATCCCGGCAAATGCTGCATAGGGGTGGTGGCTTTCGCCATGTCGCGAGGGCAGTGGGATGTGCGAGCAACCTGCGATGAGGAGCACAACCGCCGGAAGCAGGGCGAGGAAGCGTCTCATTGGGGTTCGGCCAGGGCGGAGGACGCGGCGAGTTCGCGGAGGAAACGGAGGGAAGCCTCCCAGTCTTCGCCGGCTTCGCGCTGGATCCTCTCGATAAGGAAGACCTTGAAAGCGACGTGCCCGCTTGGCTGGTAGAACTGGAGAGAGGGCCATGCAGGATGACCGTCACTGGCGGGTGGGGTGACGTGGAAGACGGTCTGGATGCGGTCGGGACGAAGGTGGAGATGGAGGTGTTCGCCGATGACGTTGAAAAAAGGACCGGACCTGCTGAATCCCCCAAAGCGCCCCTTGATTTCCGTGACGCAGGCATCGTTACGGGTGACGAAGTAGACGAGCCCGAGTCCCTCGAGTTTGGTGACGAATGCTTCCATGTTCGGGATGTGGAGCTCACGGGCGTAGCCCTCCGGCATGGCGCGCAACACGTCTGCCTCGGGGACTCCAAGGGCTTCCGCCAACATGCCGGTCTTGATGCTCGGATTGACGCTGACCTTTTTCGCGACTTTCTCCCGCAGATTCTCCATCAGGTTTGCTCCGGCTGGGCGTGGGCTTCGGACGCGATGGCGTTCATGTGGTGGAAGGTTTCGCGGCCGACGGCGATCATTTCGGCCATGAGCGCATGGTCGATCTCGAGGGCGTTGAAGCTCTCGCCGAAGGCCTTCCACTTGTCGCGAATCGCGGTGCCGTAGGGCTGCAGGTGAAACGTGCCATCGGTACCTTCGAGATCATAGGCCTTCTTCACGGCCTTTGCGATAAACATCGCGCCGTTGTTGCTCCCCTCGATCACATAGTGAATGGCAAGAAGGAGGCGTGGATCGCGTGCGGCGGTTTCGCGAAAGAAGGCACACATCGCCTTTGTCGCGGGCACCGGCTGCACGGTTTCGGGATCGATGCCAAAGTATCGAAGATCCGCGGCGGCCTTCTCCGCATGGAATTGCTCATCGGTCACAACGGCGGCAATGGCGGGTTGGTTGCGATGGGCCGCAAGGACCTGCTCGAAATCCTTCTGGAGCAGGTAGCGCTGCTTGAGGTTGTTGACATACTTGAAGCGCGGGAGGGTGCCCTGCATGATGTTTTCTGCTTCCGGCGTGGGCTTTTCCTGCTGATCGGTAACACCCTCGTGAATATCCCAGATGCCGGCCTTAATTTTCTCCATGTGGGTGCTGTGGGTGGTTGCTTCCATTCTGTTTTCCTCAGTTGGTGGAGTTGATTTCATGTTGAATGGTTGTGTTGATGATAGAGGCCACGTTGTAGGACCAGTAGCATCCCGCCTCTGTCATTTTCCAATGGCGTCCAGCCTGTTGAGCAAGCCCTGAATTGTGCAGACCTCTGAGCAGTGCGCTGATGTTTTCCGAGCAAACCTCTGGCGATCCATCAAGCTCCAGGTGGAGTGACTCTGGAAAAGCGGAGAGCGCTTCCTGCGTCCTGCCAAGTGACGGACGTGAAAAAACCTTGGCGTGGCCCGGCTCTCCCGCATCCTGGGATTCCAAGTAGCGATCGACGGTCATGTGATTCATGAAGGCGACGTTTCCGATGCGCGATCCGGCTCCGCTTCCTATCCCCAGGACATCGGAACGTCCGGAGCGAACCCGATTGTAGACGTTTTGATCCTGTCCGTCTCGCACGAAATGGACGGGGCTTGCACGTTTCCAGTGGGTACGCGCAGCAAAGAACTCCGATGCCTGCGCGAAGTACCCGTAGGCCGTTTCCGCATCGCCCAGCGGTGGCTCCTTTCCCTCCTCGATGCGCTTCATCAGGGTGCTGCGGGGGAAGGGAATCAGCGAGTAGATGCTGGCACCATCAAGGCCAAGCGCATCCACTCGTCGAAGATCCCGGGCGAAGGTTTCCGGTGTCTGGCCCGGCAGGTTATAGATCAGGTCGACGCTGATCGTTGATATGCCGGCGTCGCGGAGTTGCCGCACCATGGCTTCGATTTCTGCCGTGTTGGAGATCCGGCCGACGCGGCGGCGGACGTCGGTGTCGAAGCTTTGCACCCCCAGGCTGACGCGGTTGACACCGGCAGCGCAAAGACGCTCCCAGTATTCCCTGTCGGTTCCATGGCAGCGTGATTCCACGGTGATTTCGATATCCGGGGAAAGTGCGTAGAGACAACGTATGTGCGACAGCAACTCCTCGAAATGGCGTGGCTCCAAGACTGTCGGTGTTCCCCCACCGAAGTAAAGGGCGTGGATATCCCCGAGGCGAGCCCAAGGTGTGTTACCGAAATGGGCAAGCTGCGTCGAAAGGGCCCTTGTATAGACATCCAGGTCTGCACCGTTTCGCGGCTGGCGGAAGAAGGCGCAGAAAGTGCACAGTGACGGGCAATAGGGCGTATGGAGATAAATTGTGCGAGGGATATCGGGAAGGGGTGCGTTGCAGGTCCTCGCGATGGCGGCTGTTGCATCCCCGCCCGTCAAGGTCCTGCTGGCGAGACCTCGTGTTGCCTCGTGATGGGTGGCAATGCGACGGTCAAAGAGCTTCCACGGGGGAGCGCCCTGTTTGTGGCGACGGCACGCTTCCTGAAGTTCCTCCAACGGATCGCCCAAAGGAGCGCCGTGCCCATGGGTCGATGGAGGAGGGGCGTTGGTTGCAGCGTTCATGGGTCTACCTTCGGGGACTCTGCTTCCCAATTCCTAGTTCCTCCCTAGCGTCCCAGAGCTGAGGCGAAGGATATCACCGGGACTGATGGTTCCATTGGTCGGATCATAAAGGCCGAGAACGTTGATCCGGCTGCGATAGGCGTTCGGATGGGCCATGCAGTAGCCCGCGATGCTGATGGTGCTGTCGGGACCGCGGCCGCCGAGCGAGTAGATGGTCGCGGTGTAGGTGGTGCTCTCGAAGAGAGTAGCGGACCCAAAGTAGATGTTTCCCGATGCGTAGATATAGTCGGGATCAAAACTGCCAAGCCCGGTGTCGGCTTTTCGGAAAAACGGGTCCGTGGGCGGAGAGGTGACATAGGCGACGGGGGTTGTGAGCGGCTGGAGGCGCTCGGACAGAGGGCTATAAAGATAGCTGACCGGGTAGCCGGTGTTATCGACGCGGTAGGCCTCGAGGGCGGTGGCAAGCGTGCGAAGATCGTTCTCCGTCTGGGCGACCTTGCTGCGCACCTGTGCCTCAAGGAAGTTGGGCACGGCGATAGCCGCCAGGATGGCGATGATCGCCACGACGATGAGCAGTTCGATCAGGGTGAAGCCCGGCCGCGCGCGAGGCGCGGCCGGGTAGGTGATCGTTGGGATCCTCATTCCAACAGCCACCAGTCCTCGACGGAGGTGATCGCTGGCAGAGGCAGGCTCACGTCGTCGAGATAGAGGTACGTCTCGGTCTTGCCGAGATAGAGGGTGTCGAGTTCCGGTGTCTCCGGATCTGTCCAGTTGCTGCTGTCGGTCCAGTTATTGAAGCCGCCCATGGTGGGGGAATCGGCCATGATGCGGAGCTTGGGGTTCGCATCGAGACCCGGACCGTCGTACACCGTATTGGCGTTGTCGGAGTCCGCGCCGACTCCGTTGATGGTCATGCGGGAGTAGGTATCGGTGAGTTCGATCTCGAGCGTCTGCCAGCCTACGGCGCGAGGACCAAAGTAGCCGCTGTAGAACCCGTCGCGGGCGCCGCCGGGAATTGGGCGCTCGACGAAATAGTAGGTTTTGTCTGCTGCCGCGAAGGGATAGGGCGCGTTCCAGACTTCCGCCGCGATGAAGACCGAGGGGTCGGAACCGTCTTCGATAATGAACGAGGCACCGATTTTGTCGAAGCCCTGATTTTGGCCGAGGGCATCGTAAAAGGGGATGGTGATCGTGCCGGGGGAGGCAGTCGACAGGTCGATTACAATGCTCTGGAAAGCGGGGTCGCCGGGGTCGAAGGTGATCGAGTTGTTTCCGGAGTAGGCCTGGTCGGTGGTCGCAGCGAAGTTATTCACAAAGCCGCGCATGTTCGGTTCATCGTAGGCAGCTGGCCCCATGAACTCGCCAACTGTGTCATACTCGGGGTTTCCAAAACCATCATCGTCCTCGAAGTCGAGCGTGACCGTCTGGGAAGTGGGCGCCGTGGAGGAGAAGGTTACGCTGTCGTAGTAGGCGAGGCGCGGGGGAGACGGAAAGCCGGAAGGCGAGGAGGTCCAATTGCCAAAACCGCCTGCCTTGGCCGAATCGCCCATGATCCGCAGCCTCAGGTCTCTGCCGGCTCCTCCGGGACCTTCCACCTCGTCCGCGGGTCCGACCCCATCAACGGTAACCGTCGTTGTCGTGGGCCCCACCTCAAACACCACTTCGTGCCAACCCACGCTGCGTACCGCCAGCGAATTGGCGTCGTAGCTGTCACCGGTAATCCCGCGATCCACGACCCCCTCGGTCGCGTGATAGGGCAGGGCTCCCGGCGCCCCGGCATAGGGAAGGTCGTTAATCTCGACCGCAACGAAGTCCGCCGGATTGTCGGCGTCCTCGAGGATGATCGATCCACCCCAGGTGAATGTCCCCGCGCCCTGGCCAACGGTGTCATAGAACCACACGCTGATGGTACCTTCTTCGAGAGGAAACGGGACATTGTAGCTCAGGGAGCGGAAGGACTGCTGCGCGGAGGGGTTAACGACCAGCGACTGGGTTCCGGAAAGCGCCTGGTCCGTCGATTCCGTCCAGAAGTCGAGGTCGCCCGAGACCTCTGAGTTGCCCGCCAGCTGGTCCACCTCCTCGAAGTCGAAGAGCATCTGGGCGGTGAGTGGGCTGGCGAGCAGAAGGCCGAGAAGAGCCGCTCCTGCCCGGCAGGCTCTGGATGAAGGGGATTGCTGCATGGGTCGAGCTCCTTTAGGGTATTCTTCTCTTTTGGTGTGTAGCCAACAGTCTTATTGGCATGCCAAACATTGGTGAAAAAAAAGAGATCAGCGGGGGGCGGACTCCTTGTTCCGGCATCGCCCTGCGACACAGACGACAGGCGATCCGTGGATGGGATGGGCATGGACCTTTGCGCGGACCCGATAGACGTGTTCGATCAAAGTAGGTGTGAACACCTCGCCGGGGCTGCCCTGGGCCACGGGATGACCTTTGTGGAGGACCAGGAGCTCGTCGGCGTACTCCGCAGCGAGGTTGAGATCGTGGAGGATGGCGAGGACGGCGGCGCCCCGCCGCGCCGTTTCCCGGGCGAGGCCGAGGACCTGGTGCTGGTGAGCGAGGTCGAGGGCACTGGTGGGCTCGTCGAGGAGGAGGACCTTTCCCTCAAGGTCCTCCCCTCCGTCCTCGAGTTGGGCGAAGACGCGGGCGAGCTGCACCCGTTGCTTCTCGCCTCCGGAGAGGGTGAGGAAGGACTGTTCCGCCAGATGAGCGGATTCTGTCCGCTCGAGGCACTCCCACACGATGCGGCGGTCTTGGCGAAGGTTGCTCGTTCGGTAGTGCGGCATTCGGCCGAACATCGCCACATCGAACACCGGGTATGGAAAGGAGACATCGGTCCTCTGGGGGAGCACAGCGAGGCGGCGGGCACGTTCGTTGTCGTTGAACAGGGCCAGCGGCCTGCCGTTCAGGGCAATGGTCCCCGCGGACGGTTCTGTTTCGCTGGCAAGCAATCGCAGGAGTGTCGTCTTGCCCGCGCCGTTGGGGCCGAGGACGGCGAGGAGTTGGCCTCCCGCCAGTTCGAGAGAAATGTCGGAAAGCAATCTCTGGCCGCTGCTCAAGGAATAGCAAAGCCCTTCAGCCAGGAGAGTCATAGCAATCCCCCCCGTTCCTTTGCGCGAAGCAGAAGCCAGAGGAAGTAGGGCGCCCCGAGCAGCGCGGTGACAACGCCCAGCGGCATCTCCGCCGGTGCGGCCACCGTCCGCGCGAGAAGGTCCGCGCCGACGATCAGCAACGCGCCAAGAAGGGCGCTCCCCGGGAGAAGGAGCCGATGGGCGGGCCCGATGAGGAGCCGCAACATATGCGGCGCGACCAGCCCGATGAATCCGACCATTCCGGTCATCGCCGTTGCGGCTCCAACCGCCAGGGCAACGAGAAGGATGGTCCACCGACGCACGCTCTCCACGTCTATACCAAGGTGCGAAGCCTCCGCCTCGCCCAATGCCGAGGCGTCCATCGGGCGAGCCATTGCAGGAAGCGCCAGCAGCGCCGCCAGCATCAGCGGACCCACCACAAGAAGTGTCTCCCAGGAGGCCCCCGCCAGGCTTCCAAGGCTCCAGAAGGTGATCGTGCGGAGCTGAGAATCGTCCGCCAGGAACATCGCCAATCCCATCACCGCGAACGCCAGCGCATTGACCGCAATGCCCGCCAGCAGCATGGTGGCCACCTGCACCCGTCCCATGAAGCGTGATAGCCGGTAGATCATCCACGTCACGGCGAGGCTCCCGGCGAAGGCAGCGACGGGGACCGTCCAAACGACAAGCCCCGGAGCCGCCTCGCCGAAGAGCGCCCCCGTGAAGACGATCGCCACCACCGCCGCCATTGCAGCCCCGCCGGACGTGCCGATCAAACCCGGCTCAGCGAGCGGATTGCGAAAGAGCCCCTGAATCGCTGCGCCCCCCATCCCCAACGTTGCCCCCACCAACATCCCCATCATCACGCGCGGAATCCGTATCGACAGCAGGACGGCCTCCTGCCCGCGTGAAAAGCTGACGCCGGTCTCAATCCCCGCCTGTTTCAGCACAATCCCGGCGGCCTCCCGAAGCGACACCGCCACCGCACCATTCGCCACCGCAACCGCGGCCACAGCAGCCAGGAGGAAGGCCAGGCCCAGAAGGCATGCCCGCTCGTGGCGGGAGCGTGCCTCGAACCATTCGGCCCGCCCCGACCCCTGAACTCCCGCCGGGAAAGTCATCATCGTAGCCCCGCTCACTTCGCCTCGCCCTCCCCGGCCACATGCAGCGCCTCTGCCAGCCTCGCGACAGCCTCCGGAGTTCGCGGCCCGAAGGTCAGCAGCAGGTCATCGTCCAAAACCAGAAAGTTCCTGTTCCGGCCAGCCTCCGTCTCCCCCATCCCCGGCATCGCCAGCAGTCCCGCCGCGCCCCCGATCGCCTCGAAGCCCTTCGACATCATCAACACCCAGGCGGGATCGAACTCCAGCAACGCCTCCGGGGTGAGCGCTCTGTATCCCTCCATCTTCCCGGCCGCATTTCGCCCCCCGGCCAATTCGATCATCGAATGGGCACCCGAGTCTTTCCCCCCCACCATCGGAGCCCCCATTCCCTGACGCGCATAAAGAAAGAGCACGCTCGGTTTCTCCCCATAGCGCGCGACCCGTTCCCTCACCGCCGCCAAATCCCGCTCGTAGTTCGCCACCAGCCGCTCGCCCTCCTCCTCCAGTCCAAGCGCCGCCGCCACCGCCCGCATCTTCTCCGGCACCCCTTCCGCCGTCTCATGGGATGGTATTGTCACCACGTTTGCCGCAGACCGCAGTTGCTCGACCGCCCCCGGGGGACCCGCCTCCTGCGTCAGCAGGACAAGATCCGGCTCCAGCGACAGCACGCCCTCCGGCGAGACTTGGCGGTGATAATTCAACCGCGCCACCTCTCGCACCTCCGGCGGGTACGTGCTGCTTTGGTCCGCCCCAACCACTTGGTCCCCAGCCCCAAGCGCATAAACAATCTCCGCCACGTCGCCACCCAACACGACGACCCTCATCGGCCCGTCGTCCGGGCGGGTTTCCTCCCGAAGAGGCTCGGAGCACCCCGTCCCAACCGCCCCAAAGGCAGCCACCAGCAGCAAAACCATCCATCGGTCGAACATTGGATTTCCTTTTTCGGCTTCATCGCGACGTCAAGAGAGGGCGGGATTGGACTGCCAACCGCCTGTTTGGCAAGCCAAAATTTCGTATGTGTCGCCTACACATCTGACCTTCGTGAACTCCGCCTTTCACCAGAGGCGCCCCGCTACCGAGGCGACACTCCCTCCCAAGGCCCCCAGAGCCTCCTCTCTGACACGCCCGCCGCGGGAACGATAGGGGGCGGCGTTTCGAGCGCGAGGAGACGACACACAGGACCGAGAGCGACTAAGCGCTGGCCTCGTTCTGCCAGACGACCGGGAGGTGATGGACCTCCATCAGGCCCTCGAGTGAATTCGACAGGTGCTCCTTCCCCCGGGGGTCGGAAGGGCATGCGGAAGGGGAAGGACGTGCAGCCCACCTTCAGTCAGTCGGTGGAGAGAGATCCGGTGAAGGCGGAAAGGCCCGCGCAGCCGTTTATGGACGTAGCAACCGCATCGGGAAGCGCCTCATCCTCCAAACCTCAACCGCTCCCGCCCCTCTCCACCCTTCGGCCGCCCCGTCGCATGTCCACAACCTTCTCCGATGCCGCCACCGCCTCCTCGATTGCCTCGCCGATCCGGTCCGCCGCTAGAAGCTGCGGATCCGCGCTCAAGTGCGAGTACCTCTCCGACGTCCGCGCCTGCCAATGTCCGGGGTTTCGGCCTTCGATAAAGAGCGACTCGCCGAGGCCCATCCTGCAGCGAAAAGTGACGCCGGGGTCATCCGGGAGACGTCCTGCCGCGGCGGCGTCCATCTTGGACCGTACTTGTGCATCCGGAGGGCATGGAATCCTTGCGCCGTTGGGAATGGGTTGGCGACGAAGGTGTCAACATTCTTGGCAAGTGCGCCCGGTGGGCCGCGTTGCGGCGGCCGGGCAAACGGGAGGGTCGCCCCCGATGAACGCCATGCTGCCCCCGGGCCCGCAGTCGCTGGTCTCGAATCGCAACCCGATCGACCTGTTGGCGGACCTGACCGCGGAGTACGGGGATTTCGTGCGGTACAGCACGCCGTATGGCCCGACGGTGTTCGTGAACGATCCGCCGTCGGTGCGCAGGATCCTCTTCGACCGCGAGGGGTTTCCGCGGAGCAATGTGCTCCACGTGGCAATCGGTGAAGGGTTGCTGGCGACGGAGGGAGAACTGTGGCATACGCAGCGGAGGCGCTATCAGCCGAAGTTCCACCCGAAGGCTCTTGAGACCTATGCGGAGGACATGGCGCACGAGGCGATGGTGACGGTGGAGGAGTGGGAGAAGAAGGCGGCGGCGGGGACGCCGATCAACCTGAATGACGAGATGTTGCAGTATTCCCTGCGGGTGTCGTCGAAGGTGTTTTTCGGTGACCGGGTGGATTCGGGGGAGGCGAACCGAGCGCTGGGGAGGGTGGCGTCGCAGATCGTGGTGTCGCTGGGGCACATGGGGAACACGCTGCCGCTGGCGTATAGCCCGGAGTACAACCGTCAACACCGGATCGCGTTGGGGCTGCTGGAGCGGGTGATCGGCGAGTTCATCGAGCGGCGCCGGTCGCGGCCGGAGGGGCCGGACCTGCTGGGGACCTTGCTGTATATGCAGGGGGAGGACGGCGGCCCGGCGATGGATGGCAAGCAGTTGCGGGACGAGGTGGCGACGATCCTCCTGGGGGGGCACGAGACGACGTCGGTGTCGCTGACGTGGTCCTTGTGGGAATTGTGCACGCGGCCGGACGTGGTGGAGGCGCTGTGCGAGGGCGAGTGGCGCGAGGAGCTGGAAGGCCGCAACCCGGGTTGGGAGGACCTGATGCGGATGCCGCGGACGCAGGCGCTGGTGCGCGAGATCCTCCGCCTTCGGCCGCCGGTATGGGCGCTTGTGCGCAAGGTGGCGCAGACAACGGAGATGCAGGGATATACGATCAGGGAGGGGGACCACATGCTGGTAAGCCCCTATCTGGTGCATCGCCATCGGGACAACTGGGAGGATCCGGAGGAGCTGAAGCCGGAACGTTTCCTGGCGGAGATTCCGAAGGACCAGCTGCGGGCGACGTATATCCCGTTCGGGGCGGGGCCGCACACGTGCATCGGCCAGCACGTGGCAAACATGGAGCTGATGATTGCGCTGCCGGTGTGGCTGCGGCGTTTCCGGCTGGTTCCGGAGGATCCGTCGCCACCGCACCACGAACCGCTGATCACGCTGCGGCCGGGGCGCCCGCTGATCGCACGGCTGGAGAAGCGCACCGCATGACGGAGCTGTCAACGCTGGGGCGGATGCTGCTGGAGCAGGCGGAGGAGCAGCCCGGGAAGACGGCGATCACGTTTCGTTCGCGATGGGGCGAGGCGCCGACGGCGCGGACCTATGAGGAGCTTGTGCGGCGCGCGGCGGCGATGGCGGCGCGGCTGGAGGCCTGCTCGGGCGAGCCGGTGGTGCTCGCGTTGCCCTCAGGGATGGGGCTGGTGGATGGCCTTTTCGGGGTGTGGCTGGCGGGGGCGATTGCGGTGCCGGCGATGCCGCCGCGGGCGGGCCGGCGGGGCGACCGGCTCCTCGGCATCCTGCGCGATGTGCGGCCACGGGTGGTGGTGACATCCACCGAGTGCCGGGAGGCCGTTGGGAGGGCGGTGGAGGAGGCGGGCCTCGGGCCCGAGTTGGTCCTGGTGGAGGAGGTTCCGGAGGGTGCCGCGCCTGTCGACCCATCGGACGAGGACATCGCCCTGGTGCAGTACACGTCCGGCTCCGTCGGCCATCCGAAGGGGGTCGTGTTGAGCCATGCGAATATCCTGGCCAACCAGGCGCAGATCGCGGCGAACTTTGGCCATCGTGGCGACTCGGTGGTGGCGGGCTGGCTCCCAATGCACCACGATATGGGGCTTGCAAACATCCTCCAGCCTTTGTTCTGCGGGGCGGAGACGCACCTGATGCCGCCGGAGATGTTTCTCATGAGGCCCCAGCGCTGGCTGGAACTGATGGACGAGACGGGGGCGACGACGAGCGGGGGGCCGAACTTCGCGTATGACCTTTGCGCCTCGCGGGTGCCGGCGGAGGTGGTGGCGGGGCTGGACCTGTCGCGTTGGGAGGTGGCGTTCAACGGGGCGGAGCCGGTGCGGGCGGCGACGCTCGCGAGGTTTGCGCGCCTCGTCGCCCCGGCGGGTTTCCGGCCGACGGCGATTCATCCGTGCTACGGGCTGGCGGAGGCCTCGCTCATCGTCGCGGGCAAGGAGCCTGGAACGAGCGTCGGCATCATCCGCCGGGAGGGGGAGGCGACGCCGCGGGTGAGTTGCGGGCGTGCGGTGCGCGAGGTGGAGCTGGCGATTGTGAATCCGGAGAGTGGTATCCCGGCGGCGGAGGGGGCGGAAGGGGAGCTCTGGGTTCGCGGACCGAATGTCTCGCGGGGCTATTGGGGGCGAGACGGCGACCCGGCCTTTGGCCAGAGCCTGGGCGGGCGGGATGACTGGATGCGGACGGGCGACGTTGGATGCCTGCTGGGGGGAGAACTGATGGTGACCGGCCGGCTGAAGGATGTGATCATCGTCGGGGGGCAGAACCACGCGGCGGAGGACCTCGAGCACGCGGCGCAGGAGGCCTTAGGCCTGGGCAGCGACATGGCCAGTGCGGCCTTTTCCGTGGAGGGTGACGCCGGGGAGGAGGTGGTGATCGTGGTGGAGAGCCCGCGGCGGGAATCACGGCGGATGGACGATCGCGAGGCCGCCGCCGTCGGGAAGGCCTTGACGGAAGCGTTCGAGATTCGAGCGACTCACCTGTGTATTGTCCCCCGCGGAAGGCTCCCCCGGACAACCAGCGGCAAGGTCCGCCGAAACGAAATACGCCACCTTTTCCTCAACCAACAGCCCCCCTTCGAGAGTCTGACATGAGCACCAGACAAGCCTTTGAAAACCTGGATTTCGACGCGCTGATTGCGGAGGTGGACGCGGCGACGGCGGTGGAGCCGTTGCCGCCGGCGGCCACCAGCGCGGAGATCACCGGGTGGATCCGCCGGCGAATCGCGCGGGAACTGAAGATCGAGGCGGAACAGGTGGATGCGGAGGCGCCCCTGGCGGAGATGGGGGTGGCAAGCATCGCGGCACTCGGCATGACGGGAGACCTCGCAGAGGCGCTCGGGCGCGAGCTGCCCGACACGCTCCTGTGGGACCATCCCACCGTGTCGAGCGTGGCGCGGTTCCTCGGGTCCGACGTGGAGGAGGAGCCGGACCGGATCGACCCGGCGCATCGGGCGATGGCCCGCCGCGCCGGCCTCTCGGCGACGTACTACAAGCGCCTGTTCGACCGGACGGCGACCTGGGGCAGCGCCCGCGCCCGGGCCGGATTCTTCGCCAATGTCATCGCCTCGCACCCCGGTACCGTGCCCGTTTTCTGGGTCGGCGACTACAAGGGGAGCCACCCGCTGGCGAGTGCGCTCGAGACCACCGTCTATGCGCAGCCGTCGGGGTACCGGCTGCTGCGGCACAGCCGGGAAAACGTGGAGGCGCTGGCGCGTGTCTATGCGTGGGAGATCCGCCAGCTGGTCGAGCCCGGGTCGCCCTTTGTGCTGGCGGGATACTGCTTCGGGGGCAAGCTCACGCTCGAGATCGCACGGCGGCTCCACCGCCAGCGGGCGTTCCGGCCGTCGGCGACGGTGCTGGTGGAATGCCCGGGGCCCTCGCCCACCTACTGGAAGGTCTACCGCGGGGCGAACCGGATGGTTGGCGAGCGATCACGCGAGCGGGTGATCCACCACCTGAGGCGGGCGGGGCGCGAGGGATGGTTCCGCTCCGCGGGTGGGCTCGCCTCCCGGGCGTATAGACGGCAGGTGCACGACGACCGGCC
>CAYQTO010000047.1:0-7689 GCA_964420455.1 uncultured Candidatus Sumerlaeota bacterium | reverse complement strand
CGCGCAACGCCATGGCCGCGCCGGCGGTGATCGAGGAGACGACGACCCACTGGGAGTACCGGCCGGCGCCGGTGCGGTTTCCGGTGGTGCAGGTCTTTGCGGAAGAGACGCGCTATCGGTTGCCCGGATGCGGGAGATGGGGATGGGGCGGTTGGCTGCGGGGGCCGGTGCGCTGGCGTCTGGTGCCGGGTGACCACTTTACGGTGATCGAGCCGATCGACGTGGGACACCTGGCGGAGGTGTTCCGCGAGGTGATGGCGGCGGCGGGCAGGTGCGGAAAGCGTTAAGTCTTCCCCAGGAACCCACGGCCTGGATAGAAGTGCCGCCCGGAGCCCGAAAGCGCGGACCTGGATGTGGGGACGAGCCCAACGGCAGCGCGCCATGCAGGTGCCACCATCCTGCCATAAATAGCGCGAGCGGAGAGTCGGGAACCAATTGCCGTTGCCCTCACCTCCGGGGACGCGCCTCTTCTGAATTCTGTTCCAACATACCGAAATAGGGAGTCGCGAGATGCTTCGTGTGCTCGTGTTGCTGGCGGCGGTGGTCTTGTTTTCGACAGGATGCAGTTCGCTGTACATGCCGAGCGTGCCGGGGCCGTATGCCCCGCCGGTGCCCACGCAACAGCTGTTGCTGGCCGGAACGATCGACCGTGCGATCAGCAACATTCCCATCCCGCCAGCGGTGAATCGGGCGACGGTGGCGGTGGACGTCTCGGGCGTATATCTGGATCGTGGGCTGGCGGCCTACATGAAGGAAACACTCCAGACGGTGCTGGCGGAATCAGGGGCCATCATCGTTGATTACGATCCCCGTAATCTGGCGTTCGCGGACACTCAGCCTCCGGACTGGTTCGCGTCGTTGTCAGTGAGGGCCGGGGGCATTGATATCGAAAGCGAGGCGCCCTACTATATCCTCGAGGACAAGTTCCTCAATGCGGTGGTCGACATGCGTTTGGCTGTGCGGCGCAACGGCTCGAACGAGGTGGCGGTGGCGAGGGGCACGGGGGAGGACCGGGTGAAGGTGGGAAGCCGCATCAACCTGTGGCTGGTCAGCATCCGGCTCCCGAATCGCTATTCAGAATCGCGCTACTCGACGAGCGTGGCCGACCAGATTTGGAATATCTTCGGCGACGCGGAAGCCGCGGTAAACTACTACGATTGAGTGAGGTGCGTTCGTGCGGTTGCTGTTGTTGATGATGGCGGCGCTCCTCGTCGGGGGATGCGCCGCCAATCGGATGGACTACCGGCTGCCGGTGGGCGGAAGGCCAACCCCCGTTCCCTTCGCCGAGGCCGACATGGTGGTCCTCGAGGTGCGCGACACGCGCCTGAACAAGGAGGAAATCGGCAGCGTCAATCGCCCGGTGGTCGGCACCACCAGCGTGGTGCTCGACATGCCCGACGACCAACTGATGGACTGGTGGGCGCGGGTATGCGTCGACCGGCTGGGCCAGAACGGCATTCAGGCCTACTACGAGCAGGGAGCCTCCCGCAACCAACTGGTGGACAAGTACCGCGAGCTCCACGCGGCCGGGCAGCCGCTCCCCCTTGCCGCGGAACTGCGCCTTTCAGACCTCAGCCTCCAGGAGCGTCTCAGCGACGATACCTTCGACCGCCGCAAGTCCTACGCGCTGAACCTCAAGGGGCGGATCGATGTGTTCGATGTCCTGAATCCCCAGGTCGTCTATATGCTGCACCCGGTTTCCGGAGAGGGCGAGGACACCGCACCGGCGGCCCAAATGCCCGTCAACCGCACCTTTCTCGACCGGATGATTTTCGCCGCGATCCAGAAGATGGACTTCCCGACGAGCGAGGAACTCGATCGAGCGGTCCGCATGACCCGCGCCCAAGGCGGCCAGCCGTAGCGGGTGGACGCCGTCTCTAATCGTCGTCGCGCGCCGTTAACCGCTCGACGAAATTGTCATGGGTTCCGTATCGGTAGCGTCCATGGCGGGCGCTGCTCTCGTTCAGGATGTCGATAACCAGGCTCTCCGCGCCCGTGTCCCAAACCGGCATTCCCCCAAAGCCCAGCCCGGCCCCGCCCACGCCCGAGGTATAGCCAACGGCATCGGGCCGAAAGTCCGATGGCGGCGGCCCATAAAGGACCGCGTCAAAGGGGTCGGCGGTCGGCCGGGGAACCGGAGTCACCGTGGCCGCGACGACCGGGACTGGGAGGCGAAAGATCATCGGCTCGCTGGGAACTGCGGTGACCGGGCCTCCGGGTTGGGGGGTGGGCTTTGAAGCCATCACCGAATCCTCGGTGGGGGACGCAGCGATGACTTCGGGGAAAGCGGTCGAGGCCTCCGGTTTGGGCGATGAGTCGTGAAGGAGGAGGTCGGAATCGGTCGAGGGCGGGGGTGAAGGGGTCGGGTGCGAGAGGGAGGCGATGGCGGGGGCCTCGGCTGTGGGGGGGGCGGTTGCCTCGGATTCGACCGGCAGGGGCCCCTCGCTGGCGAGAGGCCCGGTGGACACGGCGGGAGTCGGGTCGGCAGGACGGGTGGAGACAAGGGCCCAGCCGCCCAGGGCGAGGAGGCCAACGGCGAGTCCCGCCCCGATGCCAACGCCGATTCCGACGGTGTGGCGTTGGGTGGTTGGGGGGGCGGCCGCTGGGGGGGAAGGCGGCGGTGGAGGAGCGGGACGGGGTGGCGCCTGGACGGTCGTGTCCGGACGCGTGGGGTCCGCCGGGGGCGGGGGCCCGATGGCCTCCGTCGCGGGGCCAACGGTCCAGGCTTCGGGAGGGGAATAGGCTCGTCCCGCCGCCTCGAGGGTCGTCCCATCCGGGGCGTCGGAAACGGTCACGTCCGAGCTCCCTACGGACGAAGCCTTGGTGGCAAGCGCGCCTGTCCGTTCCTCCGGATGTTTTTCGAGGATGCCGGCAGCCCATTCGAGCGCTGGCGCCTGCAACAGGGCCTCGTCGCGGCGAAGGGCGTCGGGCAAGACCGCGCCAAGAGCCCGGCGGAATTCGGCCGCAGTCTGGTAGCGGTCTTTTGGCGACTTGGCCATCGCCCTGCCGACAATCTCCTGCAGTCCGAGCCCGCCTAATCGAGACCCCAAGTCCCCTGGCAAGTCCGGCACCGGGGTGCTCAGGTGGGCGAACATCACCTGCATGGAGTTCCCGACAAAAGGGAGTCCCCCGGTAAGGCATTCGAAGAGGACGACGCCCATGGCATAGACGTCGGTGTAGGGGCCCACGGGACCAAACTCCGCTGGGTTGTATTGCTCGGGGGCCATGTAATGCTTCGTGCCGGGGCTTGCTCCGGTGCGCGTGAGGGCGTCCGACGAATCGTCAGAAAGGTAATTCTTCGCGATGCCGAAGTCGAGGAGCTTGCAGGTCAGTCCCCCCCAATCGGTCCGGCACACCATGATGTTTACCGTCTTGAGGTCGCGGTGGATGACGCTTTCCGCGTGGAGCGCCTCGATGGCGGAGAGCGCTTGGTCGACGCAGGTCATGCCCACGGAGGGGGGCAAGAGGCGGCCGGGGTACTCGGCATGGGAGAGGAAGTCCCGGAGGGTCTTGCCGTCCACGAACTCGAGCACGAGATAGATGATGCCCTCGTGTTCGAAACGGTCATAGAGGGTGACGATGTAGGGATGCGACCGCATGCTGCCGTGGAGGCTGGCCTCGCGGTCTATACGCTTTCGAAACTGGAGGTCGTGGGCGAGATCGCTGCGGATGCGCTTGATGGCGACCGGGCGTGATGTCTTCTCGTCGAAAGCGAAGAAGACATCCCCCATTCCCCCCTTGCTGACAAAGCGGGGATTACGGAATCGCGGGAGCGAAAGCGGCTGGACACCCGTGGAATCAAGCATCGCGTGGCAGACCGGCCCGGTAAATCTCGGGGAGAAAAAGGAGCCAGCAGACCCGGACCGGCAAGCGAAAGTGTTGGTCCAGAGCGAACGCCGAGAAGAAAGCCTCCCTTGCCTGGAGAGGGGGAGGCAGGGGGGGCGCGGACCCTTCCACCGCCTGTCAAGAGTTCCGCCTCAACATTGCCAAAATCGGCGATCCCTTCGTGGATCTGGAAACGGGCCGATCCAGTCTCGGCCCCGGCTGCCTCGGTGTGCGGCGAAGCGCAAATCTCTCAACTCAGCTTGCATAGCCGGGATGGTATCGATATCGTTGGACCAGTCCAATTCCCAAGGAGTCGTAAGCGATGAAACGCGCCTTTACCCTCATCGAACTCCTCATCGTCGTGGCCATCATCGCCATCCTCGCGGCGATCGCCGTCCCCAACTTCCTCGAGGCGCAGACCAGCGCCAAGGTCTCCCGCGTCGCGGCGGATCTCCGCTCGGTCAGCCTCGCCCTCGAGGCCTACGGCGTCGACCACGCCAAGTACCCCCCCACCGCCGAACTGCCAAACGACTACCCCAACAGCCCCTTCAACACCATCGGACGCGGCTGGATGGCCTACGCCGGCCGACTCAGCACCCCCATCGCCTACATGACCACCGTCCCGCTGGACTTCTTTCGCGCGCCCGACCCCGCCCCGAACCCTTACATCGGCCCCGGCAACACCTTCTACGAGTACTGGATCATCGAGGACCTGTTTGGCTCCTTTCCGGGCGCCTACGAACTTTTTCCGCCCAGCACGGCCTACATCCTCTGGTCCTGGGGGCCGGACGGCGACGCCGACCGCGACGGGGGCGATCGGTTGAATATCGACGTGTTCTATGACCCGACGAACGGGACCGTGAGCGATGGCAACATGTTCCGGCCGGGCCCGGGTGGGCGGACGCTCAACAGCTGACCCGGTGGCCGCGACCGGCTCTGCAGCATGCAAGCGAAGGACCCGCGCCGCCCGGAGCTCCCCTCCGGGCGGCGCTCCACATGAATCGCCCCCTTTGGCGGCCCCGGTTTGTCCGGCCCCATGATTTTCCAAGAATAAAGGGCTTGCATTGGGGAGGGAGTTATCGTTAACCGTTCTCCCAAGACCATTGGAGTGCTCCAACCCATGACACGCCGCGCCTTCACCCTCATTGAACTGCTCATCGTCGTCGCGATCATCGCCATCCTCGCGGCGATCGCCGTCCCCAACTTTCTGGAGGCGCAGACCCGATCGAAGGTCAGCCGCGCCAAGGCGGACCTCCGCACCATCGCCACCGCCGTCGAGTCCTACCGCGTCGACTACAACAAGGTCTCGCGATCCATCGGCCTCGACGTCATCGAGCGCCGCTGGGTCGCCTATACCACCCCCATCGCCTACATCACGTCGATCCCTGACGACGTCTTTGGCGATGACGTGGAATTGAGCGACTGGCGCATCAACCCGGACGGCAGCGGCCCGGAATATCCCCGCTATCGCGTCTTCGACTACGTGACCTTCCTCGAACGGGAGGACGGCAGCCGGGAACACTCGGGCCAGTACCAGGTTCTCACCGATCGCGGCTTCAGCACCGAGATCGACTGGTATGTCGCGTCCCAGGGGCCGGACAACTCGGTGGGCCTGCAGTTCGGCAGCGCCGAGGCCGGCGTCATCTATGACCCGACCAACGGCACCATCAGCCGGGGCGACGTGATTCGCGTCTCCGGCAGTGGCCAGCTCGAGTAATCCCCCGCCGAAACGCCCGCCCACGAGCTACGAAACCAACCCCAAGGGAGACCCGCGATGCGCCGCCGTGCCTTTACCCTCATCGAACTGCTGATTGTCGTCGCCATCATCGCCATCCTGGCGGCCATCGCGGTCCCCAACTTTCTCGAGGCGCAGACACGCTCGAAGGTGAGCCGCGTGCTGGCGGACCACCGATCCCTCGCCACCGCCATCGAGGCCTACCACGTGGACGAGAACCGCTACCCCACCCAGCCGGTCTTCCCCCTGGGCCTGATCGACGAGCCCATCGGCCTCTCGCGCCTCAGCACCCCCGTCGCGTATATCACCGACCCGCTCATCCGCGACCCCTTCAAGGTCTCCGGCGACGTCAGCAGCAATAACCAGAAGTTCCTCCAGTATATCTATCAGGAGACGGAGCCGGTGTTGGGCGGCTCGCCCCGGGGCATCTTCGAGGTGCCGATCTCCTTCGAGCTGGCCAACGGCAAGCGCATCCGCGACTCCTACCCCGCCGGGCTTGGCTGGTTCCTCATCAGCTACGGGCCGGACCGCGCGCTCCAGTTCGACGACGACCCGGCGGTCCAGCCCAACCGCTACTACATGCCCTACGACCCGACGAACGGGACTGTGAGCGCGGGGGACATTTTCCGCTTCGGGCCGTGAGCCGCCACTAGTACCCGACGAAACCGGTGGCGGGGGGGATCGGTGCGTCCGTATAGACAATGGCGGGGTCGGCGGCCTCCGGTCCGACGCCGCCAATAAGGAAGAGCCGGCGCCCGATCGCCACCGCGCCCGCCCGCGCCCGCGGCGTCAGCCCCACCGCGTTCTCCGTCACGAGTTCCCACGTCGCGCCGTCCACCGAACGCCACACGTCGTTCAGCCACACCTGGCCGATGGCGGGGAGCTCCTGGTTGCCGCCAATCAGGTACAGCGCGCCGCTGAAGGAAACGGTGGACCCGAGCCAGCGCGGTCCGAACGGGGCGGATGCGGTTTCCTCGCGCCAGGTGACGCCGTCCGCCGTCGACCAGACGTCCGTATGCTGAATCAGTTCGAAGGTGAAGAAGTCCTGGCGGACGCCGCCGAGAACATGGAGGCGACCGGCGTGGACGACGGCCATGTGGAGGAAGCGGGGTGCCCAGGGGGCGTCGGGCTCGCGGCGCCAGTCGATCCCGTTGGCGGTCGACCAGACGTCGTTGCGTTCCGGGGGGACGCCGATCGGGGGCGAGGGTCCGTCCTGGACGCCGTTGCCGCCAAGGAGCCAGGCGCGGCCGTTGAAGGCAACCAGGGGAAAGGAGTCCCGCGCGTCGAAGGCCCCGGGGATCTCCCAACGGGACCAGGCAACACCGTCCGTGGACAGAAAAGCCTCGGGGACGCCCGCCGGGCCGGTGACCGTCCGGTTGCCATCCACCACCAGGAGATGATCGCCGAGGGAGGTGAACCCAAAGGGCTGGTTGAGTTCCCAGGGGGCTTCGTCATTCACGCGGGTCCAGTCGATGCCATCAATGGTGCGCCAGACCTCCCGGCGGCCGAAGTCCTCGAGCACCGTGTAAACAAACCCGCGGTGACGGACGGAGGCCTGCTCGAACACGCCGCCAATGTCCAAACCGGGGGGGAGCGGGGAGAGGGGAGTCCAGGTGCTGGTCCCGCCCGCATGGGCGAAGGCCGTGATCAGGAGACAAGACCCCAGCAGGTATGACGAACGCATGGATGCTCCCTTATGCCGAATGATGGCGAGGGAGCAACAGGCGCGGCACGCGAGGCAAGGCCCGTTCGCCCGGGCCTCCGGGGCGAATGCGACGGCTTGGGCGGGTGTGCCTTCCTCGGGGGATGACTACTGGTCGGAATCGTCCGGCGGAAAGGGGGAAATGAAGGTGAACTCGCGTTCCTCCAGACCGATTGATGCGGTCGACCAGTTGTTACGAAGTGCATCGGGAATCTGAAAGAAACTGTTTCGGATACCTATATGAAACTCCACCGCAGTGTAAAATACTCCACCCATAGTAATTAAGTCTATAGACCCGTCTTGCCGCGTACGCCCAGCGATGAAGTCTTCGACATGCCGATCAAGCAACTCGTTCTGCTGCTCCATGGTCATGCTCTCCACATCAACTAACGGATAAAGGTCGGGGCCGGCGATAATAGGCATCGAA
>CAYQTO010000046.1:0-21683 GCA_964420455.1 uncultured Candidatus Sumerlaeota bacterium | reverse complement strand
AATGGCGCCCATCCCCTCCTCCGGAACTCCGGTTTCCCCAAGGATCAACATGCGCATGACAAAATCGAAAAGGCGACTCGAGGTCCTCAGCGGGCGCTCGAGGTAGATCCCCCCCAGAAACGGCCGGAAGAACCCCTCGATCATCCTCGAGGAGAAGCGCATTTCCCTGAGGAGTTGCTCGGTGGTCACTTCCGGGCGTCGAAAGATGCCCTTAAGGTTGAAGGAGAGGGCCCGTTGACGAATCTTCAGTACCCTTATTTTGTCCTGAAACGACCCGATTGGGGCATTCAACGTATCGAACAGGTTTCCCGGATGACGAAGCGGGTCGGCCACCCGGTGGAAACGCCCTTCACAACGGATGATCGCTCCTGCGTGGAAGGGGCGCACCCGGAGGGACGCGTAGTCGAGCATCCGCTCGCACTCCGGGTAGGCGGTGAAGAGGACCTGAAAGCCGCGATCGAGGAGATACCCCTGTGGGTGCCGGTCGGTCTGGACACGGCCGCCCGGGCCCGGCTGCGCCTCGAGCAGGTGTGCCTCGATGCCTTGGCGGTGGAGATGATGGGTGCAGGCGAGGCCGGCAAGCCCCGCCCCAATCACAACAACATCGGTTTTGCGGGGGAGGGCGGTGTCAGGCACTCATGAGATCGCAGGACGCCATGTCTTCGTAGTCGGGACGGTCCGCGGCGGATTGATGGCGGAAGGCCTTCAGGATGCGGTCCCCGTGGACGAGGAAGCTCCCGGGCATCTGGAAGGGGTCGCCGTCGGGGATGCCGACGAAGTGACCCTCCTGGAGGACGGCGGCGACTCCGCGCACCCAGACCGTGGGGGCAAAGAGTTGGCCGAGGGTGGCGCGGGGCAATTGGAAAGCCTGATAAAGGCGACGCTCGGGATCGCTGATCCGAGGCAAATCCCCAAGGCCATAGCGGGCGATGAACTTTCCGGCGGAGGACTCCGGGCCCAGGTGGACGAGTACGATCTGCGTCCCTTTCTCTTCGATCCGGGCGCGATGGCGAACCAGATCGCCGAGCGTTTCGCGACAGAAGGTGCAGCCGCTGTGGCGAAGAAAGACGATCAGGGTGGGCGCCTTGGCCGTGATCTCCAGGAGCGTGCGCCCGTCGTTGGCACGCATCTGCTCCATCAGGTTCTTGGGTGCTTGGGTGACTTCGGTCTTCAACGGCGGCTCCTGGTGGTGGCCTTTGCGGCGTTAGGTGGTGTGGGGCGTTGTCGCCCCAGGAGGTGCCGCAACGCGGCTTCGAGGTCTGGAAGTGCAAATTCGTAACCGGTCTGTTGGGCCTTTTGGGGAAGGACGCGGAGGGAGGCGAGGAAGACCTCGGTGCCCATGCCGCCGGGGAGGGCGGAGAGGGCAAAGCGTGGGGCTGGAAGGAAGGCGGGACGGTTGAGCACGCTGGCGAGCGTGGCGGTCAGTTCCCGGTTCCTCACCGGGTTCGGTGCCGTTCCGTTCACCGGTCCCTGGACGGCGTCGTTGACGAGTGCGTGGTGAAAGAGACCTACAAGATCGTCGAGGGCGATCCAGCTCATGTACTGATGTCCGGCGCCGAGGCGGCCGCCGACCCCGAAGTTGAACGCGGGCAGCATGGCGGCGAGGGCCCCCCCTTTCGGGCTCAGGACGACGCCAATTCGGATGGTGACCACGCGAATGCCTGCCTCGCGGGCGGGTGCGGTGGCTTGCTCCCACTCGCGTGCCACCTCCGCGAGGAACCCCTCGCCGGAGGCGGACTCCTCGGTGATCTCCTCGTCGCCCCGGTCGCCATAGAACCCAACAGCGGAGGCGCAGACCAGGACCTTGGGCTTGTGCTCGAGGGCGGCGAGCCCCTCGCACAAGGCCCGGGTGCCTTCCACCCGGCTGTCGCGGATGCGGCGCTTCTTGTCGGCCGTCCACACGCCGAGGATCGACTCGCCGGCAAGGTGCACAACCGCGTCGATGCCGTCCAGCGCGCGGCGGGACTCGGCGGAAAGCCCTTCGCGGGGCGACCAATGGACGGCTCCGGGCGTCTCCGCCGCCTTCCGTTTCGACCGCACCATCGGAACCACCGCGTGGCCTCCAGCGGTGAGAAACGGCGTCAGAGTCGACCCCACCAGCCCCGATGATCCCGTCATGGCCACCCGCAGGGGCGGCGCCTGCGCCTTCCAGTGCCGTTCGATGTCGCGCTTGGTCACGGCCGTCCGGTAGGCAAACATCGCCTGAATTTTGCCCTCCGTGAGGCATTTTGGTGCCAGGCGTCCGAGGGGCTCCAGCGGCAGGGAGTACTCCACCGTATCGACCAGTTCGCACTGCTCGTCGCCGATGGGATCGAAGCGGTGCTCGTGCTTCCAGACGGCGAAGGGGCCGCGGATCTGCTCGTCGCAGAAGCGCACGCCCTCCTCGTAGCCGAAGTGCCGCGCGTGCCATGTCCACCAGACCCCCGGCCCCATGCGGATCTTGAAGACGAGCTCGTCGCCGTCCCTGATGCCGCCGCTCTTGCGGACAACGCGGAGTTCCTCCCAGGGGGGGGCGAGGCGTTCGAAGGCACCCGGCCGCGTGTGCCAATCAAAGGCGAAGCGCGCCGGGGCGTCGATCCTCGTGCGCGACTCATGGGTGCGGAGCATGGGTATCAGTGGTCCTTGAGGGATGATAGCCCGCCCTCGACGCCGAGGACCTGGCCCGTGACCCAGGACTGCTCCGGGTCGATCAGCCAGGCAAGGGCACTTGCGACGTCGTCCGCGGTGCCGAGCCTTCCCATGGGGTGCATGCCGAGGGAGAACTTGCGGGCGGCGTCGTTCTCGGTGATCTTGCGGGCCATTTCGGTCTCGACAAGGCCGGGGGCGACGGCGTTGACGCGGATGCCCGAGCGGGCGTAGCTGGCCGCCGCGGCTCGCATCAGGCCGATGACGCCGCCCTTCGCCGCCGCGATCGCCTCGTGGTTGGAGATGCCGATGAGCGCGGCGGCCGTCGTGCAAAGGGCGATCGCGCCGCCCCCTTTGCGCATCGCCTTCGCCGCCGCCCGCACAATGTAAAAGCTCGTGTTCAGGTTCAGGTCGATCGTCTCGTGCCACTCCTCGTCCTTGGTCAGGTGGGCGGGCTTGATGATGATCGAGCCGACACAGTTGACCACCGCGGTGGGCACGCCGGTCTCCTTCGTCGTCCTGTCGATGGTGGCGTCAACCTCGTCGGGCTTGGTGGCGTCGGCGATCAGGGGCTTGCCGCCAACCTCGCCGGCGAGCGCCTCGAGCTTCTCGCCGTTTCGTCCCGCGAGAACCAGCTGCCAGCCGTTCTTGCCCAGGCGACGGGCAAGGGCGGATCCGGCCCCCCCGGTGGCTCCAAAGATGACTGCGATCTTTTCACTCATGCACGTCTCCGCGATTGTGGTTGTACCATGAACGGGCGCCCAGGGGGCGGCCTGCCCGTGTGGTTCCCAATAAGCGCAAGATGAGTGCAGCCCGGACCGGGCCGCCCCGGGGAATCGTCTTGCCACGGTCCCGCCAGCGACCGATTCGTCACGCCGCTATCCCGAAGGACATTGATTCGTGTACGATTACCTCATTGTCGGAGCCGGATTCTTCGGGGCGGTTTTCGCCCAACAGGCCCGCGAGGCGGGCCGCTCGGTCCTCGTCCTCGACCAGCGTTCCCACCTTGGCGGCAATTGCTACTCCTACGATTACGAAGGAACGAACATCAACGTTCACCAATACGGAACGCATATCTTTCACACCAATTCGCCGGAAATCTGGGCGTACATCAACCGGTTCACCGAGTTTAACCGCTATCAGCACCGCGTGCTGACGACGCACCGCGACCGCGTCTACGCCATGCCGATCAACCTCGGCACCATCAACCAGTTCTTTGGCGTGAACCTCCGGCCGGACGAAGTGGAGGCGTTCCTGGAATCGAAGCGCGAACCCATCGCCCAGCCCGCCAACTTCGAGGAGAAGGCCCTCAGCCTCATGGGCCACGAACTCTACGAGGCCTTCTTCAAGGGATATACCATCAAGCAGTGGGGCCGCGACCCGCGGGAGATCCCCGCCTCGGTCCTCACGCGCCTGCCCTTCCGCACCTCGTTCTTCGACTCGTACTTCAACGACCGTTACCAGGGCATCCCCATCGGCGGCTATACACCGATCTTCGATCGGCTCCTGGACGGCGTGCCGGTCGAGCTCGGGGTGGACTTCCTCGCGGACCGCGAGGACCTCGCCCGCAGGGCCAGGCGCATCGTCTATACAGGCCCGATCGACCGCTACTTCGGCTACGCCCACGGCCGGCTCAACTGGCGCTCCGTCCGGTTCGAACTCGAACTCCTCCACAAGGAGGACTTCCAGGGCACCTCGGTGATGAACTTCGCCGACCTCGACGTCCCGTATACACGCATCCACGAGCCCAGGCATCTGCACCTGGAAAAGAGGCACACGCCTCAGCGCACCGTGATCGTCCGCGAGTACTCGCAGGTGGACAACGACCGGCCGTACTATCCGGTCAACGCGCCGGAGGACCGGGCGGTGCTGGCAAAGTACCAGGAGATGGCCCGAGAGGAAGGGAACGTGATCTTTGGCGGCCGGCTGGCGGAGTACAAGTACTTCGACATGCACCAGGTCATTGGTTCGGCGTTGCAGAAGGCCCGCCAGCAGCTGGGGGGCTGAAGGCGGGCCTCCGCTGCTTGTCTAGACAATACGGCGGTACTTGCCGCGGCGGTCTTCAAAGAGCCGCGAGCCGATTTCCTTCTCCCGCCAGGTCTCGTACTCCTCATAGTTGCCCTCGTACCAGCGCACCTGGCCGTCGCCCTCGAATGCAAGGGTGTGGGTGCAGATGCGGTTGAGGAAGAACCGGTCGTGGCTGATGACGAGGACGCAGCCGGAGAAATTGAGGATCGCTTCCTCGAGGAGCCGGAGCGTGTTGACATCGAGGTCGTTGGTGGGCTCGTCGAGGAGGAGGAGGTTGCCGCCTTCGCGGAGGAGCTTGGCGAGGTTGGCGCGGTTGCGCTCGCCTCCGGAGAACTGGCTGACCGGTTTCTGCTGGTCCTGGCCGCGAAAGCCGAACCGCGAGAGGTACTGGCGGACGGGGACCATGCGGCCAGCGACGTCGATCTCGTCGTTCCCTCCGCCGATTTCCTCCACAAGTGTGTGGTCGCCGGTGAGGGTCGACCGCTCCTGGTCGACGTAGCTGATCTCGACGGTGGAGCCGACTCGGATCTCGCCGGCATCGGGCTGCTCCCTGCCAACGATCATGCGAAAAAGGGTCGTCTTGCCGGCGCCGTTGGGGCCGATCACGCCCACGACACCCGCCCGCGGAAGGTTGAATGTCAGGTTCTCGATCAGGTTCACTCCGTTGTAGCCCTTGGTGACGTTGTCGAACTCGAGGACCTGGTCGCCGAGGTGGGGGCCCGGGGCGATTTGGATGACGGCGGATTCCTTCTTGTTGGCGGCGCTTTCCTCGGCGACGAGGCGCTCATACTCGGCGAGTCGCGACCGCTGGAGGTCGTGGCGGTCGCCGGTGCTCATCTTGATCCACTTGAACTCGCGCTCGAGGGCCCGGCGTCGCGGCGAGTCCTTCTTCTCGTCCTGGGCCAGCTTCTGGAGCTTCTGCGAGAGCCAGCCCGAGTAATTCCCCTCGAAGGGAATGCCCGCGCCGTGGTCGAGCTCGAGGATCCACTTGGTGATGTTGTCGAGGAAGTAGCGGTCGTGGGTGACGATGATGACGGTGCCGGGGTAGTCGGAGAGCTGGCGCTCGAGCCAGTCGACGGTGACCGGGTCGAGGTGGTTGGTGGGCTCGTCGAGGAGGAGGAGGTCGGGCTGCTCCATGAGGATGCGGGCGAGGGCAACGCGGCGCTTTTCGCCGCCGGAGAGCGTGGCGACGATGCGGTCGTCGGGCGGAAGGACGAGAGCCTCGCAGGCCTGGTTGATCTTCTGGTCGAGGTTCCAGGCGTCGGCCGCGTCGAGCCGGTCCTGGAGTTCCGCCATGCGATCCATGAGCTTCTGCATCTCGTCGTCGCTCAGGTCTTCGCCCATTTTTGCGGTGATCTCGTCGTACTCGTTGAGGTCGGAGACGATGGTGGCGAAGGCGGCCTCGAGATTCTGGCGGACGTTCTTCTCCTCGTCGAGCCTCGGCTCCTGCGCCACGTAGCCCCGCGTGAAGTTCTTCGTGAGGTCTGCCTTGCCCTGGTAGTCCTGGTCGACGCCGGCCATGATGCGCAGGACCGTCGACTTGCCGGAGCCGTTCTCGCCGACGATGCCGATCTTGGCCCCCGGAAAGAAGCTGAGGTTGATGTCCTTGAGGACATGCTTCTGGCCGTAGTGCCGATTCAGACCGTACATCGTGAAGATAAACTGTTCAGCCATGGGGGCGGGACGCTCGCGTTGGGGTGGGAGAAGAGGAAGTTCTTCCGTTGGGCGGGGGAGCAAATGCGTCAGAGCCACGGGGCGAGGCAACGAGTTCCTCGCCCGGGCGGATACCGGGGGTCGGATCCGGAGACCAGAACTCAGCGCATGCGGCTGGCGGAAAGGATATCGCGAATCTTGGCCGAAACGTCCGAGGGCGAAAAGGGCTTTTGCAGGAAGGCGATGGCGCCGCGGCCGCTTATGTCATGGATCGTTTCCTCCTCGCTGTAACCGCTCATGAGGAGAACCGGCATGGTGGGCGAGAGCTCCCGAATGCCCTCGAGGACCTCGCGACCGGAGAGTTCCGGCATGGTGAGGTCGAGCATGACGAGGCTGACCTTCTTGTGGTGGAGGACGAAGGTATCGAGGCCCCTGCGGCCGTCTTCGGCGGTGATGACATCGAAACCGAGGCGTTCCAGGAGCCGCTGGACAACATGGCGGACCGGAGGCTCGTCGTCGATGACCAGAGCGGTGCCGCGCATGGAAATCTTGAGGGTTGGCGCGGGGGGTGTGGGGCGCCTGCGGGCTTTTTCCGCGGTGGCAGGAAAGCCGACGGTCATGATTGTGCCGCGGCTCTCCGCCGGATCGACACGAATGAAGCCATCGTGGGATCGGACGATGCCGAGGACGGCGGCGAGGCCAAGGCCGTGGCCGTGCTTCTTGGTCGTGAAGTAGGGGTCGAAGATCTTCTTGAGGACTTCGGGGCTGATGCCAGGTCCCGAATCACGCACCGACATGCAGACGTAGGCCCTGCCGCCTTCGATATCGCCAAGGATCAGGTTGGTCTCGCTGGCTGGATTATCCGTCAGCCAGGTACTGATATCTAGGAAGGCGTCGGAGTCCTCCATGGCCTCGGAGGCGTTGATCACGAGGTTAATGAGGATCTGGCTGAGTTGGGCGCCGTCGGCGCGGATTGCCGGGAGGTCCTTGGCGAGTTGGAAGGCGAGCCGGACGCGGCGCGAAACAGACGCCTCGACGAGGGGTCGATTGTCGGCGATGAACTCGCTAAGGTCCAAAAAGTCGACCATGATCTTGCCGCGGCCGGAGTAGGCGAGCAGCTGGTGGGTCAACTCCGAGGCCTTTCGAGCGGATGTCTCGATGAGTTCGACGGTGGGACGGACGGAGGCGCCGGAGGGGAGCTCGGCGAGGACCAATCCCGCGGCGCCCAGGATGCCGACCAGCAGGTTGTTGAAGTCGTGGGCGATGCCCCCGGCGAGGATCTCCAGGCTTTCCAACTTCGCGGCCTGCTGCATGTGCTCCTCGAGCGCCTTCTCCCGCGCCTCGATCGCTTTCTGCTCCCGAATATCCTCATAAACGCCAAGGATGCCAAATATGCGACCGCCATCGTCGCGCATGGGAATCTTGATCTTGCGGATGTGGAGCTGGTTTCCGCCCGCGAAGGTGATCTTCTCCTCGACCGGAGGAAGAGGACCCGCGGAATCGAGGACGCGCCGGTCCTCCTCTTCGTGGCGCCTGGCCACTTCGACCGGGAGAAAGTCCGCATCGCGCTTGCCGACCAAGTCCTCTGCGGAGCGCATCTCGATGTCTTCGAGGAAGCACGTGTTACCGCCCAGGAAGCGCCCCGTGGCATCCTTCCAGAAGACCCGCGAGGGGATCGTGTTGAGGATGGTTTCGAGCATGCCCTGGCTGGCTTCGAGGGCCCGCTCGGCCTCGACGCGCTTGGTGATGTTGAGCGCGAAGCTGAGGATCGATGCAGCGCGGCCGGATTCCCCGATCAGGGTCGAGTTGTACCAGAACACCTCGAGCACGCGCCCATCCTTCGTGTAGTTCCGATTGTGGTTCTGGTTCGACAAGACCTCGGCGCCCATCAGTTGCTCGGTGATGAGCCGGACCCCGAGGAGGTCATCCTCGTGGACGATGCCCATCTCGAAGACGTCGAGGCCGATCATTTCTTCGGCGGTCCAGCCAAAGATGTTCTCGGCGCCCTTGGACCACCGGATGCATCGCCAGTCGCCGTCCCACTCGATGATGGCAAGGGGGGCATTGTCGATGTGGAGCCGGAGGCGCTCGTTCATCAGGCGGAGAGCCTCCTGCGTTTCGCGCAGGGCCGTAATGTCCGTGAGGGTGACGACGATGAGCTGCGGGGCGCCCCCCTGATCGCGGTCAATCGAGGTGCTGATCAGGACCCAGCGGGTGACGCTGCCGTCGTGGTTGATCACCCCCGCGAGGGCGCCTCGGGTCTCCTCGCCGAGGTAGACGGCACGATAGATGACGCAGTCCTGCTCGGGGATGGGCTCGCCGGCCACATTGACGAAATTCCCCGGGCATTGCCACCTGGGCTGCTGCATGAGGAAGCGGGGCTCGACATCCAGGATGCGGCCCGCCTCGCGGTTGCAGTGGACCATGCGCCCCTTTGGGTCGAGGAGGATCATGGCGGTGTCCGCATGGTCGATGAGACGCTGGAGCTGGGCGTCGCGGCGGGCCAGTTCGAGCTCGTAAACCTTGCGGTCGGTGATGTCCTGATGGGCGCCGTAAATACGGACCGGGCGCCCGTCCGCCATCTCCGCCCGCCCGATGCAACGAATCCATATGCGCCGCCCCTTGCAGGTGACCGCCTGCAACTCGACGTCGTAACCTTCCCCCGTTTCGAGAAGGAGGGAGAAGGACTTCTCGGCGATTGTGCGGTAGGGATCCGGATAGAACTCGAAGGCGTTTGCCGCTGTGATTTGAAAGCCGGGAGGCAGGTCGAAGATCTTGCGAGCGGTGTCCTCGAAGTGGCCAACCCCCGTGGCCACGTCGTAGGTCCAGCCGCCGATGTGCCCCAGGGCGTTTGTCTCGCGAAGGACTTGTTCCCGGTCGCGGACTTCCTTCTCGAGGAGCTTTTCGTGGGTCGTATCCAGCGCGATCCCATCCCAGACAACGGCGCCATCGGGCTGGCGACGGGGCCGGGACCGCGATTCCAGCCAGCGGGTCCCGCCGGAGTCGGTCACCGCCCCACCATATTGCCACGGGGAGAGATCTCGTGCGGAGGCGAGGACGGCCTCGCGGTAGTGCTCGAACCCCTCGGGGAAAACCCGCGCGAAGGCGGCGAAGGCGTCCCGGGTCACCTCCTCGCGGGTCACACCGAGCAGTTCGCAGAGCCGATCACTGACATAGGGCATCCAAAATCGGCCATCCGGTTCCAGGCGGCATTGGTAGATTCCACCGGGAAAATCTTCCGCGAGGTTCTCGATGAGTTCCCGGGCCGGGCGTAAAGCGTCCAGTTCCGCACGAAGACGGGCGTTTTCTTCGCGCAGGCCGTCAGCCTCCGTTAGGCGGGTGGTATCGCTCATGGGTGACGTTGGCAACCCGGGTTCTCTTTCTGGACAGGAGAGTATTCAATAACGATGCCACGAGCAACGCAAGCATTTGGCGTCCTCTGAGGGAAGGGGGAAGGAACGAAAGATGCCCTGTCGGATGGCAGGAAAGGATCGCCCCCATGGTTGTGCTCGTTCCGCCCCTGTTGATGCCCTCCTTTGGGATGCTGCCGCTGCGCAGGCGGCTGGACCGTCAGGGGTTTGTGACGAGGTTGTTTTCCTATCCATCCTACCGGTACGATATCCCGAGTAACGCCGCCCGCCTTGCCCGGTACCTCCGGAGCTTCGGCGCGGGGCCGCTCGATGTGGTCACCTTCTCGCTCGGTGGGGTCTTGCTGCGGTGGGCGGTGAATCATGACGAGGTACCCCGGCTGGCGAACGTGGTGATGATCGGTCCTCCGAACCAGGGCGTATGGATCGCGAGCCAGTTGGACCGCAGGATCGGGCCGGCGTTCCCGCTGCTGTTTGGGGCGGCCGCCCGGCAATTGCGCGCTGGAGACGAGGGCCTTGCCGCGCGGGCAGGCCGGTTGCCGGAGGAAACCCGCCTCGGCATCATCGCGGGGGGCACCGGCACCCATCGCGGATTCAACTCCCTGATCCCCGGCGACAACGACCGGGTCGTGCGTGTGGAGGAAACGCATCTGGAGGGCATGGACGATTTCCGCCTCGTACGTGCCCCACACGGCCCGCTGGTCTTCAGCGCCGAGACGGCCGCGCTGGCGGGGCGGTTCCTTCACGGCGGAAGCTTCGCCGCGGAGCCCGTCTCCGCTCCCACCGCCGAGGCCCACCCGGCCACGCCCTAGTCGGTCCCCTTTTCGTTGCCTTCAGCCGCTGTTGCGGGTGCGGTGCTGGGAATTCCCAGCCCCCCCCGCGAGAAAGGCTGCTTCGATGGTCAAGACCGGCCGGATCACTTGGGCTTCCGTGCCCGCGTTGGCGATGCACGCCGCGATCAACACACCTTCAGCCGCCGAGCCCCCTCGCTTTCCCATGACGGCGGGATACACGGACGGCGCAGCGGTCGAGTTCGAGCGCGACATCGCCCCCGGCGTGGTCCACTCCTTCGAATCGCGGGATCTCGGTCCGCTTACCATCAATGCCCTGATCGTGGACACCACCGGGGAAGGCATCGAGCTGGACACGGTGAAGGCGGAGCAGCGGTTCTTCGCCCGCGAGACCGTGCCGTCCATGGCCGGTCGCAGTTCGTCCACCGACTCGCGCGTGCTGGCCGCAACGAACGCGGATTTCTGGGGAGCAAACGCCGATCCCATCGGCCCCTTCATCGACGAGGGCATCATCTGGAAAGGCCCCTGGCGCCGGGGTGAGTACGCCCGGTCCGTCTTCGCCTGGGACGACCTCGGTGGCCTGTATATCGGCCTGCCGGATTTCCGTGTGGTGCTCCGCGACGAGGACGGCAACAGCGTCGAGATCGAGAAGATCAACTTTCCCGAGGACGAGACCCGATCGGTCGTCTATACATGGCCCATCGAGCGCATCCCCGCCGAGGAGTGGACCTCGTTCGACTGCGTGGTCTTGAGCAACCCCGGCGGCCAGTGGCTTCCCAACGATCCCGCCCAGGTGATCGTCGGCGGCGTGACCCCGGACACGCCGATGCGGATGAGCCGCGAGACGATCGTGGTGGGCTTTCGCGGGGGCGTTCCGGACTGGATCGACGAGGGGGACGCGCTGGAACTCGAGGCGGAGTTCGGAAACCTCCCGGGCGTCGTCCAGGGGATCCTCGGGGGCATCCCGCGCATCCTCATCGATGGCGAGAGCGACCCGGTCCGTTGGGCCGTCGAGGAGGGGAGTCGCGAGACCTTCGCCACTGATCTCCACCCCCGAACGGCCATCGGCATCCACGAGGACGGCCACACCGTGGTGATGGTGACGGTGGATGGGCGCCAGACGCGCCGGAGCGTTGGCGTGAGCCTGATCGAGCTGGCGGAGATCATGCGCGAGCTCGGATGCACGCACGCGCTGAACTTTGACGGCGGCGGGAGCTCGACGATGGTGGTCGAGGGCGAGGTGGTGAACTTTCCCTCGGACGCCGCGGGGCCGCGGGCGGTGTCGAACGCGCTGATGGTGCGGCGGTCGGCCCCGTTGGGTCCGCCGGTGGAGTTGCGGCTCCGCCCGAGCCGGGCGGTGGTGCCCGCCGGCTCGGAGGTCGATTTTGGGGCCAAGGCGCTCGACACCTCCGGCGAGATGGTTGACCTGCGGGACACGATCGTCCTCGAAATCGAGAAGCGCGGCATGGGGGGGCTACTGGGCGGAGGAAAGGCGGAGGTCGAAGGTACCTCGGTCCTGGTGGAGTCCGCAGGTCTATATCGGGTGACCGCCCGCGCGCGGCACCGCGGCGTCGAGGGGCGGGGCGAACTGATTGTACGCGAGCCGTTCTGGGCGGAGTTCATGCCCGAGGCGCTGCTGATGGAGGTCGGCGGCGAGGAGCAATACGCGCTCGATGTGTACGACGAGGACGGCGGCCGGTTCTATTCCGGGGCGCGGCCAACCGGCTTCACGATTCCCGATTTTCTCGAGCATGACCCGGCAAGCCGCACCCTTCGTGCCCTGCGCCCGGGCACCGGCCGAGTGGAGGTCATGTTCCCCGGAGGTGCCTTCGCCTCCATGCCGGTCGCCGCCGGCGAGTACCGCACGTCGATCCTGGCCTCCCTCGATACGATCCCCGACGGCTACCTGCCCGATGGACTCGAACTGTTGCGGGTGAAGGACGATGTCACGGGTCTGTCGGTGGAGAGCGAGGTCGTCCGCTCGGCCCCGGGCGCCTGGCAGATCGACTACGGCATGGCCGGCGGCGGCATCACCAAGATCGGCCTGAACCTGGACCTCGCGATCCCCGACGATGCCATGGAGGTTGGCGTTTGGGTCTACGGCGACGGCCAGGGCCAGTGGCTCCGCGGCGACTTCGTCGACTCCACCGGGACCGTCTACAAGCTCGACTTTACCGACTCCGCCAACGGGATCAACTGGGCAGACGAGTGGCGGTTCGTGAAGAGCCCGGTGAAGAACGCGCCGAGCCTCCGCGGCGGCGCCACCGCGCCCCAGCCCCCGCTCCGCCTCGTCAGCATCTATCTCGTCCAGCCCCAGGAGGCCGCCAAGCGCGACGGCAGCATCGTGCTCGACGACATCTCCGCGATCTTCCTTCCAGAGGGGATCTGACCATGCGGCGCTTTCCCGCAGTGACCGTTCTGCTGGCGCTGACCGGCGGAGCCCTCGCCCAGGAGCCGGACTTCCCGTCGGAGCCCCTCGGCGCCATTGTCCAAGAGGAGCGCCAGACCATCCGCCCCGGCATCGAGTATATACGCCGCGTGACCGACGACCCGATGCGCCTCCATGCGCTGGTGATCGACGCCACCCGACCCGAGGTGTCCTTCCAGGTGGCGCTCGGCGGGGGGGAGGTGATCGGCCGGGCGCCAGTCCGCGAGATCGCCCGCCGGGAGGGCGCCCTTCTCGCCATCAATGGTGATTACTGGACCCATGGCGGCGTGCCCCTGAACCTTACCGTGATCGACAGCGAGATCGTCATCGCGCCAAAGCACCGGACGGCCTTCGCCATCATGGAGGACGGCACGCCGGAGATTGGCATGTGGAGCGACGCCTGGAGCTGGACCGCGGAGGTGGAGGCGCCGGGCGGCGAGCGCGCCCCCATCGTCATGATGAATTCCGACTGCGGCGAGGGGTGGCTTTGCCTGTATACACACCGGTGGGGCAAGCCGTCGCGGGGAAACAGCGTCTCGCCGGTTGTGGAGGCGCTCCTCGACGACCAGGGGACGGTGCTGGAAATTCGGCGGGACCAGCCCGGGATCGACATCCCGGAGGACCGGCAGGTGCTGACGGGCCGCGACGACAAGGGAGAATGGCTGGCGGAGCACCTCGCGGTGGGCGAACGGGCCCGGCTGCATCTGACGGCGAGCGAGCCGCTCGAGCCGATTCGTCACGCCATCGGCGCCGGGCCCCGCATCCTGGCGGACGGCAAGTTCGTCCAGGATCCGGTCGCCCTCTTTCCCGGCGGCGAGGAGTTCACCCTCGACTGGAAGGAGAGCCACTACCTGGAGCGCCATCCCCGCAGCGCCGTGGGCGTCTCGCGCGATCGCGGCCGCGTGATCCTGCTGACGGTGGATGGCCGCCAGCCCCAGTGGAGTATCGGCATCCACCAGCGCCAGATGGCCGAGTTGCTGGTGGAATTCGGCGCCTGGGACGGCATGGACCTGGACAGCGGAGGATCGGCGACGATGGTCATCAACGGCGAGGTGGTCAACAGCCCGTCGGACGAGGCGGGGGCGGCGGGAGGCGACGGGGTCGAACGCCCCGTCGCCAATGCGCTGCTGGTGCACTACCGCGACTAGTCGAGAAGCCGGGCGAGGGCCGCGTCCATAACCGCAGCGCGGTCCGCCGGATCGACAATCGTCTCGAGGGGGACGCCGAGGAGGGCCACCCGGTGGTCGCCCGTATAGACGATGCCGGCGGCCGAGGCATCGCCTGTGGCGTAGGTGATAAAGGCCTCGGCGTCGTCCTGGGGGAGGAGGGCGTCGGGGGTCTTCACCGGGTAGATGGTGTTGTTGGTGTTGTCGATGGCGATGCGGCGGCCGCCGAGGTCGAGCGTGTGGCTGCGGGCGTCGTCGCGAAAGCCCTTCAGGTGGAGGACCTCCTTGCCGCAGTCGTCGGCGCGGCCGACGAGGCTTCCGGCGACTTCCGAGCCGGAGAGGAAGACGGCGCCGCCGCCCTCGAGGTAGGCCGCGAGGGCCTCGCGCTCCGGCACGGGCAGCACGGTCTCGCCCTCCTCCTGGCCAAGGAGATACACGACCAGTTGGTAGGCGGAAAGGTCGACATCGCCCGCGCCGATGGATTCATTGCTGGCGGAGTCGAGGGCCCAACCATCGAGCGCCTCCGCATGCTGGAGGACGTAGTTGCGGGTGTTCATGTGGCGGAGGATGCCGCGCTCGGTCTTGCCGTCGGGCGCGAGGAGGTTGAGTCCCTTGTCGAGGCGGTCGAAGGCGTTGACCAGGAGCGCGCGCCGGTCACCGGCCGGGCGGACCACGAGGGTCTCGCTGGGGAAGGAGCGTCCCCCCGCGTTCTCCGCGGTTACTTGTATATACGTCGGGCGGTCCCCGGGCAGGTCATTGAGGACCATCTCCCGGTCCTGCGTCGCGATGCCCTCGTCGAAGCCCCACCCATTTTGCGAGAGGTGAACACGGTAGCCGGTGGCGGGGTCGCCCAGGTGGGGCGCCTCCTCACTGGCGAAGGGGGGAGCGTCCCAGGCGACCGCCACCGTGTTGTTGTCCCGCGCGCGGATGGTCAGGCCGACCGGCCGCTCGGGCAGGAAAGTCCCGTTGTCGAATCCTTCCATGTGCCCGGCGAAGAAACGGACGATTCCCTGATAGGTGGAACGGGACGCGAGATCGCGGAAGCGGGGGTCGAGGATATACGCCGCGTCGTCCGGGTCGTCATGAAAGCCGTACTCGAAGAGGGCCGCGGGCATGGCATTGTTGTTCCGCGGGTTCGTTTCGCCAAGCCATCGGCAGATGGTGCCAATGTCACGCCATTCGGCATCCCAGGCGCCATGGATGACCTCCATGATGCGCTCGTGGACGGTAAGGCAGAGATGGTTGCCGCCGGGGTAGCCGGTGAAGTCGGTGACCGGACCCCAGGAGTTCGGGCCGTAGATATAGCTCGAGAAGCCGCGGACCTTTCGGTCGCTGCCGCTCGCGTTGGTATGCCACCCGATGTAGACGGACTTGCCGGCCTCGTGCGGCTCCATCTCCCGCTCCGCCAGCATCGGCATCGCACTGACCGAGTTGAACGGCCGCGTCTCGTGCTCCTCCTGGTAGCCGGCGAACTGGGCATAGTAGATGCCGGACTCCTCCCAGCGGGGCTTGCCGCTCGGCTTGCCGTTGCGCGTGATCGAACCCATGCCGCCGCCAAAGCGCACCGCATCGATCGTCACGTAGTGGTCCGGGTACTCGGAGGCGTTCGTGATGACGAGGGAGGCTTCCTCCAGCGGGGCGCCGGCCTCGAACCAGTAGGAGCCGACATACTTCCAGGTCCGATCGTCGTGGTTCAGGTTCTGTGTCCAGGTGGTGGTGCCGCCGGAATGGCGAATGTCGATGGCGACGTCCGGTGCGGTGGGCCCATTGATGGAGGGGCGATACCAGAGGTAGACGGCGTATTGGCCGTCGGCGGGAATGTCGGGGCGAAAGGTGGCGACGGAATCGGGCTCGCCGGTGGTCGTCCGCGCCTCGAGGTAGGATCCGCCATAGGCGCCGGTGGCGAAGACTTCGTCCCAGGCACCGACGACGTTTACCGCGTCGTCCTGCGCCTCGAGGAGTACCATGTTGGTGTTCAGGCAGCGTTCCCGGGTTGTATAGACGTTGGCGCCCGCATTGTGCAGGTAGGGCACCAGGTACTGCATCACCGCCTCGGCGTTGCTGTGGTCCTCGATGATGCCATGGCTGGTGCTACGCTGGGTGACCCAGCGCTCGCCGTTCCAGATCCAGCCATGGCCGGGATTGACGAAGATGGTGGCGCCGGTAAGAGCCCCACGGGGCTGGGCCGCGTTCAGGGGGATGACTGTCTCGGCGTCGGGGAGGACCGGGGCGTCGGCCTCCTGGGCGGAGGCCACGGTGGCCAGTGCGGCAAGCGATCCGGCTGCCAGCGTTCTCAGCGATACCATCGGATCACCTTTCCGTCCGCGTCGTAGATGACGCTGCGATAGATCATCTCGTCGGGCACGCCGACGAGGTACATGCAATGGAGGTGGCCCTCCTTGGTACGGCCCCGGTGCGAGGGCTCGCCGAGGAGCGACTCGACGGCGGCGCGATCCATGCCGATGGTGGGCTGGAAGGCGAGGCGGACGGCGATGGGGTCCTGCGAGGGTTCCGGGTCTGGTTTCGTGCCCGCGCACCCGCCCAGCAGCCCCACTGCCAGCATCGCCGACAGTGGGATGACATGCTTCTGAAACATACGCGTCACATCCTTTGCGATCGATGGAGCACAAGAGCCATCCAGAGCGAACACTCCCAGCACAAACAAAAAGGGGGAATTCCGCCGTGACATTCTGTTTGGTGAAATATATCCTTGCCTGTCTCTCAAATGGCGCCCTTATAAGTCGCAGATCCCCGTCAGGCAGCGATGAATGGAAAATTCGAGTTCCAGTTTTGACGCGATCCCGCTGAATGATGCCGGGAAGTCGAAAAGGTTCGACCTGATTGTCATCGGTTCCGGACCAGCGGGGCAGAAGGCGGCCATTACGGCGGCAAAGGAAGGCGCGCGCGTCGCCATGGTGGAGCGCGATCCCCTTGCCGGCGGCGTGGCGCTCAATACCGGAACCATCCCCAGCAAGTCACTCCGCGAGGCGGTGCTCTTCCTCACCGGCTATCGCCAGCGCGGCTATTACGGCGAGGACTTCCGGCTGAAGGAGAAGGTCAGTCCGGAGGACCTGCTGGCGCGGACGTCGCACGTCATCCGCCTTGAGCATCGGACCGTAAGCGAGGGGCTCGAGCTCAATGGCGTCCAGCGCTTCGTCGGCACCGGCCGCATCGAGGGACCCCACGACGTGTCCATACGCTCCGCCGGTGGCACCCTCGGCATCGAGGGAGAGCACATCCTGGTGGCGGTGGGCACCCGTCCCCGACGTCCCGGCGATGTCCCCTTCGACTTCATGAACGTCTTCGACAGCGACACGGTCTTTGGGTCGGACAACAAGCTGCGTCCCCTGCCGGATACGATCATCGTCCTCGGCGCCGGCGTGATCGGCATCGAGTACGCCTCGATGTTCGGAGCGCTCGGCATCCCGACGATCCTCGTCGATCCACGGGAGAACCCCCTGGGATTCGTCGACTCGGACCTCGCCGAGATCCTTTACGGCAGCCTTCGCCGCAACGGCATCGACCTCGCCTTTGGCACGTCGTACAGCAAAATTGAAATCCTCGGTCCTGCAGGTGACCCCACGGCGCGGGTGGGCATCGATCTGGAAAACGGCCGGCGCATCGAGGCCGACGCGTGCCTGTTCGCCATGGGCCGCGTGCCCGTGGTGGAAAACCTCGGGCTCAAGGAACTCGGCGTCGAGTTTGACCATCGCAACCATGTGATCGTCGACAAGGAGCACCGCACCAGCGTGCCGAGCATCCTTGCGGCGGGCGACGTGATCGGATTCCCAAGCCTGGCCTCGACCTCGGCGGAGCAGGGCCGCGTGGCCGCCCTCAATGCCCTGGGCATCCCTGCCACCTGGAACCCCGAGGTGATCCCCTACGGCATCTATACGATCCCGGAGATCAGCATGGCGGGGCAGCAGGAGGCGGATCTGATAAAGGCGGGGGAGCGCTACTTCATCGGGACAGCGTTATGGCGCGAGACAGCGCGGGGGGCGATTCTTGGCGAGTGGTGCGGCGCCATGAAGCTCCTCTTTCGCCGGTCCGACAACCGGCTGGTGGGCGTCCACATCATCGGCGAGGGGGCCACGGAACTGCTCCACATCGGCCAGTCGGTGATGCACTTCGGCGGCGGGCCCGAGTATTTCCTCAACACCGTGTTCAACTACCCGACGCTCGCCGAGGCGTACAAGCGCGCGGCCCACAACGCGGTGAATCGCCTCTATGGCCGGGCGCACCATACCGCGCCCCTTCGCGAGCAGGTCTCCGCGGAACTCGAACCCCGCAACTTTATCGACTGGCCGGACGCGATCGTTACGGTCTGACCGGCGGCTCCTTCAGCGGCCAGAACCGGTCCCATGCCTCCCACGCGGTCTCGCCCCTGGCGACAACGGTCCGCGGGTCCGCCAGTTCCACTCCCGGCCGGCCGATATACGCCGCGGCCTCCTCCGTCGTGAACAGTTCCACCTTGAACTCCGCCGGGCTGCCGGTCTTGTACGGCGCGGGCCAGTTCTGGCGGTTCACCAACGCCGTATGGACGGTTTCCTCGATCAGCGCGCAGGCATCCGCATGGGCGAGACTCCGGGCCGTATAGCGGCCGAGCCCTTTCTTGACCGCCGCCTGGGCGATCGAGGGACCCACCAGCGCGGACACCTCGCGACACGTCGCCTCATCCCCGGACACGAACACGCACGGCACGTCGAAGCTCCCCGCGATGGCGGCAATGATGCCGCTCTCGCCCACCGCCACGTCGTTGAAATACGCGTTCACCCATTTGGTGCTCGACATGGTGTGGCAAAGGACGCCCCCCGGTGTCCCGGCCATGGCGTGGGCACCGGGGAGGAGCATCGCATCGGTGCCGGATTGCAGCGCCTCCACGTAGCAGCCCCAGCGGTAGGCAGTGACGTATTCAGCCCCGGGCTCGAGCTGGTCCTTGATCCAGCTGTTGCACGTATAGCTCCCGCCGGCGCCGTGGCCATCGACCACGATGATCTCCGTGGCGCCGGCCCGCTTGGCCCCGCGCACCGCCGCGTTCACTTCACCCGTGTACAGACGCCGGCCCTCCTCGTACTGGGGGGCGCCGGCATTCACCTGGTCCCACTGGGTGATGCCGGCCATTCCTTCCATGTCACACCACATCTGGACGCGCATTGCTCGCGGGCTCCTGTCCTCAGGTTTCGGGGAGGGGCGGAATTTCGGCGGGATCGAGCGGACCGAAGTCGCTCGCCGCGGCGTTGTCTGCCACCTGCTCGGGGGTCTTCGCGCCCGGAATCGCCGTGTGGCAAGCCGGATGGCTGATGCAGAAGCGCAGGCTGACCTGCGTCTTCGTCTGGCCCGGATAGCGATCGTAAAGGGGCTGCATGGCCTCGAATTGCGCGAGGTAGCGATCGAGCTTTTCAGGAGCCAGATTCATGCTGCGGTGGTCCTCCTCGGTGAAGCGCGTGTCGCGGGAGAACTTGCCGGTGAGGAGCCCGAAGAGCAGGGGGATGCGCACGATGATGCCGGTCCCGTAGTCGAGGGCCTTGGGAAACAGGACGCGTTCCGCCTCGCGCTCGAGGAGGTTGTAACGCACCTGGAGCACGTCGAGGAGGTCCTTGTGCCGGTCGAGGAGGTGGGCCTGGGCGGTTTCCTGGAAGGACTGGATCGACCACCCGGCGTGACGGATCTTGCCCTGCTCCTTGAGGAGGGCGAGGGCCTCGAAGGCGTCATCGCGCTCGAGCATCTCCGTCGGTTGGCTGTGGAGCTGGAGAATGTCGATGTGGTCGACCCGGAGACGCCGGAGGCTCTGCTCGCACGCGTAAATGATGTAGTCCTTGTCGGCGTTTGATCGGATCGGCCCGTAGCCCTGGTCGTCCTCCGAGCCCGCGTGATAGAAGTCGTTGCCGGCCTTGGTCGCGATGACGACCTCGTCGCGGCCGCCCCGCTCCGCCAGCACCTCGGCGATGAGTTCTTCCGAATGGCCGAAGCCATACACGTCCGCCGTGTCGATAAGGGTGACGCCGGCATCGAGGGCGGAGTGAAGGGCGCGCTTGGACACGGAGTCGTCCGTCGGGCCCCAGTTCTTGCCGCCGATGGCCCAGGCGCCAAAGCCCATGGTGGACACCTTGGGCCCGCGTGCGCCGAGTTGGGTAAACTGCATGGGAGACCTCCCCCAGATGAAAGGAGTGGGCGGGCGCCTGCCGGGCTGCTCGTCCTTGACGCGGACAATGCGCCACCAACGATACCCGCATCCGCAACCATGAACACTCCTGCCCGCTTTCCCCCCATCCGCCAACTCCTCGACCGGCTCGGCATCCGTCTCGAGAAGCGGCGCAGCCAGCACTTCCTTCGCGAGCAGCAGCGCTGCGCGGACATCGCGGCGCTGGCGGGCCTGACCCGGGATCACACGGTGGTCGAGGTCGGTGCCGGGCTGGGGAACCTCACGGTGGAGCTCAGCGCACGCGCCGGCCGTGTCATCGCCATCGAGATGGATGATTCCTTCGCCGAGTGGCACGACTACGTTGCGCTTCACTATCCGCCGATCGAGTTTGTCTATACGGATGTGCTGGAGTGGCCCCTCGACGGGGAGCTGGCCACGGTCGAGGGTCCGGTCGTGGGCGTCGGTAACCTCCCGTACCAGGTCACCAGCGAGGTGTTGTTCCAGTTCGTCGACGCCCGGCGGACCTTTGAACGGCTCGTTTTCATGGTCCAGAAGGAGGTGGCGGAGCGGATCGCGGCGGGCGCGGGCAAGCGGAGCGCGGGAGCGCTGACCTACAAGGTGGCGATGCGCTACGTGGCAACGATCGCGCTCGAGATCGGGGCAGGCGAGTTCCTTCCCCCGCCCAAGGTGGAAAGTGCGGTCCTCGTGCTCGAACCCCGCCCCGCCCCCCTCTATTCATCGGAGGCGGAACGGCGGGCCGTCTATACGCTGCTGGATGGGCTCTTCACCTACCGGCGCAAGACGCTGGCAAACGGGTTGCTCCTTTCCGGTCGGGCACGCGGGAGGGAGGAGGCGGAAAGGGTGCTGGCCCGGGCAGGCGTTGACGGGGGGCGGCGTCCGGAGACTCTCCAGCTCGACGAGGTCCTTGCCCTCGCCCGGGCGCTGGAGGCGGGCCATGGCTGATGCGGCCGTCACCGCCCGCGACCTCCGCAAGGTCTACCGCATCCACACCCGCCAGGCGACCACCCTCAAGGAACTCGTCCTGCGAAACGTGTTCGAGCCGGGCGAGCGGATCGAGCTGGACGCCTTGCGCGGGGTGTCTTTCGAACTGCACCGGGGACGGAGTCTCGCCATCATCGGCTCCAATGGCAGCGGCAAGAGCACGCTCCTCAAGATCATCGCCGGGATCGTTCCGGCCACGGAGGGCGAGGCCCATGCGGCGGGGCGCGTCGCCGCCCTGCTGGAACTCGGTGCCGGCTTTGAGCCCGAGTTCACCGGCATGGAGAACATCTTCCTCCAGTGCTCGATCCTTGGCCTCACCCGTCCCCAGATCCTCGAGCGGCTCGATGCGATCCTCGACTTCTGCGAGCTCGAGGACTTCATCCATACGCCTGTCCTGCGCTACTCCTCCGGGATGTATGTACGACTCGGCTTTGCGATTGCCGCCCATGTGGAGGCGGACGTCCTGCTGCTGGACGAGGT
>CAYQTO010000045.1:21560-21923 GCA_964420455.1 uncultured Candidatus Sumerlaeota bacterium | reverse complement strand
GGCGGCGCGGGTGCTGGCGCGGGCGGCGGAGGCGTGCGGCGTGGCGGCGCGGATCGGCGATGGGGGGGCTGCGTGCGACCGGGTGGAGGCGCAGGCGGCGGTGGTGGCGGCGGCGCTCATGGCGGAGGCGGAGGCGGCGGCGGAGCGCGGCGATGCGGATGGGGTGTCGCGGGTGGTCGCGGCGGCGCGCATGTTGCCGGTGTCGGCGGACATGGCGGGGCGCCTTGCGGGGCTCGAGCGCGTCTATACGGAGGTGCGACTGGAGGAGGTGCGCGAGCGCCTTCTGGAGGCGCACCGGCGGGGCGATTGGGAGGAGGGGGGGGCGCTGGCCTTCGCTCGCGCGTGGGTCGCTCGCAGCGGATT
>CAYQTO010000045.1:0-21550 GCA_964420455.1 uncultured Candidatus Sumerlaeota bacterium | reverse complement strand
AGGAGGGGGTGGCGCTGGCGGAGGCGGCGGAGGAGCTTGTTGCGCGGGAGGATTGGCCGGCGGACCTGGGTCGCCTGGTGGAGAGCACGCGGCGGCGTGCGGCGGTGGAGGCGTATGCGCGGTTGATGGAGGAGGCACCGGCGGTGGAGGCGGGGCCGCTGGACGAGGGGCTGGCGGAGCGGTTGCTGGCGCTGACGCGGGTGGACGCGGAGGTGCTGCCACCGGGCGAGCGGGCGCGGGCGGAGGAGAACCTGCTGTATTTCCGGGCGCGGGCGCTGGAGGCGCTCGGGCGGGGTGCCGAGGCGGAGGAGGTCTCTACACGGCTGCGCGAGGCGTTTCCGCGCTCGCCGTACCTCCGCTCCGCGGCGGATTGACCGTGGGCTGCTAGTTCTTTCCCTCGCGCATCTGGACGGGGCTCGCCGCCAGCCAGTCACGCCCGATCACGTTGCCCTCGCGGTCGACCCGGCCGAACTCGAGGACGCCGGTCGGGCAACTCTGGACACAGGCGGAACAGCGCACGCATTCCGGGTCCTCCATGGGAACCCCCTTGTTGGCGAAGTTCATCACGTCGATCCCCTGGTGGCACACGGACGTGCACACGTTGCAGGAGATGCATTTCTTTTTGTCGGCGAGGATGCGGAAGGTGCTGAACTTGGCGTATAGATGCATGAGGGCGGCGAGGGGGCAGGCGAAGCGGCACCAGACGCGGCCGGAGTACCAGAAATAGAAGCCGTAACCGACGATGCCGGCGAGGAGGACGTCGACGAGCCACTTGTAGCTGAGGTAGTTGATGCGGAACTGCTCAACGGGCTGAAAGCCGGCGGTGTAGGCCTCGACGAAGTCGCCCTGGACGGGCTCGCCGGTGGCGCGGGCGATGGCCTGCCAGTTGCCCTCGGCATCCTGCTTCCAGGCAACCCAGGTTTCCTCGCCGGTGACGGGATAGCCGTCGCGGTCGAAGTGGTACTCGTCCTCGGGCACCGGGTTGCCCTGGGGATCGGTGACGGCGGCCACCTCCCAATAGGAAGAGCCGTCGTCCTGGGTCACCTCGTTCCACTGGATCTGCTCGTCGGGATAGTAGGAGGGATCGGTGAGGACAAGGTTGAGGGGGGTCATCTTGCCGGAGACGATGGTGTCGAACCAGCCGGCGACGGCGGAGTCGGGGGCATTCCACGCGTATATACGTGCACCCATGAGGAGGACGGCGATCCAGAGGATGACCTGGCCGGTCATGTTGAGCTTACTCCAGAACTTGCCGTGGGGCATCTTGTGGCGGTGGGTGTCGCCGAGGGTTTCCGCGAGGGCGCCGCAGCTGCAGATCCAGCCGCAGTAGGAGCCCTTGCCAAAGAAGTAGATCAGCCCGGGGATGATGAGGAAGGTCTGGATCGAGCCGAGGGCGAGCCACCACCAGAGGGGCTCGGCGGTGAAGAAGTTATAGATGAAGAGAGGCCAGGCGAGGATGAGGCCGTAGGCGCGCCACCATTCGCGATCGGCGCCCTCGCCGGGAAAGAGGCCGTTGGCCATGGTGTTCAGGAAGCCGCTGTCGAACCAGCCGTTGGCGCCGAGGTAGGGCAGGACGATCTCCGGCAGGATGAAGAGGGGGATGACCTGGATCGCCATGAGGACCGACGTCTGGACGGTGATGTAGGGGGTTTTGCGGCGCCGGATCCGCGCGATGCCGAATCCCACCACAAGGGCCGAGTACGCCAGCGTATAGTAGAAGGAGGAGCCATACATGCTGTTGGCGATGGTACCGATAACGGTGGTGCGGTCCGACGACCATTCAGCGAGGATCGGCCAGATGTTGTAGGGAAACCAGTTGTTCTCCTGGAACAGGACGTCGAAATAGCCGCCGCTCTTCCAGTCGTAAAGCCACGTGCAGAAGAGAAAGAAGAGGACGAAGAGGAGGGCGCTGGTGATGTTCCATTCGCCGTTGATGGGGAGGCCGGACTTTCGAAAGAAGTCGAGCGGTGCCTCGCGGCCGATCAGCGCAAACACGTGGTCGTTCGGGATCGTCTCCTCGGCCTTGGTCTTGTTGTTGGCGATGGTGACTTCCATGTCGTCTATACGCCTGACGCTGGTATCCATCAGGAGGCGGACACGCCCGGGGGCGGCGGTGCCGTTGGTACCCTCGGCGAGAGCGGTGATCTTCTCGACGTTGTCGGGCTTGGGGCGGGCGAACTCCGGCTTGCGGTAACTGAGGGTGACCTCGCCGCCGGCCTCGGCGATGGCGATGGCGGTCTCGAGGGCGGAATCGCCGCCGCCCACCACCAGCACACGCGACGTGGCGTAGTCCTTCGGGTCGTGGAGCCGGTTCATCACCTTGTCGAGCTCCTCGCCCGGAACGCCCAGCTTTCGGTAATTGCCGCTGCGGCCGATGGCGATCACGACCGCGTGGGTCTCGACCCGGGTGCCATCCTTGAGCACCACCGCCGGTCCGCCGCCCTGGCGCGTCACCTTGTCCACGGCCACGCCCTCCTCGACGGTGATGCCGGCCTCGCGGACCTGCTCCGCAAGCTCCTCGAGGAGCGACTCCTTCACGTCGCCAGTGGTCGCCAGATCCGAGTCCGGCTCGAAGTCCCGCGGATACGTATAGATCGGCTTGCCCTTGGGAAAGTTGATGATGGTGCTGAAGGTGTTGGAGGCTTCGAGGACCCGATAGGTAAGGCCTTTCCGCTTCGCGCGGAGGGCCGCGGAAATGCCGGCCACGCCCGCGCCGATAATCACCACATCCGGCTTTTCGCCGTTGGGATCCTTGCGCCGTGCGGCCTGAAAACTCTCGGAATCGGCAATGGTCTCGATCACACGAGCCCCTGAATCCGTCGAAAACTTCAGCAGGGGAATGCCTTTGAGGTCGCCGACGATATAGACGTTGGGAATTCTCGTCGAGCCATCCTCGCGGACGGCAGGCAACCGCTCGACGGTGCCGGTGGGATACATGGTGTGCAGCCAGTGCGTGTAGCCAGCGATCGGGTTCCAGCCCATTGCGATGCCTTTTGCCTTCCGGAAGAGTTCGTGTTGATTTGCACTCTTGCGAGAGGAAGTCCAGAGGTCACGGGGAATGGAGACTCCGGAGGAACGGCGTGGAAAAATCTCACCCAGCGATCGCCATGGAGGAGAACCCTTGGACGCCGATCGTGGGTGTCTGGGGCCGCGGGCGTCGTCCGCTCTTTGACGACGCCTACCTGCTGCTGCTTTGGGGCGGTATCGCGTTCCACGGGGCGGCAACGGCCCTTGTCCTGGCCGTGCCGGAGGTTATGGCCCATCTGGCGGAATCCGTCGGCTTTCTTTCCTACGTGATTCTCATCCTCGTCGTGTTTCTTGCCCCCTCCGCGGGAAGCGCGATCCGGGGAAAGATCGACCGGTCGCCGTTTCTTGACGAGTCGCGCCTCACGCTCCTGCGCACCAGGGACTACACCGCTCCGCTCTGGGGGCGGTGCCTTCGCCTTTCCAAGCTCGCCGCGCTCTTCTTCTTCACTTTCTTTCTCACCATGACGTGCTTCCTTTTCTCTGAAACCGGTCCGGCCTCCTCCGGCTACCTCGAGGGGAACATGCTGTTTGTCTTTTCCTCGGCCCTGCTCGAGGGGATCGAAGGTTGGAAGGCGGAACCCTTCCCTCCCTACTGGCTTCTGATCCCGCTCTCCCTGGCAACTTCCTTTGCGTTCGGCTACGCCACGTTCCTGCGGATGAGCCTGTTGGCGATACTGCGCCAGGGCCGCGGAATGAATCGGCTCCACGGCGCCGCGATGACCCTCCTGATCGTCGTGGCAACGCCGGTGCTGCTCCAACTGCGGGTCGTTCTGGCCGGTTGGTTCGCCCTCCGCTTCTTTGACGACCCTCGCCACATGGGCGACCTGCTTGTCTATATGCTGGTGGGGTTTGTCTTCCTCGAGCTGGCCTGGGCGAATTTCGCCGGCCTGGCGGCCCGTGGGGGTGTCAGGCCTTTGCTCGAGCGAAGCATGGCGCGGCAACTGGATCGCGAGGAGTAACGATCCCTCCACGCACCCGGTGGATCTGGGCGATGAGCACGGTAACTGCCTAGGTGGAGGTCAGTAGGACGCCAGGGCGTAGGCCGCGTCGGCGGGATGGGCTTCGAGAAACTCAGGGAGAGCGCGAATGAGTTCGGCCAGCTGGGGATCGGAGACCTGGCGGACGGCGCGGCGCGGATCGAGCCACTGGCGCAGGCGCCGGTTTTCCTCCGGCCACGACTTCATCACATCCAGCACCTTGAGGGGAAAGACCTCGATCAGGCGGCGGAGGCCATCCTTCTCGTAGGACCAGTGTCCGATAGGGCGGGGAGAGATATGGCCGAGGATGCCGGCTTCTTCGTAGGCTTCCTTTGCCGCGTTGTCCTGGGGGGTGAGGAACGGCTCGCGGTGGCCCTTGGGTACGAGCCACTTCTTGCCGCTGGAGGAGGTGATCAGAAGGATTTGAAGGCCGGAGGGACTATGGCGGTAAGGCAGGGCACCCGATTGGAGGAGGATCGACAGGGGCTGCCGGGGCATGGAGAGTCCTCTCTTAGTGGCGGGCCCGGAGGAGGGCCTCGACGCGGGGAATGTCTTCCGGGGTGTCGACACCGATGGTGTCGGCGGGGCTGTCGACGCAGGCGATGGAGAAGCCGTTTTGCAGGAAGCGAAGTTGTTCCAATTTTTCCATCATTTCTAAAGAAGATGGGGACAACCGGCAGAAGGTTTCCAACGCATCACGTTGATAGACGTAAAGACCAAGGTGCTTGTACCCGAAAACGTAACTCGCCCGACACACTTCTGCCTCATTTCGGCGCGTCAGCGAGGGGATCGGCGATCTGGAGAAGTAGAGCGCCCTTTGCCGGTCGTCGCGAACGACCTTACAGACCGAAGGTTCCTCGAAAGTCGCCAGGTCCGTGATGGGGACGCAGGCGGTGGAGACTTGGGCATCGCCGGAGAGGAGGGCGGCGTGGGCGGCGGCGACGGCCTCGGGCGGCATGAGCGGCTCGTCGCCTTGAAGATTGATGACGATGTCGGCGGGGCGTCCCTGGAGTGCGGCGCGAATGCGGTCGGTGCCGGAGGGGAGGGCGGGGTCGGTCAGGACGGCCTCGGCGCCGGCCGCCCGCGCCGCCGAGGCGATCTCCTCATGATCGGTGGCCACCAGCACCTCGTCCACAAAGTCAAACCGGCGGGCCGCGTCCACCACCCAGGCGATCATCGGCCGCCCCAGCAGGTCCAACAAGGGTTTCCCCGGGAGCCGCTGGCTCCCATGGCGGGCGGGGATCACACAGACGGTCTTCATGGTTGAGTGTCTTGGATGGCGGTCTGGCACACCGCATCAAGGGAGAATTCGCGTGGGTCGCGGGAGTCGCCGTTCAGGGCTCCAGCAGGGAGAACTCGGGTTGCCTTCATCGGAATGAAGGGGCCTCATTCGCGTCCGATTTTGATCCGAGGAGGGATTTGTTCCCAACATGCGAAGCTTTTTGATCCTTGCCACAATGGCGGCTGCTGCGGGCCTCGCCGTCACGGCGCCGGCCCAGCCAACCCTCAGCGTGCTGCCGAACGAACAGATGCGGGCCGACCTCGCCCTCAGCAGCGTCAGCCCCAGCGGCTCCGCCTGGAACGTCACCATCCGCGTCGCTTACGACAACGACAACCCGGCGTCCTTTCGTCGCTGGTTCCACCTCGTCATCGGCAACCTCGATTCCGGTGGGGAGACGCTCAATATCACCATCACGCCCAACATCTTCGACGGGAGCGAGTTCATCCAGCCGGTCTGGAGCCTCGACGGCGGCGCCACCTACGAGCGCATCCCCCAGAGCCTCGGCAGCGACCCCACGAGCTATACAATTACCACCCCTCCCGGCGTGACCGAGATCCGCTTCGCCAAGTATTTCCCCTACACACCCGCCCAGTATGATGCTTTCCGGGATACCTTCCGGACGGATCCCCACGTGACAGAAATCCCCATCGGGACGACGGCCCTCGGGCGGACCATCTACGAGTACGAGATCACCGATCCCAGCGTCCCCGCCACCAACAAGGAACGCGTCTGGATCCACAGCGCCGTCCACCCGGCGGAGAACACCGCCTACTTCATGTGCGAGGGGCTCATCAACTGGCTGATGTCCGGCACGCCCGAGACACAGATCTTCATGGACAACATCATCCTCAACATCGTCCCCATGGCGAACCCCGACGGCGTGGCCCTCGGCAATTACCGGACGAACTCCAACAGCGTGAATCTGGAGGCGGACTGGACCTTCCCCTACACGTCCACCACCGAGGAAATCGTCGCCCTGCGCACCCGCATCGAGACCTACATGGGAACATCCGCCACCCCTGCTCCCAACCCCATCAAGGTCCTCCTCAACCTCCATGCAACCCACGGCGACTCCTACCCTTTCCACTTTGTCCACCGGCCTGACTATAACGTGGATGGCACCGGCGTGATCCCCATCGTGAACCAGATCGAGCTCGACTGGGTCGCCGCCTTCCGTAACCGCAGCGCCTACGTCAACCTCGGTGGCAACAGCTTCTCCTCCCTTGTTGGTCGCCCCTTCGTCGAATCCATGATGCACGACCGCTATACGCTGACCGGGGCCTTCGATCCCGTCATGGCAATCACCTTCGAGGGCGTCTACCAGCGGGGGCCGATCCTTGGCGTCCCCAACGTCCCCGATGACTACCGCCAGGTGGGCGAAGAAATGGGCTTTGCCATCGCCGACTATCTCGGCGTCGACCTGACTGCCACCAACGTCACAAACTGGTGGATGTTGCACTGACATCCGCGCCGGACGCGACCCGGGCCGGGCTTTGCTAGCACGATTTCCCGCATCCCAACGCCGGGAGATCCCCATGGCAGATCCCGAAAGACCCGCCTTCGTCTGGAGCCCCCATTACGAGATGGACATCGGCCGGCACGTCTTTCCGACCGCGAAATTTCGGCTGGTGAAGGAGCGACTGGTCGCCACCGGCCTCGTTTCCGAGGAGGAAGTCCTCCACGCGCCGAAGGCCACCGACGAGGAGTTGCTCGCGGTGCTGGAGCCGGAATATCTCCGGGACCTGCGCGGCTATCGCCACACGGAGCGCACGCGGCGCGCGGAACTCCCGATCACCGCTGAAATCGTCGAGGCCATGTGCCATACCGCCGGCGGGACCCTGCTTTGCGCCCGGGAGGCCCTCCGCCGCGGCCTCGCCTGCCACCTCGGCGGCGGCTACCACCACGCCTATCCGGATCACGCGGAGGGCTTCTGCTACATCAACGACATCGCCATCGCCGTCGCGGTCCTGCTCCGCGAGGGGCTTGTCGGACGGATTGCCATCGTCGACACCGACGTCCACCAGGGCAACGGGACCGCCTTCACCTTTCGCGACGATCCCCGTGTCTATACGTTCTCGCTCCACGAGGAGGACCTGTATCCGAAGGAGAAGGAGCGGGGGGATCTCGACATCGGTCTGCCGCGGGAGCCGGGCGCCGCTGTCTATCTTCGGGAGCTCGATCGCGGGCTCGACGCCGCCATCGGCGCCTTCCGCCCGGACCTTGTGGTCCATGCGGCCGGGGTCGATTGCTTTGAGGACGACCAGCTCGGCCACCTCGGCCTGAGCCGCACGGACCTGCGCGAGCGCGACCGCCGCGTCGCCCTGCGCTGCCTTTCCGGCGGCATCCCCCTCGTCACCGTCGTTTCCGGCGGCTACGCCCGCCGGCTCGACGACACGGTTTCGCTCCATGCCCAGACCATCGAGGTCGCCCTCGAGCTCCTTTCCGACCGCACCCTCAGCCTGAATGCTTGATCCTCTCCCGTGCCCTCCGCTAGCGACCTACCATGAGCGTGACTCGGCCGATCTTTTTCCTTACGGACTTTGGCACCAGTGATCCCTTTGTGGGGATCATGAAGGCGGTGGCCATCGGGCTCGGCGCCCACGGTCCGCTCGTCGACCTTTCGCACGACGTCCCCCCCCAGGACATTCTCGTCGCCGCCCTGATGCTAGAGGACGCGCTCCCCTGGCTGCCCGGCGATGCCGTCGTTTGCGCGGTGGTGGACCCGAGCGTGGGGACCGGGCGCCGTCCGCTCGCCGTTCACGCCGCCGGGCGTTACTTTATCGCGCCGGACAACGGCCTCCTCGAGCCTATCTATACAGCTCCGGGCTGGGAGGCCCGCGAGATCAGCGCCGCCCGGCCCATCGATCCCGATCGCTCCGCCACTTTCCACGGTCGCGACGTCTTCGCCCCGGCCGCCGCCCTCCTCGCCCTCGACGAAGCCATCTTTCCCCGCCTCGGCGTTCCCATCCACGACCCCGTCCGCGGCAGCATCCCCCTCCCCAGCAAGACCCCGTCTGCGATCGAGGGCGTCGTCCTCCACTTCGACCGCTTTGGCAACGCCATCACCTCGCTGCGGGGCGACGACCTGGAGGATCGGTGGGGCACCTTCGAGGTCGCCGGCCAGGAACTCGGGCCGCTGCGCCGGACCTATGGCGACGTCTCCCCTGGTGCCTTCCTCGTCTATACAGGATCCAACGGCCGCATCGAAATCGCCGTCCGAGGTGGAAACGCTCGCGATACCCTCGGCATCACCCGTGGCGACACGGTTTCCTTTCGCCTCGGAGAGTCGTCATGACCTCCGGTCCAGCCCGCATCGTCGAACGCCTGGAGGACGTGGAACTCCCCCACGGCCGTGCCGTCGCCCTCACGATCGGCACCTTCGACGGGGTTCACCGCGCGCATCAGTCGCTCCTCGCGGAGACCGTGGCCCGGGCCCGCGCCCACGGCGGCCTCGCCGTCGCCCTCACCTTTCGCAACCACCCCCGCGGCATCGTCGCGCCGGAACGCCTCCCACGCCTCCTCACCCCCTGGGAGCACAAGCGCGAGCTCCTCCTCGCCCAGGGAGTCGATCTCGTCGTCGGCCTCGAATTCGACGAGGACTTCTCGCGCATGTCCGCCGAGGCCTTCATCCGCGACGTGATCACCGGGCGCTTTCGCGCGCGGGTCGTCCTGAGCGGGCCGGGCTTCCACTTCGGCCATGGCGGCCGCGGGAACGCCGCCCTCCTCCAGACCCTCAGTGGCGAGTTCGACTACCAGTATATCTGCCGCGAACCGGTCGTCTTCGCGGGCGAGAAGGTGAGCAGCACGCGCATCCGCCGACTGCTCGAAGCGGGCGAGGTCTCCCTCGCACGGGAGTTGCTCGCCCGGCCCCACCGCAACGCCGGCATCGTCGTCCGTGGCGACCGCATCGGCCGCACCATCGGCTTTCCCACCGCCAACCTGGAGATTTCTCCCGACTCCCTCGTGCCCCTCGATGGTGTCTATGCGGTCCGTGTCACCTTTGGCGGCCATGCGCCCTGGCCCGCCATGATGAACATCGGCACCCGCCCCACCGTCCGCGGCCAGGAACATCGCAAGGAAGTCCACATCATCGGGTTCGACGACGACCTCGAGGGGCTGGAACTCCGGGTGGAGTACATCGCGCGGCTCCGCGACGAGCGGAAGTTCGACGGCCTGAACGAGCTCAAGGCGCAGCTCGCCCGCGATCGCGAGGCCGCCCTCGAGGCCATCGCCGACTATCGCGCTGCCAGCGAATAAGACCCCACCCCCCACCGCCGAATCCCCCCAGGAATCCCTCCCCGCCACCGCCACGGGGCGATAAATGCTGGCATTTTTCATCCCGAATGAAGTATCCTTCAGTCAGGTGGAAAAAAAAGAAGGTCGCCGCGCAATTTCCCGAGCCCTCACGCGACTGGAGAAGATGAAGGGCGGCTCGACCGCCCGAGACTCCAGCAAGCGCAAGAAACGGACGGAAGACAGGGCTTATGAGCGAAAACGCTGTGAGCGGATCGATCGAGAGCCTGGTGCGCGAGGCGCAACAGGGGTCGCAGAGGGCCTGGGAAGGCCTTGTTACAAGGCATTACGGCCTCGTGCACACCATTGCTTACTCGCGGCTGAACGATCCGGAGGCGGCCGAGGACCTCGTCCAGGAGGTTTTCCTCCGCGCCTTTCTCCAGATCGCCCACCTCCGCAAGCCCGCGTCCTTCCCCTTCTGGGTGGGACGCATGGCCCGGCATCTCGGGACGACCTGGTCACGCAACCGGCAGCGTCGCTCCGCCCTGGTTCCTCTCGTTTCTGCGGAGGAAGATGGAATGGAGAACATCGGCGACCCGCAACCCACCCCGCGGGAAACAGCCGAGGACAACCAGCGCGACGCGCAGTTGCGCGCGGCCATCCACGGCCTTCCCCCCAAAGAGCGCGAGGCAACCCTGCTGCACTACGTCGACGGCCTGCCCAGGAACGTCGTCGCCCAGCACATGGGGGTCCATCCCGCCACCGTGGGGAGAATGCTCGACCGGGCGTGCGTGCGACTGAAGGCACAGGTGGGCGAGGACCACCGGACCCGCATCCCGGCGGTGACACCGCCCAAGCGGGGACCCGAGGCCACCCTTGCCTGCATCGGTGCGGTCGCCGCGATGACCCCCGGCGCCCGCGAGGCCCTCGCCACCGCCGCCTCCAAGGGCCTGTCCGCCGCCATCTCCTACCACACCTCCACCTCCGCCGGAACCAGCACCGTCGGCTTCCTCGCGCTTCTCTGGCAGTCACTCCAATCCACGATCGAAGGAGTCATCGTCATGGGAACCTTCAAGACCGCATCCATCGCCACGGCCAGCGTCGCCGTCATCGCCATCGGAGGAGCCGTCGTCATGAACAATCGCAGTGACCGTCCGACCGGAGCCGCCTCCAGCTCGTCGCTCGTCCAGGCCTCCATGGCCCCCACCAACAGGCAGACCGCCTGGAACCCCGGCGATCTCCTGAGGACCCCCGGTAACGCCTGGGAGTTTCAGCACGTCATGGAAGTCGACGCGGATGGCGCCTGGACCGAGTTTGTCCGGATGGACGGGAGTTGCCGTGTGGCCAGCGTCGATCCCCAGAAAAACACCACCTTCGAGCTGACCATTGGCGAGGTCAGCGCCCACGAATCGTGGGGCAGCGGCCCCTCCGGCATCAGCGGAACGTCCTATTATGTCAAAGGAACCCCCGATGGCCAGATCACCGATGTCCGCACGACCACCGGCGCACCCATCAGCCCGATGGACGCGATGTACGTGTTGATGGCCCTCCAGGGGACCGACCTGGGCCCGCTCGTGAGTCGTCCGGGCATGAGCATCGGCGAAAAGGGCGACGAAACCTTCCGGATTTCGCTCCCCGGCTCCAGTGGCTACGTGGAGGGAAGGGTGAACTACGAGCTGACATCCGTGAACGAAGGATCCGACCGGAAGACCGCTGTCTTCTCCATCAAGACCGACACCGAGGTCGGCGGCAACATGCCCGTGGGTGGCGACGAACGTACCCGCACACTCATCGTCCTGGAATCCCAACGCGCCGTTGGCGAGGGCGAATGGGTCTATGACCTCGACGGACGACTCCGTGGGGAAATGATCTCCGAGGGGACCAATACGGTCCAGAACATCAACCTGGTCATACCGATCCCCGGCCAGCGGCAACCGCTCGTGCGCCCCATCGAGACGCCCCAGGGCCAGCGATTCCGCACTCGCACGTCCTTCACCCAGCTCTGATCCCCATCTCCCCGCCACACCTCCCCCCGGAAGGTTTCCGACATGAATATCGCGTTCCCCCATGCCCCCGCAACGCGCGCCCGCCACACCGGCGCCTTCACCCTCATCGAACTCCTGATCGTGGTCGCGATCATCGCCATCCTTGCGGCGATCGCCGTCCCCAACTTCCTCGAGGCGCAGACCCGCGCCAAAGTCTCCCGGGCAAAGGCCGACATCGCCTCGCTCGCGACCGCCCTCGAAACCTACCGCCTCGATCACAACGCCTACCCGCCCAATAACGTCCAGGTCTTCACCGGCGCCCCGACCAGCCTCATGGAAGCCCGCCATGCCTTCCTCACGACCCCCGTCGCCTATATCACCTCTATCCCCGACGATCCCTTCGGCGACCGCGTCAATGTCAGCGACTATACCGGCCTCTTCGGCGAGAAGAGGTACCGCACCTATGACCTCCTCCAATTCGAGGACCCCGCTTCCTTCGAGAGCCTTGTGTACAAGTCCGAACTGGTCGTGATCCACGGGTACCCACAGGGCATGCTCTGGCTGACCGCCTCGCAGGGGCCGGACGGCACCGTCGGCCTGAACACCGCCATTGGCCTCGTCTATGATCCGACCAACGGCACCACGAGCGCCGGCGACGTCCTTCGGACAGGTCCCGGCGGCGACCTCCGAGGCGGATAATTATCCGCAAGGCAACAAAAGGGGCGTGGATGACCCGGGGTCGCCCGGGTCATCCCCGTGCGCCCGCCAGCCGTTTCAGCAACCCGTAAGCCCCCGGATACGCCATCCGCACCACCGCCAGATGAAACAGCACGACCGCGACGCTCGCCGCCGGGCCGATCCAGTATCCCGGCGTATAGACATGCAGCAGCACCATCATCAGCAGCCCCGCAGCCAGCAGCGGCACCACCCGGAGCAACGGAGCAAAGAACCGCGACAGCGGCGCCCCCAGCAGCAATCCCAGGATCATCGCGTGGATCGCCCACATCCCAAAGCTGAACAGCGAGAAGCCCGCCACGACCGCCAGCAGCCCCTCGCCCGCCAGCATCCAGATGATCGCAACCCGCCCCCCAAGGAACACCGCGTTCCACACGAGCCCCACCTCCGGCCGGTCCCGGATCATGTCCAGGCTCCCGATCGGCGAGTACACTGCCGACAGCACCATGTAGAGACAGATCCAGCGGATCAGCGGCGTCGTCGTGTCGACATAGTCCGTACCCGCCAGTATATATACCGTCGTGGGGGCGAATACCGCGAACCAGAGAACCACCGGCGCAATGAAGGCCGCCGCCCCCTCCACAATCCGGAGGCACCGGCCGACCAGTTCCGTCTCCGTCAGCCCCGCCATGGTGGGAAACGTCACCCGCCACAACGCCCCCGACAGCAACATGGTCGGCAGCACAATCAGCTGCATCGCCACGCTGAAGTCCGCGTTTGCCTCCGGCGAGATCCATGCGGTGATCAGCACCGTGGGCAGGAGCGACGCCACGTTGTTCAGCACGAGGTCGCCGGTCCGCGACAGGCAGTACCGCAGGTGGCGCCCGAGGCGGTTCGCGAGCACGTGCAGGCGGCGCGGCCGCAACAGACCCAATGGCCGGAACGGGCGCCCCCGAAACATCCACGCGCACTCGAACGCCTCGCCAACGAGGTACATCGCCATCAGCGCCCACGCGTGCGGAAACACGAGCACCAGCGCGGCCCCGCCCAGCCACGTCAGCAGCCCGTTTCCAAACTCGCCGATGGAGATCGTGCGAAAGTCCAGCCGGGCGGCGAGCACGCTCCGGATGGAAAGCTTGATCGCCTGGACGGCGAAGATCGCCGGCATGAAAAGGAGGGCCGCGGATTCAGCCCCCGTGTTGAGCCAGGACGCGAGCATGCTCCCCTCCCCCGCCCCCGGCACCATCATCAACGCCAGCGACCCCATCGCCAGCAGCAGCCCCACGAAGAACAGCGCCTGGCCGGTCGCAATTGTATAGCGCGCCTGGCGGTGCTTCTCGCGCACGATCAGCGTGTCCAGCGACAGCGGCAACAGCGCCAGCGCCATCACATGAATCACGACGATGGCGCGGTAGATGCCGAAGACATCCTTGTCCACCTCGCGAAGGATGAGCATCTGGCCCCCGAGCGACAGGAGACGGAAGCCAAAGGAGCCCGCGAGGATCCAACGCGTGGCCGAGAAGGGATTGCTCATGAAGGGGACGCGCCGCCGGGCCGGTGATTCATGATGCTGGCGGGCGGCGGCGTCACCGCGTCAAAAGGGAAAGGAGCTCCAGGCAGACCGTCAGGCCGCCCGTTCGCGGGTGCGCTCGATTGCCCGCCGCGCATCCCCAAGCGCCGCCTCCAGCCCCTTGCGTCCAAGCAGGAACGCCTCCACCTCGCGGCTGATGATCGATCGCACCGTTTCCCAGTAGATCAGCCGGGGCTCGAACGCCGCCCGCGGCAGGGTGCTCACCGCGTTGGCGTAGCGCGGGTTCTCCTCGAGGAAGACCGCCATCTCGGGGAGCTCCAGCGCGCTCTCGCGCACCGGCATGTACCCCGTGTCCATTGCCCATTTCGCCGTCATTTCCGGGCTCGTCAGGAACTTCAGGAACTCCCACGCCCCGCGCTGCTCCTCCTCCGCCAGACCCGCGAACACACCCACGTTGGTCCCCTGCATCAGCGTCTTGCCCGCCACCTCCGCATCCCGCGATGGAATCGGGTACGCCATCCAAACGAACTTGTTCCCCACCGCCGAGTCGTTGAACGGAAACGACGCTGTGGAGGAGATATACATTCCGATCCGGCCGGACCCGAACGCCCCGGAGAGGTAACCCGCGTCCACGTAGCCGATCCCGTCCTCGTCCGACGTCAGGTCCCCTAGGAACGCCAGGGCCGCCCGCGCTGGCTCCGAATCCAGCAGCAATTCGCCCGACTCCTCGTCCACCAGCGGCACCCCCGCCGCAAAGGCCTGGACGGTGAAGTCCTCGATATACGGGCGGGACCCAAAGCCGGCCATTGCAGGGCCGTCACCTTCCGCCGGGCGGGCCATGGCCCCCGCCACCTCCCGCAGTTCCTCCCACGTCCGCGGAGGCTCCCTGTAGCCCACCTCCTCCATCCGTGTCTGGTTGATATACAGCACGTACACCGACTTGTTAAATGGGAGGGTGATCAGTTCCTGCTCGCCGGTGCGGGGATTCTTCATCGTGTTTTCCTCGATCATCACGGGCCAGAAATCGCCCAGGCCGTCATAGCCCGGATCCGCCGCCGCGAGTTCCTCCACCGGAAGGAGATAGCCGTAGTTGTGGAAGCGCTTGGCCCATCCCGGATACATCTGGGCGATGGCGGGCTGGCGACCGGCATAGGCGGACGCGATCAACTTCTGAGAGAGGTTGTCGTACCGCCCCTGGTTGATCGGGACGACCTCGTAGCGGTCCTGGGATCCGTTGAAGGCGTCGGCGATCTCGTTGATCGAGGCCCCCTGGCGCCCTCCCATCGCATGCCAGAAGGTGATGACGATGCGGCCGTCGGGCGTGCGCTCGGGCTCGTCCGCCCGCGGACCGCCACACGCCGCCAGCAGACCCACCAGAACCCACGCCACCATCCGCAAAGCCACCATTGATCCCGCTCCCAACGAGGATCCCTGATGAAGTCCCGGGGGCTCCAACGCGTCAAACGGCAATCCGATTGCGACGGAGCACGGGAGCCGGGGGGAGCGCCGTTCCGGTGCGGCACCGGCAGGATCAGGCGTCTATAAAGCTGCACACATGGCATGGAGAGGACATCCCGTGGGGTGTCCGCGATCGGGGGCGGCCATCGGAAAAGGAGGTGGAAGGGAGCCCCGGGTGCCCTGCGACCGGCTGGCCTCTAGTGCCGCGTGCCCCGATCGACCCACGTCTCCTCCAGGTGGGCGGTCATGGCCTGGATACCGAAGTAGTCCGAATACTTGGTTTCCGCCCGGCCGGAGGTGCCCATCTCCTTCTCGATCTTCACCAGTTCGTCCACCGTGTCGTAGAAGACATCGAACAGATCGGGATCGAACTGGGTGCCACGGCGGCGCCCCATGGTCTCGATCGACTGGTCGAGCGGCATCGCCTTCTTGTAAACGCGGCGGTGGGTCAGGGCGTCGAACACGTCGACGATGGAAACGATGCGCGCGAAGAGGGGGATCTCGGCCCCACGGGCCTCGTAGGGGTACCCGTTGCCGTTGTACCACTCGTGGTGGCTGAGGGCGATCTCCTCCGCGTGAAAGAGGATCGGGTCCTGAGACCCGGCGAGGATTTCCGCACCGATGATGGTGTGGCGCTTCATGAAATCGAACTCGAAGGCGGTCAGCCGGCCGGGCTTGAGGAGGATGCTGTCGGGCACGCCGATCTTGCCGATGTCGTGCAGTGGGGCCGCGGCCTCGATCAGGATGACGTCCTCGTTGGCAAGCCCCATGCGTCGGGCCACGGCGCCGGAAAACAGGCCGATCCGTTTGGTGTGTTCCCCGGTTTCGTCGTCGCGCCATTGGGCCGCACGGCGGAGCCGCACCACCACGTCGCGGTAGGCGTTCTCGAGGTCCCCCGTCTGCTTCTTTAGCGCCTCCATGTAGCCGATCAGCGTGCTCGTCCGCTCGGTGATGATGTTCTCGAGCTGGGCGCGCTCCGATCGCTCCTGCTGGACCGAGCGCTGCCGCCGGATCTGCTCCTTCAGCGTTTCCGCCAATTCCCGCGGCGACACCGGCTCCACGAGCACGTCGTTCGCTCCCGCCCGGAATGCTTCCATCACCTCGCGCGGGTCCTCCGTCCTCAAAACAAACACGATTGGCATGCGGCTGAAGGTCCGCCGCGTTCGCTGCACCAGTTCAAAGGCATCCGCCACATCGAAGGACGAATCGACCACCAGAATCGTCGGCTTTTCCTTCCCCAGCAGTTCGAGGACGTTCCTCAGGGTGTGGTGGTGGCTGCTCCGAAGCCGCTCGCTGATGGCCCTCCGGAGTACCGAGAGGTGGCGGGTTTCCGTTCCGGCGAAGACAAAAGTTGGATTGTCGAGGTCCTGCTCCGGAGCGCGGGAGACCACGCGGCTTCCCGACCGCAGGTTGATCGCCTCCCGTCGCGCCGCCTCCAGGATCTCCTCGAGCGGCGGGAGCTTCTCACCGGGGGGAATCGAGAGCGGATTCCGGGCGGCGATGGCTTCTTTTTCTTGGGGGCTCACGGATCGTTTTCGTTGCTGCTGGGCAAATCAAGCTTCGACGTATGAAACAAGGTAGCGGGGTGACCTGAATGCCCTCAAGCAAAAGCATGGGGGAAAAAACTCAATTGGCTGCCTTCAACCACTCCCAGGCGTACCATGTTCCCACGGTGGACCACGGGGCCCAGTGGCGCGTGCGCTCCAACGTTTCCCGCACCGTTGGCATCTCCGGCAAACCGTGGAGCGCCTTGAGCCCCGCCCGAAGCCCCAAGTCCTCCTGGGGGAGCACATTCGGCCGCGCGAGGCAGAAGATCAGAAACATCTTCACCGTCCAGGGGCCGACCCCCTTCACGCTTGTAAGCATCGCGATCAACTCCTCGTCGGGAAGGGCCCGCAGCGTGGCGCCGTCTAGGTCGTTTTTTTGCCAATATTTTGCGACGGCCTCGACGGTTTGCACCTTGGCGCGCGACAGGCCGACGGCTCGAAGGTCCTCCGACGCGAGCGACAGCAGCCCCTCCGGGGTGGCTTCCTCGCCCCCGCAAAGGGCCGAAAATCGCTCGCCTATGCGAGCCGCCGCCACCATCGACAGTTGCTGACCGATGATTCCCTGACAGAATTGGTGAAGGGTCGCCGGCCGCCGGGGCAGCCTGAAGGCCCCCGCCCGGTCGATCGCCCGCGCCAGCGCCGGGTCGACCGCCCGCAAATGGGCGAGCGCCTGCCGGGGCGGGTCCGGCAGGCGCCGCGGGGTCACCGCACACCCTGAAGTCGGGGTTCTCGCCACCCGGTCCCCCGCCCTAGATGTGGATCGCCAAGTTCTCCGCCGCGCCCGCAGCCTCCATGATTGCCTCGCTATACGTTGGGTGCGCGTGGATCGTTTGGTGGATGTCCTCGAGCGTCGCCTCCATCGACTTCGCCAGGCCCAGCTCCGCGATCATCTCCGTCGCCTCGGAGCCCACGATGTGCGCCCCGAGGATCTCCCCGTACTTCTCGCCAAAGATGATCTTCACCATCCCGTCCGGCTCCGATCCCGCCACCGCCTTGCCGCTCGCGCTAAAGGGAAACTTGCCGACCTTGTACTGCAGGCCCTGCTCCTTGCATTTCTCCTCCGTAAGGCCGACGGAGCCCACCCCCGGCTGGCAGTACGTGCATCCCGGAATGTTGTCGTACTCGATCGGCCGCGGGTTCAACCCCGCGATCGCCTCCACGCAGTGGACCGCTTCCGCCGAGGCCACGTGCGCCAACCAGGGGGGCCCGATCACGTCACCAATCGCGTAGATCCCGTCCACGTTTGTCCGATAGTGCTCATCCACTTTGATGTGATGCTTCTCGATCGTGATCCCGAGGTCCTCGATCCCCACCTCCGCCACATTCCCTGCCACGCCAACAGCCATGAGCGTTTTGTCTGCCTCCACCGTCTCTTCCTTGCCTTTGCGCTCATAGGTCACCCGTGTGCCCTCGCCCGTCTTTTCGACACTCTTCACCGCGGCACCAGTGATCACGTCGATCCCCCGCTTCTTGAAGGCCGATGCAACCACCTTGCTGATTTCCCGATCTTCCACCGGCAGGATCGTGTCCTGATACTCGATCAGGGTCACCTTCGTCCCCAGCACCGCGTAGAAGTAGGCGAACTCGCAGCCGATCGCCCCGGCACCCACAACCGCCAGGGACTTCGGATGCGTCCCCAGAAACATCGCTTCCTTGCTCGTGAGGATCGACTCGCGATCAATCTCCACTCCGGGAAGGCTACGCGCATGCGCCCCCGTCGCGATGATGATGTGCTTGGCGGTGATGACCTCCTTGCCGCCCTCCTTCTTGGTCACCTCGATCTTCTTGTCCTTGGTCAAACGCGCGGTGCCGAAGTGCGACGTCACCTTGTTCTTTTTCATCAAGAAGTCGACGCCGGAAGCCATGCGGTCCGCCACCTTGCGACTGCGCTTGATGATCGCCTCGAAGTCGAAGCTCGCCCCCTCCACCTTAATGCCCCACTCCGCCCCGTGAGTCAGCTTGTCGTACACCTCCGCGTTCTTCAGCAGCGCCTTGGTGGGGATGCAGCCCCAGTTGAGGCACACCCCGCCAAGGCGGTCCTTCTCGATCACGGCGGTCTTCATCTTCAGCTGGGCGGCACGGATCGCGGCGACATACCCGCCGGGTCCGCCGCCAATCACGGCGACATCATAGGAAGCAGCCATTCGGCACGACTCCGAGAAGAAGTGGGGGCGGCCCGCGGGCGTTCTCCTGCCCGAACCGCAAGACCGCCTTTCGATAGTGTGGTGGTGTGCAAGGGTCAAGCCGGACGGCGGGCAAAGGCCGGAGCAAGCGCCCGGACCGCCTCCCCATTCGATCTCCCCCGAAAAGGCAATGCGGCGACGGGGTTTTCCCGCCGCCGCATCTGGCCGGCCTGACTTCCGGATCCGCCGGGGCCGCCCGCGGCGGACCCCCTTACTGAAGCTGCAGCACCACCGTCTCCGACAACGGGCCTGTGTCGCCTACCTCGTCCCGCTGCGCCGCCACAAAGATGTTGTACCCGCCGGCACCCTGAGACTTGCGCAACTGCACTGGAATGTCCACGAACCCGTCCTGCCCAATCACCGCGAACTGCTCGTCGATCGTCAGGGCGGTGTTGGCCTCGAACGGTTCCACATCGAACCCGTTGCCTTGGAGAAACTGCGCCGCCTCCACATGGAGCAGCACCACCGAGGCACCGACGTCGCCCGTCACCCGGAGGACCTGGTTCGAATCGGCAACCAGCGCGGGCACCACGGAAAGCCCCAGCGCCTCGAGCGTGGGCGTCCCCGGGGCGATCGGCTTCGCCTGGTTCTTTGCTGCCACCAGGCTTCCCGGCTTGCGATACGGCTGGGTCACCAGCACCGACCCGTCGGAGAAGTAGAAGGTCACCGTGGAGCCGGTCAGCTCAAGACCCGATACCGAACCCGACTCGCCCGGCCCCGGCGGCGGGGTCCCATTAATCGATGTCGGGTCCACATCTACCGAGAAGGACATGCCCTCATTCGGGTCGAAGCTGTTGAAGGTGATGTCGAGTGTTTCGAACCCGCCGTCCTTCGGACTTTGGAAGTTCGGCGTGATGGACCCGCCCACACCATTGAAGTCGACGGTGAAGTTCTTGCCGACCGAGTCGCCCGCGTTGGCGAACGGATCGAACACCATGTCGGGGAAGATGGCCGTCGCGAGGTTGATCGTTACGCGGTCGATCGCCTGGCCGCTGGTCGAGCCGTTAAAGAGCGAGAAGCTGCCGCCGTTGAACGTGCTCGAGCCAATGAGCGAACCGCCCGGATCGATGTCCACGAACCCGCGTGCGCCCGTATCCGAGACCGTGCTGCCGACGTACTTGAACGCCGCCGGCAGGAACACCGTGTTTCCGGCCACGGTGACCGACATCGTCAGCAGTTCGTTGGGGGCTGCCGGACGGGCGGGGATGATGCCCCGGATCCGCGTCGCCCCGACCGAGGTAATCTGCGCCGGCACGCCGCCGATCAGCACCTTTGTATCCTCCGGATTGGTCCCGAAGTTGAAGCCGCCGATGACGAACGGCGACCCACCCGACGCAGGCGCCCGCCACGGGAAGATGTCGTACACCGTCAGGCCCGTAATCTGGTCCTGGGGGAAGGCGATCTTCATCTTGTTATTGTTATAGTCGACGCCGATCACCACGCCCCCCGGGCCGGTAATCAGATCGAGGGCCTGCATCTGGGCGGGGAAGTCTTCGACCTGCACGATGGACCGGCCATCGGCCGAGGGCCGCAGGCGCAGGACCTCCTGATTGTAGATCTGCGCCAGCAACTCCCCACGCATCGCCCCGCCGAACGCCGCCGCACGGTACTCGTCCAGGCCGTTCGTCGAGTAGGTGAAGGTCGCGATCGGCGAGATCACGTTGGGGTTCGGGTCGTAGGGACCATAGTAGATGTTTTCCTCGAAGCGGAACCGGCCCCGGTTGCGGTTCGGGTGGCCGTAGTAGCCGCCCTGAACCACGTAGTTCAACTCGTCGTCGACGTCACCGGGTTCCCCCGCCTGGGAGTTCGGCCCCGTGGAAATCGGCCCGAAGTCCGTATTACCACCGTTGTCGTACGCGTAAAGCGCCCCGTTCGTCGCAAAGATCAGATCGAAACCATTCCGGAAGCCCGTCGCCCACGGATAGACGTCGAAGCCACCGGACTGGTTTATCTCGTTTCCGCACACCGAGTATTCCTGATGGAAGACCGGGGCGCCGGTCACCGCATCCGCGTAGGTCACCGCCCCGTCGAAGTCCGGTTTGGTGATGTCGGCGCGGATGATCGCTGCGGAGAGTGGGGATTCGTCGAACCCGCCAATCGAGGATCCCGGCTTGAACTGGCCCGGCGGCGGATCCGGCACGCCGACGTTCGTGTTTCCGCCGACAATGTGGTAAAGGTTCCCTTGGTCGTCGAAGTCCAGCCCGTTGGGCGCATGATCGTGGTTCGACGTCGGCAGGCCCGTAATCAGCGGCTGGATGACGTTAAAGTTGGGGCCTTCAAGGACCGAGATCTGCCCGGGGAAGGGAACATCGTCGCTGCAGAGGATGCCGGCGCCGCTGTTGGCCTGGTACAGCTGCGTGTGCACGACGTAGATCCGAACCGGGAACGCTGGCTCCGTCGGATTGAACGCCAGCCCGGTGATGAACCGGTTAGACAGCGGCTCGAGCGTGTTGATCGTCTGGACGTCTGCCACGCTGTAATCATCGTTGAACGCGACGGCGAAGATCGTCCCCACGGAGGTGCCAACGTAAAGGCGCCCGTCCGGACCCCACGCAGCACGAACAGGACCCTTCGGAAGGAACGAGCCCGTCGACCCGGAGGTGACAAAGTTATTGATCAAGTCCCCGGAGGTGAACTGCGGCGTGATCGCCG
>CAYQTO010000044.1:0-21985 GCA_964420455.1 uncultured Candidatus Sumerlaeota bacterium | reverse complement strand
GGTTCTGTTCTTCGGGGGCGTGGTGGCGGGCGGGGCAACGGCGTTGTTGTTGCTGGCGGTGGTGCTTGTCTATACGTGGCGAAGCGGGGCACTGGCGGACGGGTGGGCCCGCATGGACCGCTTTACGCGGGTGTTGTTTGTGGGAGGCCCGGCGGTCGTGCTGGCGCTTGTGGTCGCGTTTTCCACGCCGGGGCCCTGGAACCCGGCAGGCCTGCGCCTTGCCCAGCGCTTCACAACCTTGACCGACGCCAACGACGAGTCGGTGCGCGAGCGCACGCTCATGTTCATGGCCGCTTCGGAGATGGCGTGGGAACATCCCATGTTTGGCGTGGGGCCGGGCCGCTATTCGAACCGCATGGCCGCCTCGTTGTATCGCCTGCTGGACCTCCACGACACCGGCGCATTGTTTCACGCGCGGGCCGACTTCGTGCGCAAGATCGCCGACCAGGCACACAACGACTACCTGCAAATCGCCGCCGAGATGGGTGTGGGCGCCTTGCTCGCCTTCCTGACGATGGTGGTCGCCCTGCTGGCAGGGCTTTGGCGCATCGTCCGGTCGGAGGAAGGGCCGCGGCGGCGGGTCGCGCTCGCGCTCCTCATCTGCCTCGTGACGTTCCTTGGCATGATGCTCACCAGTTTCCCACTCCAGATGCCGAGCCGCAGCGCCTTCTTCTGGGTGCTGGTGGCGATGTGCCTGGGCCTCCTTGCGGAGGGAGACCGCACGGCACGGCCGGGGGCGACGGCGATCTGATGGACGTTTCCCGCGCGGTGGCGCTCGTGGCGCTGGCCCCCCTCTGCGCGGTTGTCGCCTTCCTCTTTCTGGCGGACCTGTGGTTCGATGGCACCGTCCTGCGCGAGTGGTGGTGGGCGGGCCTACAGACGTGGCCGCTGCCGGTGGCGGGCCGCGTGGCCCTCGCACTCGTACCGCTTGCCGTCTTCGCACTGCCGGATTGGGCGATCGACGCCCTTCGTCGCGATGCCCACGCCCGCTGGCAACGTCGCCCCCCCTGGCTGACCCACCCCGCCTTCCTCTTTCCCACCGGCTTTCTCGCCCTCTGGCTCTTTCGCTCGTCGCACCTGATCTTTGGCGACGGCATCTTCTATACAACGGACCTGATCCCGAGCCAGGCGGTCTCCGATCGTGGGCTGATCATCAACTACGACTCGATTGGCGCGACGTGGCTGTATAGCTGGGGGTATCGCCAGGCGAGCTTCTTCCTCGGGCTCGATCCCCTTCGATGGTACAATCTGGCGGGGCTGGCGACCCTGCTGGCGTTCCTCGGCTGGCTGTGGATCTCGCGCAACAGGGGGCGGACCCTGGCGGCACCGGCCTGCCTGCTGCTGCTGTTTGCGGGCAACTGGTCCCAGGCCACCATGGGGCCGCCGGAGCATTACGGCCAGCTGCTCCTCGCAAGCCTTGCCTTCGCGATCCTCGCGGTCGGGGCGCTGGAGGGACGCGAGCCCCTCTGGAAGCCGCTCCTCGCCTATGCCCTCGGCGCCTTTTTCCACCTCGGCATGGGATGGATCCTTCCCGCGCTCGTCTATCTGGCTATACGGCGATGGAGGCACGAGACGTCCGAGGGACGCTGGCTCGCGGTGTACGCCGTCGCCATCCCCGCGTTCCTCACCCTGGGCCTGACGTATTACCACCGTTTCGACCTGACCTTCTTCCTCCAGGGCAACGCCGCACGGGGGAAGCTGATCCCCTTCCTCGATCCCCAGGACCCCTTCTCGGGCGAGTTCTACCAGTACTCGACCTTCGCGCCGCGGCACCTGGCGCATATCGCCCAGGAGGTGCTGCTGATGGGATGGCCGGGGGTGATCGCGCTGGCAGGAGGGGCGGCGACGATCGATTGGCGCCGGGTGGTCCTCGAGCCCGCGGGCCAGTTCCTCCTCGTCCTCCTCGCCAGCACGCTCGCCTTTAACCTCCTCTGGAATCCGGATCTCGGCTTCTGGCGCGACCAGGACCTGTTCAGCATCATCGGGCTGGCGATGTGCCTTCTCGGGGCGTGGGCGTTGCTGGGTCCGCCGGGCGAGGGGATGGACCCGGCGCTCCGCACCCGGCTGGCTTTGGCGGCGGTCGCCGGCGGGTTGGCGTGGCGCCTGCCCGTGATTGTGTATCACAGCCTGCTGTCGCCGAACTACTGGAGCCCGGTCATTGTCGAAGCGGCGTGGCCCTTTCCCCCCGGCTGAACCGCAAGGTCGCGATCGAGGCATCGCGGGATTGCGGTCGGACGAAAAGAAAAACCCGGCAGGGCGTCATGACCGCGGGCACGCGAAAGGCAGACGTTTGCCATCGCACGCTTTTTGAATGACACCCCCGGCAGCCCAACCTTGGATCGGGGGAAGCAGTCAGAACCGGCAGATCCCGAGAGAAGGAAACCGCGCGCTCGTGTTGAAAGTTGTCGGAGGAAAGAAGTCGGCCCTCGCGGGGGGGAAGCGCCGGGCCACGAGCCGGGCCTGCCTGTCGGCAATCGTGGTCATGGCCGTTGCCTTGGTGCTGGGGCTTGCGGGGCCCGCCCGAAGCCAGGACGACGGAGCCGGCCCGGCCGCCCAGCAGATCGTGACCCTCGCCATGAACGACGGCAAGATCGAGACGGCGGTGGCGATCCTTTCCTCGCAGATCGACGGCAACGTGTCGGTCTTTGGCGGTGCCGCCGGCGCCCGGGTGACGGTCCTCATGGAGGACCAGCCGATCGAGTCGGCCCTCAGCGCCATTGCCAACCCCAACGGCTTCGTCTGGTGGCGGGAGGACAATGGCGATTACGGCATCGCCGACCGTGAGTACTACGAGCGCAACGTCCTCCCCGGACGGGTGATCACCAAGGTGTTCCGCCCCCAGAACGTAAAGGCGAGCGAGCTGGACCAGGCGATCCGCGCGCTGATCACGCCGAATGTCGGATCGTCGGTCGCCGACGACCGCACCAACAAACTGATCATCAACGACCTGCCCCAGGCGCTCGAACGCATCGAGGCCTTCATCCGCGAGATCGACGTCCAACTCGTCATCCGCGTGTTCTACATCCGCCATGCGGACGTGGAGGAAATCGCCAGCAAGATCGAGAACTACAAGTCGGGCCCCGGCACCATCGAGGTCGACACGACAACCCACCAGATCATTGTCACCGACCTGCTTTCCAACATCAAAAAGATGGAGCTGCTGATCGACATCCTCGATGTCGGGCCCGAGATCGTCATCTACGACGTGAACAATATCGGCATCGAGGGCGAGGATCTCGAGGAGCTGAAGAACATCATCGACAAGATCCGGACGGACGACGACCGGCTCCTGTTCGAGGTGAACGAGAAGCAGGGGGTCTTCATCCTCGAGGACGTGCCGGAGGTGCACGAGCGTGTGGAGCAGGTGCTCGCCGGGTTCGACCAGCCGGTGAAGCAGGTGCTGATCCAAAGCGAGATCCTGAGCACGGACTTCACCCGCAATTTCGACTTCGGCCTGACACAGTTTGCGGTGGCGGACGACCTCCTGAGCGCGGTGAGCCAAGGGGCCCTGGGCGGCGGCTTCTTCGGATCATCCGACAGCCAGGGCCAGCTCCCCAGCGATTCCTTCACGGACCTCCAGGCGATCTTTCCCAACTTCTCACTCGTGGGCGACGTGATCACCGGCAACTATCTCTCGCAGACGGTGCTCCTCCAGTACCAGGCCGTCTATAACGACACGTCGACGCGGACGCTGCTGCAGCCGCGGGTGCTCGTGAAGAACCAGCAGTCCTCGCGCATTTTCGTCGGCCGCGAGGAACCCTTCCTCACGACCTTCTTCGACGACTCGGGGACGGGTACCAGCCGGCGCACGTCCACCCAGTCCTCCGTGACCTCCGGCCTGACCTTCGAGGTCACCCCGTCGATCTCGAACAGCTACCTCGTTGAACTCGACCTCCAAATCGACAACGACGATGCGGACCGCATTTCGGTGGTGGATGCGGGGACGACGACGGAGCTGGTGGCACGGGACCGCCAGCAGGTGGAGACGATCCTGCAAATCCCGAGCGGCCAGACGCGGATGATCGGCGGCCTCATCCGATCGAACGAATCGGACGGCAGTGCGGGCTTTCCCTTCGTCTCGTCGATCCCCTACATCGGCAGCCTGTTTGGCCGCAAGACGTCGGCCCGCAACGCCACCAACCTGCTGATCTTCATCACGCCGTCGATCGTGGAGGACGTTCTGCCGCGGGAGACGACGGAGGACGGGCGCCGCGGCCGGCTCGTGACCGACTACGAGCGCGTGCCCGGCGAGTTCGACATCGACCTCGGCCTCGATCGTCAGGCGGAGGGCGAAGGCACGGCGGAGGAGGATCTCGACATCGATCTGGATAACCTCCTTTCCGGCGATGCGGAACTCGAGGCGGAAGAACTGAACGAGCTTTTCGAGCGCGAGCGTGCCCGCCGCGAGGCCCAGGAGGCCCAGACCGTCGAGGGCAACTATACGCCGGCGGCGGGATTTGGCAACGCAACGCTGAACACCGGCGAGCGCGCCCCCACCGGCAGTCGGCCAGCGCCCAACCGCCAGCCGGCGAGGCCCCCGGGCGAGGCCGGCAACGCCGTTCCCATCGAACGCGTCGACCCCGGCAACCGGCCGGTTCCCGGCCTCCCCGGCGCCGGGAACACGGAAACACGGTTCCGATAGACCCCCGAAACAGAGGGAAAGCCTCGACGTGACTCTCCGCGCCCTTACCATGTTCGCCATGGTGGGTGCGAGGATTCTACCCCTTCTTGCGATCGCAATGGTGGCCGGCGGCTGCGCGATGGTCTTCGCCCAGCGAACCAGCCTGCCACAGCCTCCCCGCCAATCCCTGGAGGCGGAGACACCGGGCTTTCGGCTGCCTTCCCTTTTCAAGGGCGCCGGGGCTCCGACGTTCAACAACCCGGGGTTCGAGGACCGGGACCTTGCGGGCAACCCGATCGGCTGGGGTTCGCAACTCTCGCCGGAAGTCCGCACCGAACCGGCCGGTGAAGGCACCAACGCCTTCGGCCGCGTCAGCCGCGATCACTATTACCTGCAAAACCTCCAGTGGCAGGTGCCGCCCTGGCAGACAGTGACCGTTGGATGCCGTGTCCGCGGCGAGCTTTCCGTGGAGACACCGCGCATTTCCTTCAGCAGCTTTGGCAGCGGCTCGAGCCAGTTCGAGCCCGTGAATCGCGCCCGCGGGGACCTCGCTGAATGGGCGCCCTTTGCCGCCTCCATGACCCGCCGCCCCGGCGAGGACTCCCTCACCGTGATCTTTCACACCGCCCAAAACATCGCCTGGATCGACGTCGACGATGTCTGGCTGATCTCGGAGGGAGTTGCGAACGGAGGCTTCGAGGAGGAGGAGACGGGCCGGCCGGAGATCGACCGGTGGGCGTTCGCCGGCGGCGCCGAGAGGACGACGACGACCACGCTCGCGGGTGCGGGATCGCTCGCGCTTCCCCCCGGCGCCACCGCCTCCCGCTTTGTCGCCCACACCCCCCACGTCGTGGAGTACTTCCACGCGGCCCGGGCCGACGGCCCGATCGTCCTCGAGCACCAGCCGCTCGACACCACTCTCTTGCCAACCGACGGGGTGACCTCGGCGACGCTCGTCCCGGACCCGGAAGGGATTGTCCACATAGATGGGCAGGTGGACGGAGGAGCCCAAGCCGCGCGGATCCTCCTGCGCAACGACGGCTCGACGACCCGCACCATCGACGACATCTCGCGAGGATGGGCCTACGCCTTTCCACGCACCTTCGAGCCGATCGCCAACAGCCCCCGGCCGACGGTGCGCCTCGCCGCGGCATGGCCGGGCCGACTCGACACGGCCGAAATCGCCCTCCTCGACGATCAGGGCATCGAGCGGCGGCGCCTCAGCAACCTCCAGCGCGACGGCACCACCATCTGGACCGAGTTCGACGGCGACGATCTCCCTGCAGGCGTCTATACGGCACGGTTCCTCCTCGCCTCCGCGGACGGCATCGCCATTGCCCCGGAACGGACCTTCACCATCGAGCGCGGCGACCCGTTCCCCCCACGCAATTTCGCCGAGCCCTTTCCCGACTTCGTCCGCATGGCCTGGTTCTACTTCCTCGAGGACACCCCGCTCGATAGGAACACGGTGGAAAGCATCGAGCAGGAGCTCGCCCAGGCCCGCGACGACGGCTTTAATCACTTCTTCATGTTCGCCGAGTCGGACCAGCTCGACCTCATCCGCGAGGCGACGGACCGGGTCGGCGTGCCCTTCACCATCTTTCTTCCCGACTATACGACCGTGTTCTTTGACGACACCGGAAACCTGACGTGGGACGCGGGACGCGCCTTCGATCGGCTCGCGATGCACGACCCGCTCCTCGGCTCGCCCCACTTCGAGGGAATCTACCTTTGGGATGAGCCGAACCTGTCGGGGAGCGACGCGATCCGCCGCGTGGAGGAGGTCGTCACGCTCATGCAGCGCGACGGCCGCTATCCCACCGGCTGGACCTCCTTCAATCCCAACGGAGTCATCGAGGGCGAGAACCTGCCCCTGTTCAGCACGTTCAATTACCCCTACTTTGCGAATCGGACGCCGGAGGCCGCCCTCGACCAAAGCAACACCGCATTCGAGTCGCACATCGCCTATGCGAACAGCGTGGGCCGCGATTTCTGGGCAGGCGTGCAGGCCTACGGCTCGCCGGGGCTGGTGCTGATCACAACGGCGGCGGAGGCGCGAGCCCAACTGGCGGGGGCCCTCGCCCTTGGCGCCCGTGGCTATTACGCCTTCCTCTACGACAGCTTCCAGCTCTTCAGCTCACTCCGCCTGCCGAACCTCGAGCCGACGGCGCGCCTCGACGGCTTCCGAGACTTCAATTTCCGCGTCGAGGCGCTCAACGAGCAGGGATTGCTGTTCCTTCTCGGGCGCGAGCGCACCGAGCCCGCCGGGACGGCGAATGTCCTCGCCCGCACCGCTCGCCACACGACGACCAACGACGTCTATACGTTCATCGTGAGCCAGGACGTGGAGGCGCCGATGGCGGTGGAGATCGAAACGCCGGAGGCCACCACGGCGACGGACGTCGAGACGGGGGAATCCTTCGGGGTGGCGACAACCGCCACGCTGACCCTCGAGCCGGGGGATTTCCGCCTGCTCCGCTTCGACGGCCGGGTGGGACCGGTCCGCATGACGGGAACACCCGTATCCGGGCCGAAGGCACCCAACGCGATGGTGTCGATCCTCGGCGAGTTCGAGGCGGCACCGTTTCTTGGCGGCCTGTCGCTCAGCCCCGACGGGCGATACCTTGGCGGCCGGAGTGCCGATGTCTGGCGCGTCTACTCCCTTGAGCCCGGCACCATGGGCACGGTCCTCCACGAGCGCCCCTTCGACCAGGAGGAGTCCGACACGCGCTTTGACGACGACACCTTTCTCGCCGCCAGCCGGCGCCTCGGCCTCGCGACCTTCGACGCCACGGATCCCGCCTTTCCTCCCCTGAACGTCTTCGAGCGGGAAACCGGCGGCGCCGCCGATGCGATCCTCGAGGAGGACATCGCCTACCTCGCCCAGAGCTTCTAGGGCGTGGCGAAGGTGCGCCTGGACGGCCCCCAGGCGGCAACACGCCTGGCCCAATCCTTCTCCGAGGAGTTCAACTTCATCAGCGTGCTGGGGCCCCTTGCCGATGGCACCATCGTTGCCGTCGAGGACGTCCGCGGTCTGTATGTCTATACGGAGCCAACCTCGGCGACGCTGGTTGGCGAGCGGCTGACGCCACGAACTGTCTATACGAAGGGCGCCGCCTTTTCGGACGAGCGCGTTGCCGTCGGGGCCTACGGCATCGGGGCCTTCGTCTACGAGGTGGCGACGCCGGACGGCCGTCCCCGTCTGATCCGCATCGACGACCCCAGGATCGAGAAGCCCAACGACGTCGCCTGGGTCGGGCCCCGCCGTCTCGCCGTGGCGGACCAGCGCCGTGGCATCCACCTCTATGACATTCGCGAGGACGGCACCTGGACCCGACGCGCCTTCTGGTATCCGGAGGACGAGGAACCCATCCGCCTCCTGGGCATGGACGCCTTGCCGGACGGCCGCCTCGCCGTCTCGACCCGCCTTCAACGCGTCCTCCTCCTCGACACGTCCCCCCTCGACGGCATCGGCGAGAACTCCGGCTGGCTTCTCCGCTGATCCTTTTCTCCGGTTGCCCCATCGGCGCCGCGGCCCCGATTCCCCGGCAACACCCCCCGCGGAGGCCCCCACCAATGAACTCCCAGCAACGCGTCTATATGCTTCGCCTGCGGCATCCCTTCGGGATCTCGCGCGGCGTCTCGACGGAATCGCCCACGACGCTCTTTCGCCTGGGGGACATCGGCATGGGCGAGGCCCCCCCGGTGAAGTACAAGGGCCAGATGCCCGACATGTTCCTCCCCGTTCTGGCGGAATTGGCGGCGGACGTGACCGAGGACAACCTGGAGGAACACGAAGAACTCGAGAAGCGCGCCCGGGCGAAGCACCCAAAGCTGACCGGCGCGCTCATGGCCTTCGACCTCGCCCTTTGGGACGCCCGCGGCCGCCGCGACGGCAAGCCCGTCCACGAGCTGCTCGGCACGCCCCGCCCCACCACCCTGTCCACCTACACGATCTCCCTCGCGGAGAACGCCACCATGGAGGAGCGCGCCCGCGAGGCGGCCCACCTCCCATTCCTCAAGATCAAGCTCGGCCGCGACTTCGACACGGACCTGGACGCGATGCAGCGCATCCGCCGCGCGGCGCCCCGGGCCACGCTCCGTATAGACGCCAACGCGGGATGGGACCTCGATACCGCCCGGCGGATCATCCCCAGGCTCGAGGATCTCGGCGTTGAGTTCATCGAGCAGCCCCTCGCGATTGGAGACATCGAGGGCAATCGCCGGCTCGTTGAGGAGATGGACCTGCCCATCATCGTCGACGAGGACGCGCAGGACCTTGCCTCGCTCGAGCCACTCCGCGGAAGCGTCTCGGGCATCAACATCAAGTTGTCGAAGTGTGGTGGCATTACCGAAGCGGCGCGCATGATCCGCTTCGCACGCGAGGAGGGATGGATCGTGATGATCGGGTGCATGATCGAGTCGCGCCTGGGCCTTGGGGGGGCGTCGCACCTTGCCGGCCTGGTGGACTACATGGACGCGGACGCGCACATGCTGACGACCAACGACCCCTTCCCCCCGGGGAGCCTGGCGGACCTCGCGCCGGACCTCCCGATTGGCGACGGTCCCGGCCTCGGCCTTCCCCTGATCGACCTCGACACGCTCGAAACGCCGTGATTCCTTCCCCGCCACTTTTCCGAAGGGAGCCCCCCCGCCCATGAAGCCCATCAGCCGCCGCATCCACAAGGAACGCGTTGTCCACTACGCCGAGGGAGCCTTTTCGCTCCGCCGCAGCAAGATGACCACCGGCGTGATCCGCTACGGCATCCACGATTCGGTGGCGGTGATCGATTCGACGCAGGTGGGGAAGACGGCGCAGGAGGTGCTCGGCTTTGGGGGCGAGGTTCCGGTGGTGGGCACGCTGGAGGACGCCATGCACTATCATCCGCAGGCGTTCCTGATCGGCATCACGCCGCCGGGGGGACGCCTCACGCCGGAGGTGCGGCGGGCTGTGCTCGCGGCGATCGACCGCGAGCTCGACATCTGGACGGGGCTGCACGACTTCCTTTCCCGGGACGCGGAAATCGTCGAAGCGGCGACGGCGCACGGCGTCGGCATCTGGGACCTTCGCCGGCCGGCCGCCGATCTCCCCGTCGGCACCGCCCAGTGCCGCGACATGAGGAACTACATCACGCTTGCCGTCGGCACCGATGCCGCCATCGGCAAGATGACCGTCATGCTCGAGGTCGACCGGCTGATGAAGGTAAGGGGAATCAAGTCGGAGTTCGTGGCAACCGGGCAGGTGGGCATCGCCATCGCCGGGTGGGGATCGCCGGTGGACGCCATCGCAGGCGACTTCATGGCAGGCGCCGTGGAGCGGGACGTTCTGTTGTGCGAGGAGGCGGACGTGATCCTCGTCGAGGGCCAGGGCAGCCTCTATAACCCGGGCTTTTCCTCCGTCACTCTCGGGCTGCTTCACGGCTCCTGCCCCGACTCGCTCATCCTCTGTCACCAACTCAGCCGGACCGCCATTCAGATCGCTTCGGGCATTCCGATCCCGCCGCTCGACCAGGTGGCGGAGATGTACCTCCAGAACCTGCGATTCCTGAAGCCCGACGCCAGGGTGGTGGCGGTGTCGCTGAACACGGCAGGAGAATCGGAGGAGACGGCGCGCCGGGCCATTGCCGACGCGGAGGCGCTCCTTGGTGTTCCCGCCACCGATCCCATCCGCCATGGGGCCGAGAAGATCGTCGACGCCCTCGAGACGCACCGCCGGGAGATCGGCAAGTAATGGAAGGCGGACGGATCCTCGTCACCGGCGGCCTTGGCTTCATCGGGCGCAACCTCGTGCGGTCGCTGAATCAGCGTGGCTATAAAGATATATTGATTGTCGATCACCTGGACGGAGGCAAGTGGAGGGCCCTGAACGCGCTGGAGGCGGAGTTCCTCGAGGCGAAGGCGATCATGGTTCCGCAACCGGCGTTCGAGGCCGGCATGCATGCCGCCGCCGACTCCCTCGCCCGCTCCCTCGGCCGCCCCTTCGATACCATCATTCACCTTGGCGCGTGCAGCGACACCCGCGAGATGGATGCCTCCTACCTGTTCCTGAACAACTTCGGGTTTTCGGTGCTGCTGTGGCGGCTGGCGGAACTCCAGCAGGCGCGGTTTGTCTTCGCCTCCAGCGCGGCCACCTATGGCGATGGCTCCCTCGGCTTCGCCGAGGGCTACGAGCAGACGCTCGACCCCCTCAATCCCTACGGATGGTCCAAGCACCACTTCGACAAGTGGCTCTTGCGGACCGTGTGGAACCGCGCGGACAGCGGCGCCCTCTTCGAGCACCCGGCCGCCGGCATCAAATACTTCAACGTCTATGGGCCGAATGAGGGCCACAAGGCCGAGATGGGAAGCATGGTCTATCGTGGCCTCCACCAGCTGCGCCGCGACGAGGAGATCCGCATCTTTGAAGGAACCTTCGAGATGACCCGCGATTTCGTTCATGTGGACGACGCGGTGGAGGCGACCCTGTGGCTGGCGTTGGAGAAGCGGACCGCCGGCGGGTTGTTCAATGTGGGGTCCGGGATCGAGACGAGCTGGCGCCTGTTGGCCGAGGCGTGCTGTACCGCGGCGGAAAAGCATCTGGGCGTGCCCAAGGCCCACATCACCTCGGTGGCCCCGCCCGCGGGACTGATGGACCAGTACCAGTCGCGGACGGTGGCGCCGCTGGACCGGTTGCGTGAGACCGGGATCGACTATCAGCCCCGCGATATCCATGCGGGGGCGGACGACGTCGCCCGACGACTCGAGTAATTCGCCGTTTGCCCCTTCCTCCGGCCGGGTCGACGGTCTCTCTCATGCGCCTCCTGTTCATCGGTGACATCTTTGGAAACCCGGGCCGCCAGGCGATTCGGCGGCTGCTGCCGGATTTGCGCACACGGCTCGGGGCGGACGTCGTGGTGGCCAACTGCGAGAACTCCGCCGGTGGCAAGGGCATCACCGAGAAGGTGGCGGCCGAGCTCTTCGCCTCCGGGTGCGATTTCCTGACCGGCGGGAACCACATCTACGCGCAGAAAAGCAGCTACGACTTCATCGAGGCGGAGGAGCGACTGGTACGGCCGTTGAACTACCCGCCGGGAGCCCCCGGGCGGGGGTGGATCGTGCGCGACACCGCCGCCGGACCCCCGCTGGCCGTCATCAACGCCTGTGGCCGGACCTTCATGGGGCCCCACTACGACGACCCGTTCCGCGCCATCGACGCCGCGCTCGAGGAAATCCGCGGCCGCACCCCCCTTGTCCTGGTCGACTTCCACGCGGAAACCACCTCGGAAAAGATCGCCATGGGGTGGTATCTCGACGGGCGCGTGACCGCCGTGGTCGGCACCCACACCCACGTCCCCACGGCGGACGAGCGACTCCTCCACCACGGCACCGCCTATATCACCGATGTGGGCATGACCGGGCCCTACGATTCCGTGATCGGCGACGACAAGGACATCATCCTGGAGGCGTTGCTGACGCAGCGCCCCCGACGCTTCGAGGTGGCCGAGGCCCGCGAAGTCAGCCTCAACGCCGTCCTCATCGACGCCAATCCGGAGACCGGCGAGGCGACCGCCATCGAGCGCATCCGCGAGCCGCTCTGAATCCCTTCTGGATTTCCCCTGCACATCTTGACGGCTCCTCCCGGTTCGTCTAGACGCCGGCAGGGAGGTGACGCTCATGGCCAACCTGCTGGTGCGCGAGGGGAAACCCACCTCGCTCTACGACACGCCCCGGCAACCGGTCGCCCTCGGCCAGCCGCTCGTGATCCGCTACCTGCGGCTCGCGCTGAGGCACGCCCCCGGCCGCCAGCAACTCCTCGTCTCGACCTTCCTGAAGGACCGCGAGGACAAGACGGCGGCGGCGGAGGCGGTGAACTACTTCAATGGATCGGCGCGCTTCGACGCCGACGGCTGGTTCGACCTCGCGGACTTCGGCGGCCGCTGCTACGGCCACCCGCTTTGCTACTACTCCCGGTCGTACCTCGGCGAGTCGATCCGTCTGACCACGCGCGTGATGGAGCTGGACCGGGTCGACCGGCGGACGATGCGGCTCCTGCGCGAGGGACTCGCCTCCGTCGGCGGGCTGCCGGTCATGGCCGGCTACCTTGTCTATACGTCCCTGGCGATGGCCGGGCTTCGAGCGGCCGAGCGCCTCGCCGCCCTCTTTGCCCGCGACGACGCCATCATCGGCTCCCACTCGCTCGACCTGTGGTCCGATGGATCCGGCCGCCACCTTCAGCAGGGGCGCATCCTCTGCCTCCCGGACGCGGACGAGTCCGAGTTCCTCGACGGCGAGGCGTGGCGCATCACCCCCGACCATCGCCTGGTCGAAACGGCGACCGGTCGCGAATACCGCCGCACAAGCTACTTCGTCCTCGAGATCGCCACCACCGCGCATCCCGCCTACGAGAAGTTCGATGCCTTTCAGGACGCGGCGATGTTCCTTCGGCGGGCGAACGCGCCGGAACATCCGGCGGAACTGCTGGAGACAAGCGCCGCACTCCTCGAGGCATGGAGGGACTTTCGCGGCGTGGAGGAACTCGAGCGACTCGCCATCGGCGGCGGCGCCGGACGTGACCGACTCATGGCCTTCTATCGTCGTCTCAGCCCCGCCATGCAACGGCTCTACGGACCTCATCTCGAGCGCCATCTTGTCCGGGATTCTCCTTGATTGCCCTGATTCGCAGGTTCATCTAGCGGAATGTACCTTCAGGCTCTCTCTGAATCTTTTCCCGAAAAGGGATGCTCGTGCGCGTCTCCATCCCGGCGTCCAGCGTCGACTGACGGACCAACCTCAATCTCTCCCCCTCCCCGAAAGGAGACCCCAATGAATCTCCGTCCCTCCCTCAAGGCGCTTGTGTCCGCTGTGCTTGTGGGGTGCCTCGGCGGGCCGGCGCTGGCCCAGGCCCCCTGGGTCGATACCCAGCTCTATGAGGGCCGGCTCGACGAGGCCGCCGGCTCCCTCGAAAGCCACCTCGCCGCCACCCCATCGGACAACGACGCGCGCTTCACCCTCGGCATTGTCCAGTTCCTCCAGGCGGTGGAGGGTCTCGGCCAGGCGCTCCATCACCATGGCGCCGCGCCCCAGGGCCAGTTCGCCCGAAGCATGCCCTTCTTTCGGCTTCCGGTTCCCACGAACCCGAATCCCGCACCGGTGACCGATGCGGACACACGGCGCGTTCGCGAAGCCTTTCTCGCCGACCTGCTGCGGGCGGAGGCGACCCTCGCCGATGTGGGCGGCACCGATGTCAAGGCTCCCCTCGCCATCGGGCTTGTCCGCTTCGACCTCGATTCCGACGGACAGGCCACCGACGAGGAGTCCCTCTGGCGTCTCTTCGACGCGGTGAACCCGCGGGGCGGACTTACCGTCGAGCAGGCCGAGGCCTTCGTCATCCACATGGACGCGGGCGACGTGCTGTGGCTGCGGGGCTACTGCCACATGCTCGCTGCGGTGCTGGAGTTCACCCTCGCCCACGACACCAGCACGGTCTTCGACGTGGCCGCGCACCAGTTCTTTCCCAATGTGCAGACACCGATGGCCGAGTTCCTCCGGCGCGGGCGCCCGTCGGGTCAGTCCGGTCCGTCGTCCACCATCGGCGAGATCAGCGACGCGGTCGCGATGATCCACATGCTCCAGTTGCCGGTCATCGAGCCCGAGCGGATGGCACGGGCGCATGCCCACCTGGTTCGAGTCGTCGAGCTGTCCGACGAGTCCTGGGATCGCTACATGGCGGAGACGGACAACGACAACGAGTGGATCCCCAACCCATCCCAGACAAGCGTGCTGCCCGGGGCGACCGTGACGCCGGAGATGGTGGAGCAATGGCGGGCCTTCCTCGTGGAGGCGCGGAGACTTCTTGAGGGCGAGGTGCTACTTCCCTTTTGGCGTGGGCCGGCTCCCGTCGGTGTGAACCTTCGCAAGGTATTCATGGATCCAAGCGCTTTCGATCTCGTGCTGTGGTTCCAGGGTTCCGCGGCCTTGCCCTATCTCGAGGAAGGCACCGTGACCGAGACGCGATTCTGGACGGAACTGAATCGCACCTTCCGGGGCCAGTTCTTCGGATTCGCACTGTGGTTCAACTGAAGCCGCCGGATGGGGGATGTGTGCGAAAAAGGCGACCGGCCCGGGAGGATGCTCCCGGGCCGGTTTTTCCTGAAGCGAGAGGGCGTTGTGCTCAGCCGCCTGCGTTGGTGGTCGGCGAGAGGAAGCGCTCGAGTTCCGGCCAGGTGGTCTGGTTGGGGATGACGGTGACGCGCCGGTCCTCCTTGCCGTCGGGGCCGAGGACCAGAAGCGTCGGCGTGCGGACCACGTCGAAGCGCTGGGCGAGGGTGCCGCCCTGCAGCTGGTTGGCATCGATCCGCAGAAGGACGAAGCGGTTGAGCAGTTCGTGGACCTCGCCGGTGTTGGGAGCGAGGCCGTTGAGGTAGCGGGTGGGGGAGATGTTGGGGACGGTAAAGTTGACGAGGAGGGGGCGGCGCTGGGAGGCGGCGCGCTGCCAAGCCTCCGACGGGTTTGTCAGCCAGACGACCTCGCGACCGGTCTCGAAAGGGGTCGTGTTGGGCGAGGTGGCGTCGGCGGGAAGTGTCTTCCAGGGCGATTCGGGGAGGGGTGCCTGGCGCGGGGTCCACTGGATTGACAGGTTGTCGGCGATCGCCGGCGCCCCAAGTTCCGGGCTGGTGACCATGAGCCCGGCGTTGAGAACCTGATGGGTGTTTTCCGCAATCGGCGAGAAGGAGGTGGGCTCGCCGTTGACCGCGCAGAAGATCTGGTCTTGGCCGATGAAGATGATCTGGAACCGGGCCCAGCCGGGCCGCTCGAGCCCGAGTTCCGCCAGCAACTGGCTGTGATAGATGGTCGGCTGGGGCTCGTTGTCGGTGAAGGAGAAGAAGACCCGCTCGCCCCCCTCGAGCACGCCGAACCGATAGAAGCGATAGGTGGTGGAGCCGTCGGAGGCGAGGCCGTGGGCGACGAGGGAGACGTTGGGAACCGGCTGGCCGGGCGCCGGAAGATAGATGTCGGCCTGGTAGAGGGCGCGTCCGTTCTGGCCCAGTTGCCGGCGATTGAGGGACACCGGCGAGAAAAGGCTGAGGTGGGGGGTCTCGTCGCTGGGCTGGAAAAGGAGGCCGCCGCGGCCACACTCGACAGCGGCCACGCCCGCCGTCAGCCGGGGGGGCACCCCGGCCCCCTGGAGCGGCAGCACCCGCACCGATTGATCGTTGGCGTCGTGACCGAGAAAAAGGTTCTGTGGGATCCGGCCCTGCTCGAAGGACTCCCACGTATGGATGGTGTATTGCGCTGGGACGGCAGCGGGGATCGACAGGAGAAAGAGCATGGCGAGGAGGGGCGCCGAGGCTCCGAGCCACGGGCGGGTAAGGCGAAACATGGTCTGGTCTCCGGTGAGCAGGGACCCGGTATCGATGGTCCCAGCGCGGGAAACATGGAACCCATCGATGGCTTCCGCCAAGAACAATCGCATTCCACGGAAGTGGAAGGTTCACTTTTTCGGGCTTTTTCCGGGCTCATTTCGCGGCATCGCCCGATTTCGGAGCACAGAACGTTAAACCGGGAAAAATGAACCTGACAGGAGGAAGGCGGAGCCCTAGTTGGCAGGCTGCTCCCGGAGGACGTCCGCGTTCGCCCGGAGGTAGTTCCATCCGCTGGCAACGGTCACCGCCAGGACAACGCCGAGCAGCACATCGACGATCCAGACGGTCCCGGCCGCCCACTCCGGCCCGGCGAGCCGCCCGACCGCCAGCCACCCGATCCCGGCAAAGATCAGGGCGAACTGGAGCACCGTCTTGGCCTTGCCGAGGGGGTCCGCCGCGATCACGCGACCCTGCTCGGCGGCAATGCTCCGCAGGCCCGTGAGGAGGAACTCGCGGGCAATGATCAGCACGACGGCCCAGGCGGGAAGGACCCGCAATTCGACGAGGGCAATCAGCGCGGCCGCGACGAAGACCTTGTCCGCGAGGGGATCCAGCAGGCGGCCGAGATTCGTCGTCAGGTTCCGGCGCCGGGCGATCACACCGTCGAGGTAGTCGGTAACGGCGGCGGCAACCGCCAGCACCGCCGCGGCGACGTATCCGCCAACAAGGACCGCGTCGGCCTCGATCCCCGCGAGCGGCCCCGGGAGCAGCGCCGCCAGAAAGAAGGGCACGAGGACGATCCGAAGCAGACTGAGCGTGTTGGGTAGGTTCAGCATGAAGGCACCGGGTGGTTTGACACGGTAAGGGCGGGGGTCGAGAACTGGCGCCGATCCAACGGGAGGTGCAAGCAATGAACCGAGAGAAGGCGGTGGTGCTGCTGAGTGGGGGGCTGGACTCGGCCACGTGCCTGGCAATTGCCCGGTCGGAGGGCTACGACGTCCACGCGCTGGCCTTTCGTTACGGCCAGCGGCACGCGGTCGAGCTGGCCGCGGCGGAGGCGGTGGCAAAGGCGATGGAAGTCGGGAATCTGGCGGTGGTGGACATCGACCTGCGCCAGTTTGGAGGGTCCGCCCTGACGGCCGACATCGCCGTGCCCAAGGGCCGCACCGATACCCAGATGACCGCCGACATCCCGGTCACCTACGTCCCCGCCCGCAACACCGTCTTTCTTTCCTATGGCCTGGCTTTCGCCGAGGTGCTCGGCGCGTTCGAAATCTTTGTCGGAGTCAACGCGCTCGACTACAGCGGCTATCCCGATTGCCGTCCGGAGTACATCAAGGCCTTCGAGCAGATGGCCAATCTGGCGCTGAAGGCCTGTGTCGAGGGGAGCGGCCGACTCCGCATCCGGACGCCCCTGCTCGAGCTGACGAAGGCCCAGATCATCCGCCGTGGGCACCAGCTCGGCGTGGACTACGCCCTCACGCATTCCTGCTACGACCCGGCGGAGGACGGCGCCGCCTGTGGCGAGTGCGATTCGTGCCTCCTCCGCAAGAAGGGCTTCGCCGAGGCGGGGCTCCCCGATCCCACAAGGTACGCCGTGTGAGCGGGACACCCACCCCGCGTTGGAATCCCCCGGCGGTGGCTGGCGGGATCATGGTGATCATGGCGCTGCCAGCCATGGTCTATACGGCGCTGATCCCCCTGGCGGATCCCCTCTCCTCCTATCATTTCCTCGCCATGGGCGCGTGGCTTTTGGGCTTTCTGCTGTGTGTCGGAGGCCTGTGGCGGCGGCCGCGATGGCAAACGGTGCCGGGGCTCGCCCTTGGGTGCCTTCCCTTCCTCGTCGCGCTGTTCGTGGCAGGGGCTTATGTGTATATCTTCCTGGTGTTTGCCTTCGGGCAGTGAGCAACCGGGCAGGATTTCACCGCTCCATCCCGGGTAGGCATCGCTTGTGTTGCGCACCCGCCCCAGGCGGCATCCCTTGACCGCCGCCGCACACCAAGCAAAGGAGCAACCCCCTCATGCCCCGCATCAATCCCGTCACGAAGGAAACCGCCCCGGAAGGCAGCAAACCCCTGCTGGAAGCCGCCGAGAAGAAGATGGGCAACATCCCCAACATCATCGCCACCATGGCCAACTCGCCTGCCACGCTGGGTTTCTATCTGCAGGGATCGCAAGCCCTCGGCGGCACATCGATCAGCGGGAAGGTCCGCGAGGCGATCGCTCTCGCCGTCGCCGAGCAGAACAACTGCTCCTACTGCGCCGCTGCGCACACAAAAATTGGCACCATGATGGGCCTCAGCGACGCGGAGGTCATGGACGCACGGCGCGGCACCTCGAAGGATGCCAAGCTCGATGTGGCGCTCCGCCTCGCCCGAGAAATCGTGAAAGAGAACGGCTTCGTTGCCGACGACACCCTGAAGGCCGCCCGCGACGCCGGCTGGACCGATGGCGAGATCACCGAGATCGTTGCCGTCGTCAGCATCAACGTTTTCACCAACTTCATCAACCACGTGGCCGACACGGCACTGGACTTCCCCGCGGTGCCGGAACTCTCCAGGGCCTGAGCCCCCGGCCCATCCGCGATGAACCACGGCCCGCCCGCTTCAACCGGGCGGGCCTTTCCGTTCCCCCCGGCCTGGCCTTGCGCCCACGGCCCCTCGCTGCGAGGCTTTGAGTCCATCATCCTCCGGGAGGGGGGACCATGGCCAATCTTCGCCCGCAACTCCTCGACGCGCTTTGGCGCCGGGATCTCGTCGACAGCCACGAGCACCTTCTAGAGGAGGACAGCCGACTCGCCGGGGGCGATACCTACCGCCTCCATGACATCGGCATCCTCTTCTGCATGTACATCGATTCGGACATGCGCTCCGCGGGCATGACCCAGGATGAGCTCGTCTATACGCAGCGTGCCGACACGCCCGCCGCGGACAAGTGGGCCGTTCTGCGCCGCTACTGGCCTTCCGTTCGTCACACCGGCTACGGCCAGGCGATCCGCGATGCCGTGCGGCTGCTCTTCAATGTGGCCGATCTGAACGACGACACCTGGGAGGAAGTGAATGCCGGAATCGGCGAGCGGCTCCGGCCCGGATGCTATCGGGGCATTCTCCGCGATGTGGCGAAGCTCGACCATGTGCAGGTCAACAGCTTCGAGGATGTCGTCTTTCGGGAGTCGCAGTACCCGGACCTTCTGCTGCAGGACATGAGCTTCCTGACGTTGAGCACGGATCCGCAGGTGGAGAAGCTCGAGGAGCGTACCGGCCGGAGTGTTCGCTCGTTCGACGAGCTTGTGGACCTCGTCGATCATTGCTTCGCGGACTTCGGGCGGCGCGCCGTGGCGATCAAGAATCAGGGAGCCTACCTGCGCGCACTGGACTATGCGGAGGTCGACGCCGCAGACGCGCGGGCGGCCTTTGACGCGTTTCGCGAAAGCGGCTATACGCTCGCCGGGGAACGGCGAAAGCCGCTCGAGGACTGGCTCTTTCATCATTGCCTGCGCCGTGCGCGGGAAGAGGACCTGCCGGTGAAGCTCCACGCTGGATACCTGGCGGGCCACGGCGGCATGCAGATGGAACGCATCGCCCAGCACCCGGCGCACCTCGCCGCGCTCGCTCGCGCACATCCGGAAACCCGCTTCATCGTGATGCATTCGATCTACCCCCACCAGGACGAGGCGATCGCACTCGCCAAGCATTACCCCAACGTGGTGATCGACCTTTGTTGGTCGTGGATCATCAACCCGGCGGCAACGGTGCGGTTTGTGAAAGAGTTCCTGTTGGGCGTTTCGGCGAGCAAGCTGCTCATCTTTGGCGGCGACTACGGACAGGTGGAGCTGATTCCAGGGCACGCGTCGGTTGCGCGCCGCGGGATCGCCCAGGCGCTTGCGGAACTCGTGGAGGAGCGATGGCTGCGCGAGGACGAGCTGGACGAGTTGCTGGACCGGCTTGCCTTCGGAAACGCCTTCGAGCACCTCCGGATTGAACGGGCTCGCGCCAACGCCGCGCCGCCGCGCAGGATAGGCGGCTGAGGGTTCCGCCATGCGAAGAGCCCTCGTCGTTCTCGCCCTTTGTCTCTCCGGCCTCGCCCCGGCGCTGGAACCGGTCCGCCTTCGCCACGCCACGGTGGGCGCGGAAGCGGGTGACGCGCTGATGCCGGGATTCTCGATCGTCCAGTTTCACCGCCGGCCGGGGGCGGGGGAACGGGCCTGGCTCCGCGAGGAGGGGCTGGACGTGCTCGGGAACATGGACGTCAATGGAGTGTTTGTCTATACAGAGGAGAACGCCGGGCTGGAGGCGGCGGTGGCGGACGCGCGTGTTGCCCGGGTGGTCGCGTACCGGCCGGAGTGGAAGCTCCACCCGGCATTGCGCCATCCGGGCGGGGACCGGGTGCCGGTCTTTCTTGGGATCTATCGCGATGCGCCGACCTACACGGGTGATCTCGCCCAACTCTCCGACTGGGCCGACACCCTTGGCATCCCCCAGACCCCCGTCCGCGGATATGCGATGGTCTCGGCCCGGGTGGAGGCTTCGCGGCTGCAGGAGGTGGCGGCGCTCGAGTCCGTGCTGACGATGGAGCCGGCCCTCGGCCCACGATTCTATGGCGAGGTCGGCGCCCTCGCCGTCGCCGGTCAGTTCGCTCCCTTCGACCATGACGGAAAGCCGGAGACGCCCCCCGTTTCCGGGCCTCCCACGGACCCTGCCCGGACAGGGCGGGACGACCTGCAGTACCTGGACTTCCTTCGCGATCATCTCGATCTCGTGCCCGGCCAAGCCGTCTATACGAATCCGGATGCCTACCGGGTCGTCAGCGTGTTGGACACCGGAGTGGGCGACGGCGGGCCGGGGGACCGGTTTGTCTATACGCCCGACGACACCGTCGGCTACCCGGACTTTCATGAGCGCGGTGACCCCGACGCGCCACCGCGCGTGGCCTACTCCTTCCGCTACGCGATTCGCCAGTCGAACGGCAGCGGTCCCGACGCCTTCCTCCCCGGCAATCCCTCGACCTACCCCCAACCGTTCGAGGAGTTCGCCGCCACCGGCGACGGCTTCGACTTCCTCCGCCATGGCCACGGGGTGGCTTCGCTGATCGTCGGCTACAACGGCGGCACCGGCGCGGCGAACCGCCACCTTCCCACGGGCCTCGGGTACGGACTCTCGGTCTCGCCGTTTGGCCGCGTGGGCAGCGCCAAGTGGTACGACGAGGTGGACGACGGCTACTACATGACCTACCCCGGCGTTGAATACGAACCGATGGACCACTACTGGGTGGTGGATCGGGCGATGCGGCTCCTGGACGGGATCGATGGCGGGACGCCCGGGACGCGCCTGTTCTGTGCCGCCTTTGGCAATGAGCTGGACACGCGCTTTCCCGATCCCGGCTTCGACCGACTCGATCCCGCCCTCAATCCCACCGGTGGGAGCTACGACGACTTCGCCCGGTTCTTCGACTACATGACGCGGACCGCGGTCTTCCCTTCGTACCATCCGGACGAGGAGGCGCGCCCCGCGCTCTTCGTCTTCGGCACCGGCCGCTTCGGCTATGAGAGCTACGGAAACGGTTGGGAACGCGTCTTCACAGGGGAGACGACGCCGACGAGCACACTCTTTGACCCGGCTGGGGAACACGTCTACGGATTCCTCATCCCGAGGACCAACACGGTGAGCACGCCGGGACTGGCGAAGAACGTCCTGGGCATCGGCGCGAGCGGCAACGCGGACCCGCGGGGCGTCGAGTTCTGTCCCGACCCGGATCCCGGCAGCGAGGGCCCAACCCCCTTTGACCGGGCGTTCTATCGCGACTTTGGTCGCCGCGCCGGCGACGTCGCGTCCTACTCGCCCAAGGGTCTCCACGAGCCCGGCACCGAGGCCCGCGTCTCCCCCCTCGTCGTTGTTCCCACCGAGGGCGACACCTTCAACTATCCCATCGAGGGGTTCATCACCGAGCCGACGTGCTTTCCGAACGCGCCGAACAACATGGTGCTGGAGAGTGGCGGTCGGCGGGTCTACTTCCGCTCCGGCGG
>CAYQTO010000043.1:0-22143 GCA_964420455.1 uncultured Candidatus Sumerlaeota bacterium | reverse complement strand
ATCTCGGCCAGGAGTCCGGCGCGGCTAGCCCCAAGCTCGAAGCGGCCCTGGCGCTTGCTCACCGCTCCGGTGAAGGCGCCGCGCTCGTGGCCAAACAGCTCGGACTCCAGGAGGTTTTCCGGCAGCGCCGCGCAGTGCACCGCCACGAACGGCTTGCGCGCCCGCGGGCTCGCCTGGTGGATCGCCTTCGCGAGCACCTCCTTGCCGGTCCCGCTCTCGCCAAGGATCAGCACGTTCGCCTTCGTCGGCGCGATCAAACGCACCTTGTCGTAGATCTGCTGCATCTCGCTCGTCTCGCCAATCATGCCGTCGATGCCGAACCTCTTGTTGATCTGCTCGTGGAGGTTCTCGTTTTCCCGGCGCAGGTTTGTGTTCTCGCCCGCCTTCTCGACGAGGTGACGCAACTCGGCGACGTTTACCGGCTTCGTCAGGTAGTGCCAGGCGCCTTCCCGCAGCGCCTCCACCGCGCTCTCGATCGTCCCGAACGCCGTGAGGATGATGACCACCGGCGGCTTGCCCAGCGACTGCGCGTGGCGCAGCACCCCCATCCCGTCTATACCGTCCATCATCAGGTCCGTCAGGACGATGTCGACCGCCTCGTTGTTGAGGAGTTGAACGGCTTCCTCGCCGCTGCTGGCGGTCATCACGGCGTGGTCGGTGCGCTTGAAGGCGAGCCGAAGCCCCTCCAGCACTTCCGGCTGGTCGTCGACCAGGAGAAGATTAAGTCCGGCCATGGGGTGTTTCCTCCGGGGGGGTGGAATTGGGGGGTGGGAGATCGTCCAGGTTCGGGTCCGGGACCAACGGCCCGAGCGGCGGCATGCGCGGCGTCACGTCCATCCCGGCAAACCGCTGGCTGTAAATACGTTCCGGGGACAGGATGCCCCCGCTGATGATCAGCCGGGCGCCGTCCTCCACCGGGATGTTCGTGTCGAGCACATCCTCGGCAGGGACGAGGAGGAGAAATCCGGACGTGGGATTCGGGGTGGTGGGTACAAAGACCGAGATCAGGTGCCGGTCGTTCGGACTTTGCCGCAGCTCCCCCGTGGCGAAGCCCAGGGCCCAGATGCCCCGGCGCGGATACTCCAGCAACACCACCCGCTTGAAGCTCGTCAGCTTGGAACTCGTGAAGGTGCTCAGCACCTCCTTGGGCGTGTTGTAGAGGAACTTGACGAAGGGGAGGCGGTCGACGAGGCGCTCGCCAAAGGTAATGGCCCGCCGAACCAGAAGGAACGTGGAAAGCCACCCCACGGCGATGATAAAGAACAGGGCGAAGACAAAGCTGACGACGTTCTTGACCGCCCGAAGGTAGGTGCGGTTGCCGATCGTGTCCTTGAACCGGTCCGGGTCCTCCGGGTTGAGCACCGCGATGAAGAACTGGTCGACGAGCCAGCCGAAGAGCGAGTCGGCGACCTCCATCACCTGCCAGATGACAAAGAGGGCGAAAGCGGCGGGCAGGAGGACCAGCATGCCGGCGAGGAAGTAACGCCGGACGCGGTCCCAGTGGACTGCCACCCAACCCTTCTCCGCCGGGTGGGGTCGGAGGCCGCTCTGGAAGGAGGTGTGGGAGGAGCTGCCGCTGTCGGGGTTCTGTTCGTCGCTCACGGGTGTGCCATTCTGGCCGGGGAAGTCGCCTCAGTCCGGTCGCCGCATCAGGATGTCCATGGATTGAGGGCATCCGCGAGGGCAAAGGACGCGCCATGATGCGGGTTTTTCGGGGAATTTGCGGTTGAGGTATTCGGTTTCCCGGAGCCAATGAGATGTTCCCCGGGTGAGACTCGGAGGAGAAAAGAGGAATCAGGATGAAACAAACCAGCTTTGTTGGGTGGTGTGTCGCGGGAGGAGGCTTGGCATTTGCCCTCATGGCCGCCTCCCCGGCGGCAGCCAATGATTTCGAACTCTATGCGGGCGATGAACCGCTCCCGGAGAACTGGGCCGCCATTGTTGGCGAACGGGAGGTCATCGAGGTTCCCACGAAGGTGTGGGAATTCGGCCATCCGACCGAAGAAAAGACGGGCCTTGGGCCATTGCGCCAGGCCCGGCGCCAACCGGACGGCGCCCTGAGCGGAAGGGTCGTCTTCATCGGTGCCGGCCATGGCTGGACCCCCGGACAGGGCGGTGCCGACTGGGGAACCCAGCGCCCCGTCCTCCTCGGCATGGTCGAGGACACCGGCAACATCGACCAGATGACCCTCTTCGCCCACTACCTGTGGAACGCGGGCGCAACCGTGGCCGCCACCAGGCCCATCGGCTGGCAGAGCCGGGAGGTGATCCTCGACCAGGACGACACCACACCCGGAACCGACGGCCAGGTTGTCTATACCGGCACCTGGAGCAGCAGCTCCACCACCCCCTACTTCGGCAAGGCACCGGACTCCGCCGCCGACACCTACCGCTTTGCCGACGTCACCACCAGCGCCCCCCACAACACGGCGCGGTACATCCCCAACATTCCCGAAACCGCCACCTACCCCGTCTATACATGGGTTCTCCAGAGCGACAACCGCCGCAGCCAGCTCTATCGCATCCGCCACGCCGGCGGCACCACCGAGGTCCGCATCAACCACCGCCTCGTGGGAAGCGGAGCCGTCTGGCTCGGGAGCTACGTCTTTGAGGCCGGGTCCGACGGCTACGTGGAAATCAGCAGCGAGGCCGCCCCGGGCGAGACCGGCGGCGTCGTAATCGCCGACGGCATCCGCTTCGGCAACGGCATGGGGACCCGCGACTTGGGCGATGGACCCTCCGGCTTTCCCCGCGAGGAGGAGTACGTCATCAGCTGGCAGGAAGTGATGATTGGAACGCCCATCCCGCCCGACACCCTGTTTACCGTCAGCGGTCCGCCCCGCTGGGCCGCCTACATGAACAACGCCGCCGCGGGCGACTTCTCCGACCGTGTCTATATCGGCTTCCACAGCAACGCCGGTGGCGGCCGCGGCGCCGACGGCCTCTATAATCGAAACGACCTCTTTCCCGGCACCGGCACCCCCAACCAGTTCGAACTCGCCGATGCCCTCGGCCGCGAAATCAACGAGGACATGCGCCAGCTCGACACTGTCCTCTTCCCCACCTACGGCCAATGGACGGACACGACCGGCCATACCTTCGCCCGGTCCGACTTCGCCTTTGGCGAAATCCGCTGGGACTCCATCAACAACGAGATGGATGCCACCATCATCGAGGTCGCCTTCCACGACAACGCCACCGACACGGAATACCTCCGCGACGTGCGCGCGCGCCGCCTCATCGCCCGCGCCACCCTCCAGGGCTACATCCGCTTCCTCGAGGACGTCCACGGCGAGAGCCTCACCATGCCGCCGGACGAGCCCACCAATCTCCGCGCCATCGGCACCGCGAGCGGCATCGAGCTCTCCTGGGACGCCCCCGTCCTGCGACCCCACGTCGGCACCCTCTCCGGCAACATCGGCGGCGACCCCGCCACCGGCTACACCGTCTACGCCAGCACCAACGGCATCGAGTTCGAACCCCTCAGCGACGTCGGTGGCACCACGACCGTCGTCGCGCCCGCCGACCCCGAGGAGCCGATGATCTTCTACGTCACCGCGACCAACGCCGGGGGCGAGAGCTTCCCCTCGAACGTTGCCGCCGCCCGCGGCCAGGGCGGCATCCTCGTCGTCGACGGATTCGACCGAATCGACAACTTCATGACCGGCATCCAGACGATCCCCTCCTCCCCACGCTACAACGTCAGCGGCGACATCGCCCGCGTCCTCCCCAACCTCGCCAACTCCTACGACTACGTCGCCCGCTACGCGACCGCCATCGGCGCCTATGCCGACACGCTCCCCTTCAGCTCCTGCACCAACGACGCCGTCCTCGATGGCGACGTGAACCTCGACGCCTACGAGGCGGTGTTCTGGTACCTGGGCGAGGAAAGCACCCGCGACGAAACCTTCTCCTCCGCGGAGCAGGGCCTCGTCCGGACCTATGCCAACGGCGGAGGCCAACTCTTCGTCAGTGGCGGCGAGGTCGGCTGGGATCTCGACCGTACCTCCGGCCCAACCAACGACGACCGCCAGTTCATGGCCGACGTCCTCCGCGCCCAATATAGCGCCGACGACGCCAACACCTACAACGTCGTCGCCGCGGGCGGGGGCATCTTCGCCGGAATTGCCGGGTTCTCCTTCGACGATGGGTCCTCCGGCGATTACGATACCAATTTCCCCGACGTCCTGACGACCTCCGGCACCGGCACCACCGCGGCCCTCAACTACTCCGGCGGCACCGGCGGCATCGCCGCCGTCCAGTACGACGGCACCGCCGGCGGCGGCAAGGTTGTCTATATGGGCTTCCCCTACGAGACGATCAACTCCGCCTCGTCCCGCGAGCAGGTCATGGGCCGCGTCCTCGACTTCCTCGATATCACCCCGATGGGCGGGAGCACGAGCGTCGGCAACATGTGGATGATGTTCTAGCGCCGATTCCCCCACGCTGCGAAGGGCCAATCAACGGCCGGGGCTTCTCCTGATTTTGGAGCCCCGGCCGTTTTTCCTTTGCCAGAAGGGGCGCCAATCATTCATCTGCAGTTATATTCAACGAACCCCACTCCCCCCTTGGAGGTGCCCCATGACGCGCCCCGCCGTCGGTATCCTCGCTGCCCTGCTCCTCGCCGCTGGATTCCTCCCCGCCGACGACCGCGGCGCCACCGGCTTCGTCCTCGCCGATTTCAACTCCAGCACCGATGGATGGACCTCCGGCCCACCCCCCTCCGCCGTTCCCTTCGATGTTCCCGGCTTCAGCCGCCGCGAGCTGGGCATCGGCGCCCTTGTCATGGATCCCCCCAACAACACCAACACTTTCGGTTACTGGGACTCCCCCAACATCCAGGTGCCCACCGTTATCAAGGCCGACCGCGGGATGATTCCCTCGCGCTTCCGCTTCGAGTGGGACGTCTATTCCGAGGCCAGCAGCCGCGACCTCACCCCCACCTTCCGCCTACGTGTCTCGCGGCCCGACTTCTCCGAAACGTATATCCATGTCATCGAGTCCAACGCGGGTGGGGGCTATGCGCCACCAACGGGCATTGCATTTCCGGACAAGACCGGCCCATCAACCAAGGGCGTCATCCCCATCCAGGCTGCCAAGACCTACCGCACCTTCGTCGAGCAGTTCGACTTCAACGACGACCTGCGGTTCAGCTTCGACCTGCTCAACTTCAACGGGACCGACGAGGCGGCGCCGATCGGCCTCGAGGTCGTCACCAGCAACTACGACCCGTCCCCCTACGTCCCCATCTCGAACACGGTGCTGGGATTCGCCGGTGGCGTGACGAACGGATTCACCTTCGCCGGTGCCCCGCCGTTGGCCCCCGCTGTCAGCGAAGCCTCCGCTTCCGGCCTTGGTCTCCGGGCCGCCAACACCCCAACCCCCACAGATTCCATCATCTTTGGATCGTGGACCGGCCAGCCGGGTGTCGTTCTCCAAGGCAACGGACTCTATCGCGTCAGTTGGATCATGGAAGCTCCGGGGGTTGCCTTCGCCGACCGCGAGAAGCTCCCCACCTTTCGGCTGCGCGCCAACGAATCCAGCTTTCAGGCCGCCTGGTTCCTCAACATCGACTCCACCTCGCCGACCGCGCGCGTCCCCTACGTGTCCGTCGGCAACATCACCTACACCCTCTGGTTCTATGCTCCTGAGGAGGCCGACGGCGAAGACCTCATCCTTTCCTTCGATCTGATCAAGACCGATGCGGATGGGAACGATCCCCAGGCGACCGTCTTCCTCCGCACCCTCATCATCGAAAGACTGGCCATTCCGCTGTAGACCATGGCCACGACAGGACCTCTTTGACATGACACCCCGCCTCGAACCACCCTTTCCGGCATATTCCGCGAGGGAGCGAGGAATCCGCCATGAAGACATTGCTTGTCCTGACAGCGCTGGTGGCGCTCGGAATCGGGGCGTATATACTTCTGACACCGGTCGAACGGCCCGGCACGGGCACCATCACGGTGGCGACCCGGTTCAGCGAGGCGGAGGGCCTGGAGGCGGGCGCCCTCGTCCGGGCCCGCGGGGTGACCGTGGGCCGGGTGACAGACGTGGCGCTCGAGGGCCCGCAGGTCGCCGTCCAACTTGAGATCGACCCCACCGCCGCCGCCTCCATCTACCCTCCCCCCAACAGCATCATCATGCTCCGCACCGACGGCGACACCCATCTCGAGATCCTCAACCGCGAGGGCGTCGAGAATGCCCCCACCATTGCCGACGGCGCCCGGGTGACCGGCTCCTCCTCCCTCGCCGAGGAGCTCTCCTTCCGCTTCTCCGGCATGACCCCGGGGGAACTCACGGAGGAAGGGCGCCGCAGGTTGGAGCAGGCCGCGCAGGCGGCGGAAGACGCCCTCGACGAGGCAAAGGCCTGGGCCGAAGGGCCCGAGGCCGCCGAACTCCGCGCCCAGGTCGAGGCCATCCGCACCCGCCTCCAGGGCTACGGCATGCAGGCGGCCGAAGGCGCCCAGAACGCCTATGAGCAGGCCGCCGAGGAGGGGGCCAGGGTGGCGGAACGGCTCCGTCAACTCGGCGAGTCGGAAATGGCGGACAATGTCAGGACCTCCCTCGAGGACCTGCGACGCCAAGCCGCCGAGGCCCTCGGCGCATCCCCCGCCGAGCCCCGGATCGAAATCCCCGCCGCCACCCCCACTCCCGCGCCCTAGTACGCCCCTGCGCTTGACCGTTCCGCGCGCCTCTGCCACATCACATCCGTCCCTCTTTCTTCCCCGCCACCGGAGGTCCCCATGAGCGCCAAGTCCCCCGTGATGAAGTTCGAGACCGAGCGCCTGCGGACCGGGCCCATGACCGTCGACCGGGAGGATCCGCCCGCCGCCTATGAACTCCTCGACGATCCTGAATACCGCTTCGAGAAGCCCGTCCAGCTCCGCATCCAGCTCTCCCTCGTCGGCGACACGGTCCTCATCCGGGGCTCCGTCGAGACCGTCGCCTCGGTCGAATGCGCCCGCTGCCTTCATCCGATCGAGGTCCCCCTCCGCGCGGAGGGCATCGCCCTGACGTATATGCAGGACGAGCGGCTTCTCGACCCCGCCAAGTATCCCGACCTCGCCGAGGAGAACACCTCATACTACGACGGCGAGTTCGTCTACCCGGCGGAACAACTCCGCGAGTTGCTTCTGCTCGAACTACCGTCGGTCCCCGCTTGCACCCTCGGACCCGGCGACATTTGCCCCGTCCGCAACGTGAAGATGGGTCCGATGGTCTTTGGGCCGCCGGAAGGGGAGGACCCCCCCGAGGCCCCTGGCACCAGCCTGGGCGACCAGCTCCGGCGTCTCCGCGAGGAGATGCAATAGCCACCCGCTTTCCGAAACTTCCCTTTCCCCGTCCCCGGTTCCCGCCCATGGTGGCCCCACTCCACTTTACCGAAGGGCCGGGCTATGACGGAACCGTTCAAGGGGCGGATCGGAGTCATCGGTGCGGGAGCCCTCGGCGCGCTTTACGGGGCGCGCATGGCTCGCGCCGGCCACGACGTCCACTTCCTCCTGCGCAGCGACTACGACCACGTCCGCGAGCATGGGATCGAAATCCGCAGCGAGCAGGGCGACTTCACCCTCCGGCCCCCGGTCTCACGGTCCCCCGAGGAGATGGGCGTGTGCGATCTCGTCCTCGTCGGTCTCAAGACGACCGACAACGGCGCGTTGCCCCCGCTGCTACGACCCGTCGTCGGGCCCGAGACGATCATCCTTACCCTCCAGAACGGCCTCGGCAACGAGGACTTCATTGCGGAACAGCTCCGCGGATGGTTCCCGAGAACGGATCCGCGCCCGCGTGTCCTCGGGGGGGTCGCCTTTCTCTGCAGCAATCGCATCGCGCCGGGTGTGATCCACCACATCAGCTACGGCCATGTGCGGCTGGCGGAGCTCGCGGGCCCCGCCACCGCGCGAACGGAATCCGTCGCCCAGCTCTTTCGCGACGCCGCCTTTGGCGCGGAAACCGCCGACTCCCTCGAGGACATCCGCTGGCGCAAGCTCGTCTGGAACATCCCCTTCAACGGCCTGGGCGTCGCTGCCGAGAGATGCGACTCCAAGGCGGCCCTCGAGGACGATGCCATCTCCTCCGTCGTCATCGGCCTCATGGAGGAAACCATTGCCGCCGCCCGCGCCGACAACGTCGCCATCGAACGCGAGTTCCTCGACCTCATGATCGACTATACACGAAAGATGGGTGCGTACAAGAGTTCCATGCAGCTGGACTTCGAGGCGGGGCGTCCGCTCGAGGTCGAGGCGATCGTCGGCGAGCCCCTTCGTCGTGCCCGCAAGGCTGATATCCCTGTCCCCCGCATGGAAATGCTCCATGCCATCCTCCGCCGCCGCGACCTTCTCAACCGCCCATGATCCGATTCCTCCACCTCCTTCTTGCCCTCGCCATCGGGGCGGCGCCTGCTGCCCCGAGTCTCGCCCAGGAGCCCCAACCCCGCATGAATCTCCTCCCCACCCCCAAGTCCCTCACCCGCGGCACCGGCAGCTTTGTCATCGACGAGCAGACGCGGATCTTCCTTCCCGCGGAGACCGAGCGCCCCGAGTACCTCGCCGCCGAGCGCCTCCGCGATGCCTGCCGCCTCCATGCGGAACGGACCCCCCGCCTCGACCGCCTCGGCCGCGACCCCTACCACGGCTCCGCCATTCACCTCCGCGTCCGCCAGCCCGCCGAGACCCACCCCCTCCGCTCCCAGGCCTACCGCCTCGACATCCGCCCCGACCGCATCGACCTCGAGGGCGCCAGCAACGCCGGCCTCTACCACGGCATCCAGACCCTCCTTCAACTCGTCGAGCAGTACGGCGCCACCCTCCCCGCCCTCCTCATCGATGACGAGCCCGACTTCCAGCATCGCGGCTTCTATCACGACGTCTCCCGTGGCAAGGTCCCCACTCTCGAGACCCTCAAGTGGCTGGTCGACTATCTGTCTATACACAAGATCAACATGTTCCAGCTCTACGTGGAACATCCCTTCGAGTTCCGCTTTGACCCCGCCATCGGCCAGGACCTCGATCCCCTCACGCCCGAGGAAATCCTCGAACTCGACGCCTACTGCGCCGACCGCCGCATCGACTTCGTCCCCTCCCTCCAGTCCTTCGGCCACATGGGTGGCGTCCTCAGCCTCCCCCAGTATCGCCACCTCGCCGATGTCGAGCTCGAGGCTGGGTGGAAGGACCTCACCTGGCACCAGCGCATGAAGGGCGCCACCATCAACATGAGCGACCCTGAGGCCCTCGCGCTCCTCACCCGCATGCACGACGCCTACCTGCCGCTCTTCCGCTCCGGCTTCGTCAACGTCTGCGCCGACGAAACCTATGACCTTGGCCGCGGCAAGAACACCGCCCGCGCCGAGGAGGTCGGCCGCTACGCCCTCTACCTTCAACACATCGCCTGGCTCAACGACCTCGCCAAGGACCGCGGCCGCCGCATGATGTTCTGGGGCGACATCGTCAAGCAGGACCCCGAATCCATCCCCAACATCCCCAAGGACACCATCCTCCTCAACTGGGGCTATCACCGGAACACCGACTACGAAAGCACCAAGCTCTTTGCCGATGCGGGCCTCGACTTCATGGTCTGCCCCGGCACCAGCGGATGGAACCGCATCCTCAACAACCTCGACAATGCGGAGATCAACATCCGCACCTACGCCGAGACGGGAAAGAAGTACGGCGCCCTCGGCGTGCTCAACACCGACTGGGGCGACTACGGCCACTACAACCTCCTCGGCGGGTCGCTGCACCCGATCGCCCTCGGCGCCGCCGTCTCCTGGAACACCGAAGGGCCCGACTCCGACGAGTTCGACCGCATCTGGAACGTTCGCACCTTCGGGATCGACGACAACGCCGCCGTCGCAAGCCTCCGTGAACAGTCCGCCGGCCAGGAGTATTACTCCAACTGGCCCCTCTTCTTCCGACTCTTTGGCGACCAGGAAATCCTCGAGCACACCGACGCGGAACTCGCTCAACACTTCATCGATGCCGGCGCCAAGGGCGAGGCCCTCTTCGACGAATACGCCCGGCGGGCCACCCGCAACCGCTGGGCCCTTCGCGAGTACCGCCACCAGTCACGCGTCAACGTCCTCTTCGGCCGGAAGTACTTCCTCGCCCGCGACCTCGCCTCGGAGGATCGCCCGGCGGACCTCCCCGAGCGGCTCCGCCAATGGGCCGACGACCTCGAGGCGCTCCTCCCCGAGTACCGCGAGCTCTGGCTTGCCCGGAACAAGGAATCGGACCTCGCCAAAATCGAGGAGGCTCTCCGCGCCCTCGCCGCCGACGCCCGCCAAAAGGCCGGCTAGCCACCCTCTCCCACCTTCCTTTCGGCTTGGCGGTGTAACCGCATCCGGGGGGTGGTCGGAACCACGACCACCCACGGAATCCCCGCATGCCGACCCTTCGACAGCGACTCCGCCGAATCGTCGACCGCAACGACACCGCCGGCGGCCGCGCCTTCGACCTCACCATCCAGGTCCTCATCCTCACCTCCCTCGTCACCTTCTCCCTCGAGACGGTCCCAGAGCTCGGCTGGCGCGTGCACCTCGTCCTCTACCAGGTCAACCTCGTCCTCCTTCACGGCTTCCTGCTCGAGTACATCGCCCGCGTCTATACCGCCAAGAAGCCACTTCGCTTCATCTTCAGCTTCTACGGGTTGGTCGACCTTCTGTCGATTCTCCCGTTCCTCCTCGGCGCAGGGACGGATTCCCTGACCCTTCGCGCCCTGCGCCTCTTCCGCCTCGTCTGGATCTTCAAGCTGGTCCGCTATAACCGCGCTTTCCGGCGCCTCTATCGCGCCCTGGTGCTCGCCCGCGAGGAGTTCGTCCTCTTCGCCGGCGTCGCCTTCATTGTCTTCTATCTCTCCGCGGTCGGCATCCACTACTTCGAACGCGAAGCACAGCCCGAGACCTTCGGTTCCGTCTTCGACGCCATGTGGTGGGCCGTCATCACGCTCACCACCGTCGGCTACGGCGATGCGGTCCCGGTCACGCCGGGCGGACGCGTCTTTACGGCCTTCATCCTGATCCTCGGTTTGGGGATCGTATCCTTCCCCGCCGGCCTCATCGCCTCGGCCCTTACCCGGGCACGCGAAATGGAGAATTCATCCCCGCGAGACAACGCGTCCCCCACAGCTACGGACGACGACGACGCGACATCCTGAACAAGTCGCGAACACCCGTCGGTTACAGGAAACGGGCGGATCATCAACGGATGGAAGAGCCTTACCCGCGTGATCCGCGTGTGCGGGTACCCGGCGCCCCCCGCGACGGTTACTCCGCGGCGGCGTGCGGCTCCCCGGGCAGGTCCACCGCCCCACGCTCGGTCCGTGCGCCCCGCGCCAGCAGGTCCGTCGCCACGCGCTCGAAAAACTCGTCGCACCAAAGGCAATGGTTCCCCAACTCGCGGCTGCGTGCGAAGCCCTCCTCCTCGCTGATGCCGTAACTCTCGCCCATCGCCTCCGGCCGTCCCTCGTTCAGGGCACGATACACGGGGTGATCGCGGAGCGAGTCCAGCAGGTCGAGCACCGGCCCGTCCAGGAGGCTCCCCAGCGGCCGGCAAGTCATCGGGCAGCACGGATAGACATCCTCGAGCTGGATGTTCAGCTCGCTGCCGGGCTGTTCATAGTCGAGAAAGCCGCGGGCACCGCTCCATCCGTCGCAGAACCGATGCTCGGGCCCGGCCGCCGAGAGGTTGAACTTGCGCGCCCGCCCCCGCGGCCACAACGGCCCGATCCACGCTTCCTGGGTGGCTCCCCAGAACGCGTAGGTCCGCCGGATCCCATCCCCCGGCGCCGCCGGCCCAAGCTCCTGCTCGTTTGTATATCCATGCCGCTCGAGCATCGCCTCCACCATCGTCCGCCGTTCCAACGAACGCCGGTGGTGATACTCGTCCTGGCTGGCCACGTCTATACGCACCACCCGGTGCGCCACCATCTCGCGCACGATCTCGTCCGTCAGCAGGTCCCCGTTGGTCTGGACCATCAGCCGGGTCCGGTCGCCATAGCGTCCTCCCAGTTCCCTCAGCGTGTGAAACAGGAGCTCGGGAAAGACGAGCACCTCGCCACCGGAAAGAATGATGCGGTCAACCGGCACGCGATCCGGATCCGGCAGGTGGGCAACGCAGCGGCTCGCCTCGTCCGCCGTCAGCCCCGCCGCTCCCGGACGCGAGTCGTTGTAGCAATGCCGGCACGCCTGGTTACAGTCGCGCGACAAGACCCAGTAGATGGATTCCATGAAGCCCCCAGCGGCGTCGATTGCCAGACCCTGGCTGATGCGAGCTTGGATGCAAGGACCGTTCACGCCCCCGTGGGTCACGGTGGACCATTACCATCCCGGCGGCAGTTGCAGATAAAGCAGCGTCAGCGTAATCCCAACGCTGATCCCCAGGAGGAAAACGGCCACCAGGCGCGTATTTTCCCCCGGGTTGCTCATCGGCTCTCGGCGGCCTTGTCCCGGTGGGACGCCGCGGGAAACCCCTCGCGTGCGTAACGATTGCGCACCTCCACCAATTGCGCCGCCACCGCCACCGCGATCTCCTCCGGCGTGATCGACCCGATCTCGAGCCCCGCCGGGCAATGCACCCGGTCCACCTCCTCCTCGCTGTAACCGGACTCGAGCAGATTCCGCCGGACCTTCGCCCACTTCGCCCGGCTCCCGATCATCGCGATGAACGGCGCCGCCGACCGCAGCAGCGCCCGCAAGCACACCTCGTCGCCCGTGTGCCCCCGCGTCACCACCACCGCGAACGTCAACCCCGTCACCTCGAACCGCCCCGCCATCTCCTCGTATGGTGCCGCGATCGTCTCCTCGACCCCCGGAAACCGCCCGTTATTGGCAAACTCCGGCCGGTCGTCCATCACCGTGATCCGGAAGTCCAAACCCTGGCACACATGCGCCAGCGCCCGGCTGATGTGCCCCCCGCCACAGATCAACAGCTTCTGGTCCGGCATCACCGGCTCCACATAGAAAGTCACCTCGCCCCCGCACAACATGTCCAGCTCGGCCTGATTCTTTGCCTTGATGTCCACATGGACAAGGCGAGGCGCCAAGGTCCGGAGCACCTCGCGGGCCGCATGGATCACATCCGCCTCCACACACCCCCCGCCGATGGTCCCGTACAGCTCGAGCTTGTCCGACACGAGCATCTTCGTCCCCGCCTTGCGGGGTGTGCTCCCAACGGTCTCCACGATCGAGCACACGGCCACCCGCCGCCCGGCCCGGGTCCACTCGACGATTTTCTCGTAGAAACGCAGATTCATCCGCCGGGCCTCGCACACGCCCGTTGCGAACCGGAGCACGGCCCGGACCGGGGATCAAGCGCGGTGGGGAGGGCAAGGGGCCGTGGTGGGCGGTACAGGATTCGAACCTGTGACCTCTGGCATGTGAGGCCAGCGCTCTAACCAACTGAGCTAACCGCCCACGGCAGGGCCGATGAAGACACCCCAAGCGGGACCCCTTGGCAACCGGAATCAAGCACGGCGGGCGGCCTGCACTGGCTCCGCAGTTCCCCCGCCTTGGCGGCGCCCGGAACCGCCAACCTCTCCCTCCCCCATTCCTCCCCCTTGACGGCCACCTCCGGCCGCAGCACCCTTCCAATCGGCGCGATCGTTGCATCCCATCGCCATCCCGCAAGTGCCCTGAATCAAAGCGTTCACCACGCCCCCGACTGGAAAAAGCGGCCCATACGACCATGCACGTCGCCTTTATCACCGCCTACGACCCCGAAAGCCCCTACCAGGTCAGCCTGCCCCCCCTTGGCATCGGCTACCTGTCCGCCTACGTTAAGCAGCAGTGCTGGTTCGTGGAGACAAGCTTCCACCATACGGCGGAGGAACTCATCGCGGCAAAGCCCGACATCGTGGCGGTTTCCAGCACCACCGAGAATTTCGACCACGCGACCGACATGGCCCGCCGCATCAAGGAGGAAACCGGCAAGCCGGTGATCCTCGGCGGGATGCACATCACCAGCCTCCCCCATGCCCTGCCGGACGTCTATACGCTCGGGGTGGTCGGCGAGGGCGAGCAGACCCTCGAGTCCATCTGCCACCTGTACAACGAGGTGTCCAACCCGGGCCCCGAGGATTTCAAGAAGCTCAAGGGGGTCTGCTACCACGAGGACGGCCGGGTCGCCATGACCCCGGGCCAGGAACTGATTCGCGACCTCGACACGATGCCGTATCCCGACCGCGAACTGATCGACCATGGCTGGAAGGTCCCCAACTGGGAAACCGTCCACATGGTCACGAGCCGCGGGTGCCCCTACAAGTGCGCCTTCTGTTCGAGTTCCCTCCACTGGAAGCGATTCCGGTTCTTCTCGCCCGAGTATGTGGTCCGCGAGATCGAGTGGCTCCGCGAACGCTACAACCCGCAGGAGATCCACTTCTTCGACGACCTTTTCGTGGGCCACATCGGCCGTTGGCGCGAGGTCGTGAAAATCTTCCGCGAACGCGGCATCCACAAGGGCATCCGCTTTCGCGCCTACGCCCGCGTCGACCTCGTCACCGAAAAGATGGCCGAGGAATTCGCCGACCTCAATTTCCTCAAGATCGACTTCGGCCTCGAGTCCAACTCCGAGCAAATCCTCAAGTTCCTGACCAAGACCCGCGTGACCCCCGAGGTGAACCAGCGGGCGGTCGACTGGCTCCACAACGTCGGCGTCGGCGTCGGCGCCAACTTCATCATCGGGTCGCCACCGGAAACCCTCGAGATGATGGAGGAAAGCTACCAGTTCGCCCTCCACAACAAGGACAAGCTCGACACCTGCTCCGTCGGCCCGCTTCAGGCCCTCCCAGGAACTCCCATCTGGAACTACGCCAAGATGAAGGGCCTCGTCAGCGAGGACATGGAGTGGAAGCGCCTCGCCACCAGTTATGAAACCTTCGATTGGGACGTGTTCCCCTTCATGGGCGAGAAGGTCACCCGCCAGGAGTTCTGGGACTTCTGGACGAAGTTCCACTACCTCGCGAAGGAAATCAACTACGTCGGCCAGATGCGGCGCATGTCCTGGAACGAGCACCTGAAGTGGCAGCAGATCGTCTCCCTCCAGAGCGAGCTGGAAACGCTCAAGGGATCGCGGCTGGTGCGCTGGGCAACCAAGGTGCGCGACCTGAAGCAAAACCTGCTGGGCGGGCGGGGCTCGGGCCAACTCGTCGACAAGGCCGCCAGCTTCTGATCCGCCTTCCGGGATTTGGCAGGCGCCGGCGCCTTCGGGCGGAAAAACTCCTCCGCGAGGGAGCCCCCCGCCGCATCCGCGTCCACTCGCAGGTGGCCGACCCCGAGGACGCCCCCCGGCCGGACCTCGTCCGCGTCGCCTTCGAGTTCCTCGACCCCCCGGGCCCCTGGTCCATACAGTTCTTCGAGGCCGACCCCGCCCAAACCGACGTCCTCGCCGTCCTCGAGCCCGGCACCAACGCCTGGTTCTACGAAAGCGAGGACGGCGCACGCACCCGCGTCCTCAAGACCGAAGACGGGCGGACGCTCTTCGCCCGCTGACGCGGCCCCCCTTGACATTTCGGTTACCGCCCTTCCTTCCCGTTGCAGGGAGCGCATGCGCGGCCGCTTATCGGGGTTCCTCTCAGGGAGGCCCCGGTTATGTCCTCGATGGTTATCTGTCCCTGCCTGAAGACGCGTCTCGAGATCCCCGATCGCCTCGCGGGCGTAGACAGCGGAATGACTTCCGCCTGCGACGTGTGTGGCATCCGCTTCCTCACCGATTACTCCCACCTGAACATCAAGAAGACGGCGGAGGCGCAGGCCCTTGCCCGCCGGATCGAGATCCCCGGCTTCCGGCTCATGGGCTACCTGACCCCGATCCCCCACGGCTTCCTCTATTTCGGGTACCGGGCCGAGGACGGTCGCCCCGTCGCCATCAGCGTCTACCCCACGGAGGAGGAGCCCCGCCGCGCCCAGTTTGCCCGCGAGGTCCACATCCTGCGCCAGCTCCGACACCCCAACATCATGCCCCTCACCGATGCCGGCGAAGGGGCCGGATTCCTCTACAAGATCCAACCTTTCATGCCTGGCCGGACACTAAAGTCGGTGGTGATTGAGAAGACCGTCCTCCAGCCCTTTGAAGTCGGCGAGATCATGGGTCCGGTCGCCCACGCCCTCGAATACCTCCACACAAACGGCTTCCTCCATCGGCACATCCGCCCCGCAAGTATCCTCCTCGCCCTCACCGGCGAGGTGCTGCTCGTGGACTTCTCCGCCGCCAGCGCCGAGCAGGGCCAGGTCGCCCTCGAGGACGAGGACCTCCTTGAAGACTTCCATCCCTACGCCGCGCCCGAGATCCTCGAAGCCTGGTTCGCCACTGGCTACTCGGACCAGTACTCCCTCGCCGCGGTGACCTACCACATTGCCTGCGGCCGCCCGCCGGTACCCGGCGCTCCTCCCGCCAATGAACTCGTTTCCGACTTTCCCGAAATCGCCTCCAGGGCCCTCGCCAAAGCCCTCCAACCCGACTTCGCCAGCCGCTTCTCCTCGATGCGCGACTTCGGGCGCCGCGCCTTCCGCCCCCTCCTCGAACTCGCCCCCCAACACGAGGCCTCCCGCCAGATCATCACACGCCTCGCCACCCGCGCCGAGTTCCCCGCCGCCTGAGACAAACGCGGTTTTAGTTGTCACTCCCGCAACCCGATGCTCAATGGGGCGCCATGTCTGTCCAAGAGAAACCCCACCGCCGCCATAATCCCCTCCTCGACGAGTGGATCCTCGTCAGCCCCCACCGGCTGAAACGCCCGTGGCAGGGCGCCACCGAGGACACCGCCCCCGACACGCGCCCCGCCCACGACCCGGACTGCTACCTCTGTCCCGGAAACCGCCGCGCAAATGGCCGGCAGAACCCCGTCTATACAGACACCTTCGTCTTCGACAATGACTTCGCCGCGCTCCTCGACGAGCCCCTCGACGACGCCCCCGCGGAAGACCCCCTCCTCCGCTGGGAACCGGTCCGCGGCATCTGTCGCGTCCTCTGCTTCAGCCCCCGCCATGACCTCACCCTCGCCCACATGGACGACACCGCCATCCGGCGCGTCGTCGACCTGTGGATCCAACAGACTACAGACCTCTTTGATAAGCCGTCTATACGCTCCGTCCAGATCTTCGAGAACAAGGGCGCCATGATGGGATGCAGCAACCCGCATCCCCACGGCCAGGTTTGGGCCACCAGCGCGATCCCAACCGAGATCGCCCGGGAAGACGCCAGCCAGCGCGCCTGGCACGCGGAGCACGGCCGCACCCTCCTCGCCGATTACGCCCGGCGCGAGCAGGCCGCCGCCGAACGACTCGTCCTTACCGCTCCGGGCTGGATGGCCCTCGTCCCCTGGTGGGCCCGGTGGCCCTTCGAAACCCTCCTCATCCCGGAGCGACCGGTCGCCCGCCTCACGGAACTCCGCGACACCGAGGCCGATGGCCTCGCCCGCATCGTCGGTCAACTCACCCGCCTCTACGACCGCCTCTTCAACACCTCCTTCCCCTACACCATGGGGATCCACCAGGCCCCCGCAGGCAGCGAATCCGCCGGCCACTGGCACCTGCACCTCCACTTCTATCCGCCCCTCCTCCGGTCCGCCACCGTGCGAAAGTTCATGGTCGGCTTCGAGATGCTCGCGGAACCGCAGCGCGACCTGACGCCGGAGGCCGCCGCGGCGCGGCTCCGCCAAATGCACCGGGAGGCCCCCTCGTGATTGACGAACGGACCATCCTCCGCACCTACCGCAAACGATTCGGCCACGAGGCCCAACTGCTCGCCCGGGCACCGGGCCGCGTGAACCTGATCGGCGAACACACCGACTACAACGGCGGCTTTGTCCTTCCCATCGCCATCGATCGCGATGTGGCCATCGCCGCCGCGGAAACCCGCGAGTCCACCGTTCGTATATACAGTGTCCAGTTCGATGAGACCGTCGAGATCCCCCTCAGCTACGAGGGCGTCGTTCCCCTCCCGGGCACCTGGGCCAGCTACGTCCTCGGCGTCATGCGGGAATTCCAGCTCCGTGGATATACGCTGCCGTCGCTCACCGCGGTGATCGATGGCGACGTGCCCCTGGGCGCCGGGCTGTCGTCCTCGGCCGCGCTCGAGGTCGCCACCGCCGCCCTCCTCGATGCCATGGTCGCCGCCGGCATGGACGGCCGGACCCTTGCCCTTCTCGCCCAGGACGCGGAAAACGGCCCCTGCGTTGGCATGCAATGCGGCATCATGGACCAGTTCATCTCCGCCAATGCCCGCATCGGCCGCGCCCTGCAGCTCGACTGCCATTCCCTCCAGGCCGACTACATCAGGTTTGCCGAAGACGCCCCGACGGTCGTCATTCTCGATTCCGGGCGCCAGCGTGGCCTCGTCGATTCCGAATACAACCAACGCCGCGCCGAATGCACCGTCGCCCTCTCGGCCCTCCGCACCGCCGGGGGAGAAGACTTCCCAACGCTCCGCCACGTGCCCGCCGACATGCTCGAACGCCACGCCTCCTCGCTCGATCCCATCGTCGCACGGCGCGCCCGCCACGCCATCACGGAAAACGGCCGGGTCCACGATTTCGCCGACGCCATTCAGGAGGGCGACTGGACCCGCGCCGGCCGGCGCCTCCTCCAGTCCCACGCCAGCCTCCGCGACGACTACCAGGTCAGTTGCCCGGAGCTCGACTGGATCGTCGAGCACGCCATGCAGATCGACGGCGTCCATGGCTGCCGGATGACTGGCGCCGGGTTCGGAGGAAGTGCCGTTGCCCTCGCCGAGGAGCGGGCCATCCCGGCTCTTTCTGGAACCATGGCCGATCGTTATGCCGCGGAATTCGGGCGCGCCCTGACTGTCTATACAACCCACCCGGCGCCGGGCGCCCACGTCTCCGTCATCGCGACCCCGACCCCCGAGATGGTCTGATCCGCGAGAGAGGCCGCCCCTAGCGGAACCGCCGCCAGATGGTCTCGCCCGGCTTGTCCTCGAGGGCGATGCCCAGCTGCTGCAGGCCGTCGCGCAACTGATCCGCCAGCGCAAAATTCTTCGCCTTTCGCGCGCCGGTCCGTGCCTCCACCAGCCTCGTGACCAACTCCGCTGCCTCCACGCCCGACGCGTCCACACCGGCCTCCCCCGCGAGGGTCCGCAGGGCCCCATCGGTCGCCGGATCGAAGCCCTCCTCTTCCCCCTCCTCGAGCTCCTCGCCCAGACCGAGGTGAAACCGCATCTGCTCGAGCAAGGCGGCCCAGCGCGCCAAAAGCAACTCCGGCCCCGCGCCCGCCTCCACCTCCGTCCGGGCCCGATTCACTTCCGTCACCGCCTTGGCGATCGCCGCCAGCGCCACCGGCGTATTGAAATCGTCGTCCATCCCCGCGGCGAACTCCTCCCACAGGGCGGCACAGGCGGGGTCCTTGCGCCACGACGCATCGATCGTCGCAAACCGAAGCCGCTGACCCGCCTCGCGGCCCGCCGTGACCAGGCGACGCACGGCGGACTGGGCCGACTGAAAGCTCGCGTCCGACAGCTCCAGCTTGTCGCGATAACGCGCCGTCAGCAGGAAGTACCGCAGCGTCAACCGATCCGTCCGCGCCAGCACATCGTCGATCGTCCGCACGTTGCCGAGGGACTTCGACATCTTCTCGCCGTCGATGTCCAGCATGCCGTTGTGAAGCCAGTAGCGGGCGAAGGGCTTGCCGGTGGCGCACTCGCTCTGGGCGATCTCGTTCTCGTGGTGGGGAAACCGCAGGTCGACCCCGCCGCCGTGGAGGTCGATGGTCTCGGACCCAAGCACGCGTATAGACATACAGGAACATTCGATGTGCCATCCGGGGCGGCCCCGCCCCCACGGAGAGTCCCACGCCGGCTCGCCCTCCTTCGCCCCCTTCCACAGCGCAAAGTCCAGTGGCGATCGCTTGCGTGCCTTCTCCTCCTCGCTCAGACGCCCGGCCGACTGCATCTGGTCCAGCGGCAGGCCCGAAAGCTTGCCGTACTCCGGGAAGCTCTCCACGCTGAACCAGACCGAACCGTCGCTGCTCGCGTAGGCATGCCCCTTTTCCTCGAGCGTGCGGATCATGGCGATCATCGCGCCGATGTGCTGGGTGGCGCGTGGATGCGCCGTCGCCGGGAGGTTCCCAAGATCACTCAACTTCTGGAGGAAATACGCCGTATAGCGCTCGGCCACCATCTCCGGCGTCGTGCGCTCCTCCGCCGCCTTGGCGATGATCTTGTCATCCACGTCGGTGATGTTCTGCACGTATTCCACCGTATATCCACGCGCACCCAGCCACCGGCGGATGACATCGAACACGACGAAGTTGCGGGCGTTGCCGATGTGGAACTCGCCGTAGACCGTCGGCCCGCAGTTGTAGAAAAGCACCCGCTCGGGATCGAGCGGGACGAACTCCTCCTTTCGGCGGGTGAGCGAATTGTAGATGATGAGGGGCATCGGGGGAATCCTCGTGCTCGGGAGGGGAATCACGATCCAGCGGCAGGATGCGGACCACGCGCCAACCGCCGCTTTTCGTTTGCCTTCGCCACGTTCCAGAACTCGTACATCGCCATCAGCCTGCAGAACACGTACCCGCGATAGCCATCACGAAATCCCTGGCGCACGACGTAGTGGTAGAGAAAGCGCAGCATCGGCCGGAAGGGCAGACGGAGCGCCTGGCGCCGGATCCAGCGCCGCCGCTCGAGCGGACCCCCGAAGGGCGACGCCGCCAGCCCGCCCCCCTCCTCCCGCAGCGCCATCACCGCCTCCCAGTTCGAGTAGCGGTTGTGCTTCTCCACCCACACATCGATCGTCGGGTACGCATCGTGGATCATGTCGTGCTTCAGGTATCCGGCGCGCCCACCCTCGAGAAGCACGTGCTCGTGCACCTCGTTGTCGCCCGATCGCGCCTCCTCCCCAACGTCTATACGCTCGTAGCGCCCAAGCCGGTGGCGAAAGAGCCTCAGGTTCCAGCTCGGGTAATAGCCGCAATGCCGCAGCCAGCCGTCCATGAAGCGAAAGCAGCGATTGAGGTAGTAGCCGTCGAATTCGCCGGAGCGGATGGCGCGGGCGATCTCTCGCGCGAGCCGGGGGGGGATGCGCTCGTCCGCGTCCACGATCAGCACCCAGTCGTGGCGCCAGTCCACGTTCTCCAGCGCCCAGTTCTTCTTCTTGGGAAAGCGCCCGTTCCAGGCAAAGTCGACCACGCGGGCGCCGTACTCCGCCGCGATCTCCGCCGTGCGGTCCGTGCTGCCCGAATCCACCAGGACCACCTCGTCCGCCCACCGGAGCGAGCCCAGGCACTCGTGGAGATTTGACTCCTCGTTCTTGGTCGGAACGAGCACGGAGACGGGAACACGTTTTCGCGGGGCCGTCACGCGAGGGCTTTCTCCAGAGAGGTGGCGATGCGATCAGCCACCATCGGGTCGAGCCCGGGAAAGAGGGGCAAGGTCAGGAGTCGCTTTTCCACGGCGCGGGTAACCGGGAGCGCCGCCGCACCGGAGTCCTCGGGCGGCTTTGTGGCCGTAAAGCGGTCCAGCGACGGGTAGTGCACCGACGTCTGGATGCCGTCCGCCGCGAGCCGCTCGCGCACTGTTGAACGGTCGGCCCCCCCGGGCAGCAGAACCACGAACAGATGGTGGGCCGCCGTGCCCCGGTGGTCGCGAAAGGGGATCCGCAGCCCCGGGATGGCGCGCCTCTCGATCGCCTGGCGGAGGTGTCCCGCTGCCTCGCGCCGGGCCTCCGTCGCCCCGACAAGCTTTCCCAGCTGCACACGCCCGATCGCCGCCCGCATCTCGTCCATCCGCGCGTTCTGCCCCGTCGCCACCACATCATAGTCGTGGGCCGCCCCCCGGGCCCGCTCCCATGTGGAACGTGTCATGCCGTGGCTCCGCAGCAGCCGGCACTCCTCCGCCAGAGCCTCGTCCCCCGTCGTGATCATGCCCCCCTCGCCGGTGGTCATGTTCTTGTTCCCGAAGAAGCTCCACGTGGCCGCGACCCCGAAGGTCCCAATCAGGTGCCCGCCAACCCGGGCGAGCGGCGCGTGGCAGGCGTCCTCGATCAGCAGCAGGCCCTGCTCGCGGCACAACGCCGTCAACGCCTCCATTGCCGGGGGGAAACCACCGTACGGCATCGGGACCACCGCCCGCGTCCGCGGCGTCAACCGGTGCCATGCATCCTCAAATTCTCCAGGGGCAATTCGTTTTCTGTATTTGT
>CAYQTO010000042.1:10314-22437 GCA_964420455.1 uncultured Candidatus Sumerlaeota bacterium | reverse complement strand
GAACATCGTTGAAGCGGGTGAGCATCTCCTCGTGGACCTGATCGACGCTGCAGCCGCCGATGGCGTCGTGGGCGTGGTTGACGAGGAGGCGCTTCCAGGCCTGGGCGAAGAAGGGCGCGGGGTACTCCATGCCGGCGAGCCAGGCGGCGGCGGCAAGAGGCTCGGAGCCGTAGAGGACGCGCGCGCAGACGTCGGCGTTGCGCTGCTTGAGGTAGAGGCGACAGGAGAGGATGTGGCCCATGAGGTTGGTCCACAGGCCGATCTTGTTTACGTGGCGCATTTCGCCGCGGAGGGTGGGGAGGTCGGGGTTCGCGGCGCGGAAGGCCTCGAGGTAGTCGTTGAGGGCGCTGTGGAAAATGCGGTCGCCGTTTGCGGCGGGGTGGTCACTGGCGGCCTTGATGAGGTCGAGTTCCTCCGCCGCGGCGAAGGAATGGTCGTGGCCCATCATGTACAGGAGGTGGGGTGTGGCTGTATCGGGGACGGTGACGTCGCGTGTGTCGGCGATGGCGCGTTCGAGGTTTTCCTCGTGGAGTCCGAGGGGAAGGGTCATGTAGCCGTATTGGCGGTCCTGCTGTTGGCTGGTGGCGACGTGGTAGGGGATTTCCTCGGGGTGCCAGGGATAGGACCGGAAGTCGCGGAAGCGGCCAAGGAGGCCGGGTCGATACATCTGGTAGTAGTAGTTGTAGCGGGCGTAGTCGCCGAACTTGAAGGCGAGGAGGGTCGATCCGTTGGGGCCTTCCCAATGGAACTCGGGGGGGGCGACGTGCTTGCCGATGCCGCGATAGAAGAAGATCGAGTCGATGCCGAAGCCGCGGTAGAGCTGGGGCATCTGGGAGATCTGGCCGTTGGAGAAGGGCGTATAGCCAACCTTGAAGATGGGGCCGTAGGGTTCGCCGACCTCGTGGCCGACGAGGAGGTTACGGACGAGGGCCTCACCCGGGCAGCCCCACTCGTCCGGGAGGGTGTACCAGGGGCCGATCTGGAGCCGGTCCTCGGCGGCGAAGCGACGAACGTCCTCAGCTCGCTCGGGCCGGATCTCGAAGTAGTCCTCGAGGATCACCGTCTGCGAATCGAGGAGGAACGCGCGGTAGTCGGCACGCCCGGCAAGGAGGTCAAGGATACCGTCCATCATTTCGACCAGTTGCATGCGATAGGACTGAAAGGGATAGCGCCACTCGCGGTCCCAGTGGGTGTTCGAGATGACGTGGCACTGATGGGGGGGGCGGGTCATGCGTTGGTTCCTTTGGTGCGAAGGCGAAGGGTGACGATCTTGTGGGGGGGGATTGCGAGGGGGAGGGTGCTGCCGTCGAGGTCGAGCTTGCCGAGGGGCGACTCGTCCATGCGGACGTGTTCGACGGCGTCGACGGGAACACCAATCTGAAGGGGTGCGTGCTGCTCGTGGGCGGTTGGGTTGAAGAGACGGACAACGAGGCCGTCGCCGTCTTCCGCCTGCTTGACGGCGGCGATGTGGACGTCGCGGTTGTGGAGGGCGAGGAGGGAGGCCTCGTGGGGAAGGGTGCCCTTGCCACGTCCGGCCTGGGCGAGGCGGAGAGGATTGGCCCAGTCGGCTGCGGCGGTGGGAATGCCGGCCTCGTGCCAGCCACCCTGGTAGGGGTGGATGGCGTAGGAGAAGGAGTGGGGCCCGGGGCACTGGACGCCGCGGTCGGGGAGCTCGGTCTGCTTTTCCTCGCTGACGGCGAGCTTGATGCGACAGGCGCGAAGGAGCGACAGGGCGAGGGTCCGCGGGGCGTCCGGGAGGGCCTCGTACTCGAAGAGGCCCTTTGTATAGACGGCGAGTCCCTGGTGGCCGTCGTTGAGGGTGACGAAGCTGCGGAGGGGGTGGGTGCCTTCGAATTTTTCGACCCAGCCGGTGGAGTCGGGGGGCGGGATGTCGCGCTCGACCGCGTCGAAGTGGCTGTCGGCCACGGAGACGTCGGTCTGGAGCCCGGTGGGGAAGCAGGCGCGGAGCCAGTGGTCGAGGGCGGTGTTTTCGAGGTGGAGGCGGACCTCGACGAGGGGGGAATGGGCGCGGAGCGTATAGACAACGCAAACCGGGAGGTCGATGAGGCGGGTGCTGCGGGACTGGCCGTCGGCGTAGTCCCCGGGCACGGGAAACGTGTATTCGGCCATGATGCGGGAGACGAGGGGGCCGCTCTCGACGACGGAGACGGAGGCGGAGACGCCAAGGGATGTATAGACGCGGTCGCGGAGCGGCGCGACATGGCGCCAGGCGTTGCCGGCCTCGCCCTGGTCGCGGAGGTAGTTCAAGTCCTCGTAGATCATGCCGCTGGCGAGGTCGAAGATGGTGACGGTGCCATTGCCGTTCACGGTCACGCGGACGTGGTTGTTCTGCATGGTGTCGGGGCCGGTGACGAGTGTGGCGGGGTTGCGGAGGGGGTCCGCCTCGGGCCGCAGCGTATAGACGCGGTAGCCGAGGGGCGGGAGGGCGCGGAGGTGGGCGTGGAAGCGGACGCGGGCGGAATCGAGGATGGTCGGGACATCCCAGATGTTGTCGACGAAGGCGGAGGACTTCTCGTCGTCGACGGGCTGACGGGGGGGATTGGGGTCGGCGGGGGCGTGGAGGGCGACGGCGTGGACCGGTTGGTCGCCGCGGGGCATTTCGACATCGACGAGGGTAACGACGTCGCGCTCGACGGGGAGGGGATTGTAGGCGACGAGCTGGACGACGTCCGACGGCTGGCCCTCCGGCGAGAGACGGCGGGCGACGGCCGCCATGGCGTCCTCGGTGACGATGTCGGCAACGTCGAGGGCCTTGCAATAGCGGTACTCGATGTCCCGGCAGACGGCGTCGGGGGCACAGCCGCCGTTGGCGTCGTGGGTGTGGTTTTCGAGGAGGAAGGCCCAGCCGCGATCGACGTAGCGGCGTGGGTAGGGCTCTGCGGCGCAGGCGGAGGCGAGGGCGGCGAGGGGTTCCGCCGTATAGACGAGGGCGCGGGTGGCGGCGTCGTCGAGGACCTTGAGGGGGACGCGGGCGCTGATGGAGGCGGGGAAGAGGTAGGTCCACATGCCCTCGCGGAGGTGCTGGCGGCGTTCGCCGCGGAGGACCGTCATGGTGTCGGGGTCGAGATGCTGCTCGAGGGTGTCCCAGTAGTGCTCGAGGTCGGTGTGGCGGATCGTATAGACACCCTCGAGGGCGGCGGCGGCGTCGCGGACCATGCGTCCCTCCATGGGGTAGGCGACGGAGATGTCGTGGCCGTGCATGGCGAGGAAGACGGGGGTGGTGAAGTGGGGCCCCTCGCGCTGGACCATGTCGCGGACGGCCTGTGGGAGGGCCCCCGGGTTGTAGGGAGTTTCCGGGTCCTTGAGGTCGAAGGCGAGGTCCTCGCCGGCGAGGCCGTCGGCGAAGCGAAGAGGTGCGTCGTCGAACTCGCCCCAGGTGTAGTCCTTGGAAAAGACGCGACCGCGGGTGGCCGGACGGTGGACCTGATAGTACCAGTTGTAGCGGGCGTAGAGGGCAAAGCGGCTCGCGAAAAGGCGGGTGCCATCGGGCGATTCCCAGAGGAATTCGGCGGGGCATTCGTGGTGGGAGATGCCGCGGTAGAACATGACGCGTCGGAGGCCGAAGTTGGAAAGGATTTGGGGGAGTTGACCGGTCTGGCCCCAGGAGGCGGGCGTATAGGCGACGGTGAGGGGAGCCTGGCCGTGGGCCTCCATGCGGCGGCGGCCCCAGAGGAAGTTGCGGGCGAGGGCCTCGTGGCCGATGCTCATGGTTTCCGGGAGGGTGTACCAGGGGCCGATGAGGAGGCGCCCCTCGCGGATGAGGCGGTGAACCTGGTCGGCGCGTTCGGGCCGCATCTCGAGATAGTCGTCGATCATGATGCAGTGGCCGTCCATGGTGAACGAGGGGAAGTCGGGATCGGCGAGGAGGGCGTCGAGGGTGACGTCCATCATGGTAAGGAGTCGGCGGCGCGTTTTCTCGAAGGTGCGGCGAAACTCGCGGTCCCAGTGGGTGTTGGAGACGACGTGGATGTCGCGGATGTGGGAGGCATCGGGGCGGAGCATGGGGGCGATCCTGGGAGGGGGCGAAATACCGCGTGGGCGGGGACGTTGGGAACAAGGATACATGGGCCGAAGGGAGTCGGGCGCAATCATGGAATTTCGAAGGCGGCGGCGCTTGCCGTTGACAATTCCACGGAGGGGGCAAACGGTCCTGAGGGTCACCCATCCACGGCTTGTGTGGCGTCCTTTTTTGGGAGCTCCATGCCGATTCCCCTCCGCGGACAACTGCCACCTTTGAGCACCTTCACCGAACGCATCGTGACGCTCGATTCCCGGGCCGCCCAGGAACTTTCCGCCGATCAGGACGCCAAGCTGCATGAACTCGAGGCCCAGTTCGGCATCCAACTGGTCCTTCGGGGGAACATGCTGAAAGTACGGGGCGATGGCGACCGGGTGCAGAAGGCGGAGGAGGGAATCCGCGAGATCCTGGAGGTTCAGCGCCAGGGCGGGGGGCGGTCGGCCCAGGTGTTCCGCCGGATGGTGCGTCACGCGTCGCAGCGGCTGAAGACGGGGGGCGGTTCGGACGTGGATGCGGATGCGCACGACAAGCCGCTTTCGGAGATCTTCCTGGACGGGATCCCGGTGCCGCTCAAGCGCCGGCGCCTTTCCCCCATCACACCGGGCCAGAAGGAGTACATCGACACGATCCGGAACCACGACATCGTGTTCGGGATCGGGCCGGCGGGCACCGGCAAGACGTACCTGGCGGTGGCGATGGCGGTGAGCAGCCTGATCGCGGGCAAGGTGAGCCGGATCATCCTTTGCCGGCCGGCGGTGGAGGCGGGAGAAAAGCTCGGGTTCCTGCCCGGCGACCTGCGCGACAAGCTCGACCCCTACGTCCGTCCACTCTATGATGCGCTCTATGAAATGATGGAGGCGGAGAAGATCCGCAGCCATCTGGAGACGGGCGTGATCGAGATCGCCCCGCTGGCGTTCATGCGCGGGCGAACCCTCAACAACGCGTTCGTGATCCTGGACGAAGGGCAGAACACCACGCCCGAGCAGATGAAGATGTTCCTCACGCGGCTGGGATTCGAATCGAAGGCGGTGATCACGGGCGACATCACCCAGATCGACCTGCCCAACGCCGGCCTCTCCGGGTTGATCCACGTCCAAAAGGTCCTGAAGGACATCGAGGGGATTGGATTCGTTACCTTTACCGAGCAGGACGTGGTGCGCCACGAGCTGGTGATGAAGATCGTGCGTGCGTACGAGGCGGCGACCGCGGCCGGAGCGTGAGCGCGGCGGGGGCGCCTTTTGCCTTTCCAGCGTTGGGCCCTTGCCCCATGGTCCGCGGCCAACGGTAGGCGCAAACCATGGCCAGTGGCGTGACATCACTTTCGTCCGAGTTGGCGCGCGCGGCGCGCAAGGAGAAGCCACGGGACCCGTGGCACCAGGGGATCTGGCGCTGGCTTGTCCTGGCGCTGGTGTACCTGCTGGTGGTGGGACTGACGTCTCCGTTCTATCTGCGGTTGCCCATTTGGGTCGAGGAGGCCCCGGGGCCGGATGCCCTTCCCGTCATTGCGGAAACCCCCTTTGACCACACGAGTTCCGCCGCCCTCCGCGCCTTCGAGTCCGAGCGCCAGCTGCGCCATACACGTGTCTATACCCACTACCCCCGGGCGGGAGCCGAGGCGCTCCGGACCCTCGACCAGGTTGTCTCCGTCGCGTCCGAATACGCGCCCGGTAGCGACGACCCGGACCTCATCGTCTCGAACCTGAGGCGCACAGACCCGCGGCTGACCTTCATCACCCCGGCGAATGTGGAGGAACACGTGCAGACGCTGAGGGACCCCCGGTTCCTCCAAAGCGTCCGCCAGGTTCTGGAGACGGCTTACAACGAGCACGTGGTCGTGCGCAACCTGACGACCTATCTCGGCTACCTGCAGGACAACGTTGTCTCCGTGGTACACGAGGACGGGACACCGGTGGCGCTCTCCGACGCGTTCGAGCGTCCGTTGCCGCTGCCGACAGACTGGGTGGCCTGGGCGCGGATCGCCAGGCCGCTGAATCAGGCATTCGAGGACGATCCGCGCCGGGAGGAGGTCCTCGCCTTCATCCAGAAGTTCCTGGCGGCCATCGTCCAGCCGAACCTGCGGCCCAACGAGGAGGCCACCCGGCAGGCCTTCGAGGCCTACCCGCAGCGCGACATCGCCGACTCCTATGAGGCGGGCGACGTGTTGCTCGGCGAGGAGGACCTCGCCGATGGGTTCGACCGCGACGAGCTCTCCCTCCTCGAGGCCCACCGGGGCGCCCTTGTCCGCCAGGCCAACCTCCGCCTCCTCGGCCACGCCGCCTACGTTCTCATCGTGTTCTTCATCCTGGCATTCTACGTTCGCAAGTTTCGCCGCGACTTCGAGTTCAACATCAACAATCTGTCGCTGATCAGTCTGCCCATCCTGCTGGGCCTTGGCCTCCAGGGCACGTTCCTGTGGGTGGCGGGGGGGGACGTGGAACGCGTTGGCTACCTCTTTCCCGCGGGTGCCATCGGCATGCTGGCGGTTCTGCTGCTGGACGTCCGGATGGCACTGCTGCTGGTCACCTGGGGGTGCCTGCTGTTCGGGCTCCAGGTGGACCTTAGCTACGAGTACGTGATCGTGGGGTTGTTCGGCGGCTATACGGCGGTGGCTGCTGTCTATACAATTCGCAAGCGGTGGGAGGTGTTTGCGGCGAGCTTCCTGATCGGGCTGGTGAACGCGCTCGTCATCATGATCACGAGCTATATCGCGGATCCCTCACGACTGCCCGTGGGGGACGCGGCGCTGGGGTTGTTCGCCGGCATTGGGAGCTTCCTGGTGCTGGCGATCCTGCCGGCGATCGAGCGATTGGGCATCCTGACGGACATGCAGTTGCTCGAGCTGACGGGGCTGGAGCATCCCCTGCTCCGACAATTGGAGGAGAAGGCGCCCGGATCCTGGCAGCACACGTTGAACGTGGCGAAGCTCGCCGAGGCGGCCGCCAGCGAGATCGGCGTCAATTACCTCCTCGTCCGCGCCGGGTGTTACTTTCACGACATCGGCAAGATGAAGAAGCCCCAGTATTTCACCGAGAACCAGATCACGCACGAGGACAAGATGCGGCACGATTCGCTCCAGCCGATCATGTCCGCGCGGGTGATCATGAACCACGTGAAGGAAGGGGTGGAGATGGCCCGGGCGGCACGGCTCCCCGAGCGCATCATCGACTTCATCGTGCAGCACCATGGGACGACGCTGATCCAATACTTCTACAGGAAGGCGACGGAGGCGGAGTCGCGGGGCGCGTTCAAGGAGCCGGTGCGGGAGTCGGATTACCGGTATCCGGGGGTCAAGCCCCAGACGATCGAGGCGGCGATCGTGATGCTGGCGGACAGCGTGGAGGCGACGGCGACGGCGCGCCTCAGCGCCCGGACCGTCCGCGAGAGCGACATCCAGCAACTCGTCCGCCAGACGGTGACGGAAAAGTTCGAGGACGGGCAGTTCAACGAGTGCAACCTGACGCTGCGGGATCTCGACCTGATCCGGTCGGTGTTTGTGCGCGAATTGAAGTCGCGGTTCCACACGCGGATCGACTACCCGAAGTCACCCGCCGCCGCACGGAAGGAGGAGAAGGGCAAGGCAAGGAAGGAGGGCGAGAAGAAGGAACCGCGGGAGGGCGAGAAGGCCGGGGATGCCACCGCCGACCCGCCGCGGGAGAGCTCCGGCGAGCAGAGGAAGCAGGCGCCGAAGGAGCAGGACGCGCCCGTGCCGTCACCCTCCGGAGAGAACCGCTAGCACCTCGTCCCGAAGGGCGCCGTTTGTCGCGCAGGCGGTGATTCCATCGAGGCGGCACCCGCCATCCCAGTTGAAAAAGGCGCCCCCGGCCTCGCGCAGGATTACCGGCATCGGTGCCACGTCGTAGGGCGCCACCACAGGGTCGACCATGATCTCGGCCCGTCCCGTCGCCACCAGCCCGTAGCCATAGGCATCGCACCACCCTCGGGGGTACTTGCACCGGGCCACCAGGGTCTTCCACCGGTCGTTGGGGGCGTTGCGCTCCAGATCCCGATGATCCGTATAGACAAAGAGCGCCTCCGCGAGGGAGTCGACCGCCGAGACGCGGACCCGCCGGCCGTTGAGGAAGCAGCCGCGCCCCTCGGCCGCGGCGACCTGCTCGCCCAGGGCCGGCACGTTGATCACCCCCACCACCGGCTCGCCCTCGCGCAACAGCGCCAGCAGGTTCGTGTACAACGGCACCCCGTGGATGAAGGACTTGGTGCCATCGATCGGGTCGATGGACCATGTATAGACACAGCCATCGGCCGGCAGCCGGGCGCCGTACTCCTCGCCAAGGATGCCATGGTCGGGAAAGGCGGCCTCGATGCGGGCGCGGAGGAGTTGCTCCGCCTCGCGGTCGGCGATGGTCACCGGTGACCCGTCGTCCTTGCCGATGACCTCGAGGGTGCGTCGGTAGTAGCCGAGGGTGAGGCGGCCGGCTTCCTCGGCGGCCTCGCGGGCAAAGTCAAGGAACTGGTCCAGTTCGGCCATCGATGCGGATTCCTCCCTGTTGGTTGGGGGGGACGAAAGCACCGGCGGCAGGGGGGCTGCAACTACTTCCCGGAGAGGCGCCCGGCAAGAAGCACCGCGGCACGCATCGATCCGATGGAGGCAATGCCCTTGCCCGCCAGGTCGTAGGCGGTCCCGTGGTCCGGGCTGGTGCGGGGAAAGGGCAGGCCAAGGGTGACGTTCACGCCGTCGGCGAAGCTGAGCATCTTGAAGGGGATCAGCCCCTGGTCGTGATAGAGGCAGACGTGGGCGTCGTAGCGTTCGCGGGCGGCCTCGGTAAAGGCGGTGTCGGGGGAGAGGGGTCCCTCGACCTTGTGGCCGGCGGAGCGAAGCCGGTCGATCGCAGGGGCAACGATTTCCTCCTCCTCCGATCCCATCATGCCGGACTCCCCGGCGTGGGGGTTCAAGCCAAGGACCGCCAGGCGGGGGGGACGGCCGCGAATCCGCCCCACCGACTCCGCGAGCAGTTCCCCCACGTCGACGATGCGGTCGATGGTGAGGGACCCGGCGACGGTGGCGAGCGGCTGGTGGACGGTGACAAGGCCCACGGCGATCCGCTCGCTGTAGAGCATCATGGCGAAGCGGTTCGCCCCCGTGACCTCACCGAAGACTTCCGTGTGGCCGGGGACGTCGATGCCGGCGCTGCGCCAGGCGAGCTTGGTAATGGGGGCGGTAACGACACCGCCGACGGCGCCGGAGAGGGCATGCCCGATGGCGGTACGTATATACGCGTAGGAGGCGCGGCCGGCCTCGGGCGTGGGACGGCCGAGGGGGGGCTCCTCGGCGAGGAGCCCGGCATCGAGGACCGCGATGGAGATGTCGTCCGCGGCGGCCGGAGAGGAAACGGCGGCGAGCGGAAGGGCGATGCCGAGCCGGTCCCGGTTGGCCTCCAGGACAGCCAGGTCGCCGATGAGGACGATGCGGGCGGCGGCCCGGCAGCCGCTGTCGCTGGCGACGCGGAGGCTGATTTCCGGCCCGATGCCGGCTGGGTCGCCGGTGGTGATGGCAAGGAGGGGACGGGCGTCGGTCATGGCGTCAGGTCGATTTTGGGCGCCGAGGGCGGAATTCGCCGATGGATTCCCTATGGAAGATGCCGAGCGTCGTCATTTCCCCGAGGAGCCACGCGATGGACAAGCCCAACCTGACGGACCCGGCGCTTCTGCTCGCGGAGGCCACCATCGAGAAGCTCCGACGCTGGCTGGCCCTGTTCGAGATCCGCCTCGCCGAGGCGGAGGAGCGCGGCACGCCGGCGGATCTCAAGGAGCTGGTGGCCTTCCTCACGGCACTCAAGCGCACGCTCGAAATCGCCCGAATCGCCGAGGTCCTCGCCCCCCACCATGCGGATGACCAACAAGCTGCTGAACTCGATCCGGAATCTCTCCGGAGACTCTTTTCTGAGGAGGATTGAGCACCTTTCCCCCGCCCAACGGCGCGCCCTTGTGGCCCTGCGGGTTTCCACCGACGTCGCCTTCTTCGCCGCGCACGTGGTGGGTTCGGGGTTCCGGCTGCCATTCGCCCCCCTTCACGAGCGGCTGTTCGCGTGGCACGGGGAAATGGGCGCGGAACCGCTCCCCCATCGCCGGGGGCGCCATTATGCCCTCGCGGCGCCGCGGGGATCCGCAAAGTCCACCATCGTCAGCTTTCTCCTGCCACTCCATGACATCGTGTGCCACCGCGAGGAGTATATCGTGCTGCTCTCGGCGACGCAGCGTCAGGCGCAGGAGCGGCTGAGGGCGATCCGCCGCGAGCTCGAGTCAGGTCCCGCCGGCGCCTTCGCCCGGTCCCTTGGCGCCGGGCCGGGCACCTTCAACGCCCGAAGCCTCCAGTTCGCCGGCATCCAGGTGGATGCCTATGGCGCGGGATCGGAAATCCGGGGCGTCTCGGCCCATGGATACCGACCGACCAAGATCATCCTGGACGATGCGGAGGCATCCCGAGCGGCCACCTCGCCCCGCGCCCGCGAGCGCCTCGCCCATTGGTACCACGAGGTCGTCGAGTACCTCGGCGATGTCTATACACACATCCTCGCCATCGGCACCGTGCTCCACGACCAGGGCCTCCTGGCGGAGCTGATGCGACGGCCCGACTTCGAATCGATCCGCACCCGCAGCATCGAATCCTTCGCGACGGACGAGGAGTCCTGGGAGGCGTGGCGGCGTCGACTCCTCGACTTTGGCGACGCGAGGCGGCGGGAAACGGCGCGGGCCTACTTTGAGGAACACCGCGACCGGATGCTCGCCGGGACGCGGGTGTTGTGGCCGGAGAAGGAGGATTACGAGGATTTGTTGGCGCAACTTGTCCTCGGGGGCCGACGGAGCTTCTACCAGGAGAAGCAGAACGCGCCGTTGGGTGCTGAGGACGCGCTGTTTGACGGAGCGGGGGCGCTCCGGGGGGTGGAGGACGGCGGGCTGCTGCGGGTGGTGTCGCTGAGGGGCGGGCGGGAAACGCCGGTGCGGACGTATCGCGAGTGGCGGGCGTCGGCGCGGCGATTCGGATACCTGGACGCGGCGATGGGCAAACGCTCGCGGAGTGGGGACTTTGCGGCGCTGGCAAGTGTCTGGCTCCAGGCGGATGGTTCCTTTCACACGGACGCGTTGTGGGCGCGGCGGGCAGCGCCGTCGGCGCAGGTGGCGCGGATCCTGGAGGCGCACGGCGAGCACCCCTTCGAGCGGGTGGCGATCGAGGGGACGGGGTTCCAGGAGCTGATGCTGCCGTTGCTGGAGGAGGCGTGCCGGGCGGGAGGGCGGACGCGTCCCCCGGTGGAGGTGGTGCATCCGAAGGCGGCGAAGGCGACGCGGATCGCCGCGCTCGAGCCGCTGCTCACCGGCGGGGCGCTCGCGCTGTCGCCGCGACTCGACGAGGAGTTCTGGGAGGAATTGGAGAGTTATCCATCGTGCGCACACGACGACGCGCTGGACGCATTGGCGGGTGCGGTGGAGCTGGCTCGGGCCGCGCGGGGCCGCGGTCGCGCGTTCGATCGGGTGGAGGGTTCCCGCACCACCCGCGACGTTCGCTATTAGCCTCGCTCGTGCATTACCGTCGACCCGTCGTGCCCGTGCTGCTCGGATGACTCATCGTCCGGAAGGAGGATTTCATGGCGCATTGGAAGTGGGTTGTGACGATTGGGGCGGCAGCGTTGGTGGGGCTGCTGGCGTGGGTCTATTCGCCGCGCCACGGGGAGCGGTTCTACGTGATGCCGGGGGCGGGGCTGGTGCTGGGTGTGACGAACGAGGACGGCCCGATCCCGCGCACGCGGGTGGCGGTATTGAGCCCCGGTCTTGGCCCGGGATCGTCGACGAGGCTCCGGAGGGTTAGCTTCGAGTTGGCGGGCGACCGGCGCGTCCTCCGGATCCTCACGGAGCAACCCTCGCGAACGATGGTGGCCGGCAACAATCCCGGTTCGGCCGCTCGTGCCTACGTGGAGAGTGTCTTCGTCCTCCAGAAGGACCCGCAAGGGCCCTACGATCTGGAGGCCTTCGGAATCAAGGAGCACGTTCCGGGCGACAACCTCCTCGATCAGTTCTTCTATCGGATCAACACGGCGGCGGTAAACGAGCCCACCCAGTTTGTTTAGCTGACG
>CAYQTO010000042.1:9547-10304 GCA_964420455.1 uncultured Candidatus Sumerlaeota bacterium | reverse complement strand
ACGGCGGCGAACCGGGAGGTGGACGTCTCCAGCTTCCTGGTTCCATTGCGGGACCGGGAACTGGTGGAGGTGTTTCCCTCCGCGAATACGCCCCGCTCGGCGGCTTCCGACGAGGTGATCGCGCGCCTGTACCGGGCGCAGCCCAACGACCCGATGCGGGCGCTGCTGTGGGTGGAAAGCGGGTCGCGATTTGTGGGTGATGCGGAAGCGCGGGAGCGTTGGGAGGTCGTGGCGCCGGTGCTGCGGGCGGAGGAGCATCGTTTCTGGCGCGAGGCGGCGGAGGAGTACGATGACTGGTCGGCTGCGATGGCCGCTCGGTCGGAGGGACGGGAGCTGAGGTTCGCGCTGACGAAGCTGCTCGGTGTGTCGCTTCCCATGGAGGAGGACGAGGAAGGGCTCCGCACGGCGCTGCAATTTGCGACGGAGAACGCGCCCTACGCCGGGACGAGAAGCCGGCGGCTGCTGGTGGATGCGACAGGCCCCCCGCCGAACTTTTTGGGGGTTCAGACCTTTGCCAAGACGACCCGGGTGCGGGCCGAGTTCCTGTGGATGCGGGGGTATCCGGCGGCCGCAGTGGAACTGCTCGCGCGGCTCCACCACATTGGCTCGTCCCTCAGCCGCGATGGCCACATGGTGATCGAGCCGCTCATCGGCTATGCAATCAGCTCCATTGGGAGCGGGGGCATGGAGAATCTTCTCCTGCGAAGCGCGGTTCCGCCCGGCTTCATCGAGGCGAACTGGGAGTGGATCGAGGCGG
>CAYQTO010000042.1:0-9537 GCA_964420455.1 uncultured Candidatus Sumerlaeota bacterium | reverse complement strand
GGCGGCGTACCGGGACCATGCCCATGCGGTGGAGACGGAGGCGATGGCGCTCAGTCGCGAGCGATATGGATTCTTTGACGTTGGGGCCGAGCGACAGATGCGGGAAATTGCGGTGCGACGGGACACGGCGCTGGCGCGGACCGCGCTTGTCTATACGGCTGCGGCGCACCGTGCGGTGATCCTGGAGACAGGGGAGCTTCCTGCCGCGGGGGGCTTGCCGCCGCTCCTCGACGCGATTCCGCCGGATCCCCACGGCGAGGAGGGGGCGCCATTGCGGCTGCTGGAGGCGGGACGCGACCGGCTCGTGGTGTACTCGGTTGGTCCCGACGGCGAGGACAACAGGGCGGAGGTGGAGTACGACCCGACGAACGGGACGATCAGCGCGGGGGACTTGAGCATGCAGGCTTGGAGTGGGTCGACGTATCCGGTGCCGGCGCCCGGGGGCCTGGCAACAACGCAGGCGGGGCTCCTTGCGCAGTTCCCGAACGGCCTGCCGCGGGATCCCTTCGCGGACGAACGGGGGCTTGGGTATATCATCACGGGGGAGACGCCAGCGGGGATCTTCAGCTGGGGGCCGGACGTGGACCAGAGTGTGGCGAGCGACTGGCGGCCGGGCGCGCCGGGGGCCCGTGCCCACGAAGGGCCCATCCCCCCCGGTGCGGCGGTGGGCCTTATGGAAAGTGGCGCGTTGCGCGTCTTTCCCGAGCGGACGCCTCACGCAATCTACGACCCGACCAACGGAACGGTTTCGAGGGGGGATCTATATTTCTATACGGGTGAGTGGAGGACGCCGGAATAGGGGAGGCGTCAGTCCTCGTCGTCGTCGTCGCGACGGCGGCGCTTTTTCCAGGAGCGGGAAACGAGCGTCTGGATGACGATTCCGCCGACGATGAGGGCGGGAAAGCGCCAGTCGGTCGGTGGCCATTCCATGCCGTGGGCGACGAGGCCGGCGCCAAGCACGGAGGTGGCGAGGATGACGATGTAGCGTTCGATGGCGATGGCCACGAGGCCGGTGAGAAGACCGAAGATGGGAGTGCCGAAGGCGAGGAAGGCATCGCTGGCCATCCAGTCCCAGGCGGTGTCGCCACGGATCGGCGCAACAAGCCAGAAGAAGAAGGCGGCTCCGAGGGCCCACCCGAGGAGAAAGATGGCGAGGCGATGAACGAGGCGGGCCATGCCCATGCCGAGGAGAACGCCGAGGAAGGCGAGGCCGTAGGCAACGAGGCCGCGCTCGACTCCGGCGAGGTCGAACAACTGTGCCAGGGCGTCACCGGCGAGGAGCCCGCCTGCGCCAAGGAGCACGGCGCCGATGAACTGGAGGGAGCACCAGTAGAGAAGCCAGCCTGCGCCGCACATGGCGGCACCGACGACGATGGGGAGGAGGCCGAGGCGGTCGAAGACGGACTGGACGCCGTCGGGGAGTTCAATCACGGGCGGGGTCTCCGGTGGGAAAAAGTCCGTGCGTCCGGATGGGGCCGGCGGGCACCGTTCGAGGAAGACATTTTGCTTCGTTACCGTGTGACCGATCAAGATTCCTCAGAGGAGATGATGCCATGTCGGAAATGAACCGTCGTGATCTGTTGGCCGCGGGTGGCGTGCTTGGGGGCGCGATGGCCCTTGGGGCGCTCAACCCCGGGCGGGCGCAGGCGCAGCCCATGGGGGGCGGTGCGCACGCCATGATGAAGCTGATTCCCGGTGCGGTGGACGACGAGGGCAACTGGACCTTGCCACCGCTGGGATATGCGTATGACGCGGTGGAGGCGGCAATCGATGCGGAGACGATGCGACTGCATCATGATCGGCACCATGCGGGCTACGTCCGCGGGTTGATCAATGCGGAGGAGAAGCTGGCGGAGACGCGTGGGTCGGGAGATTTTGGGCTGGTGCAGCATTGGTCCGACCAGCTGGCGTTCAACGGCGGCGGTCACGCGCTGCATTGCATTTTCTGGGATTGTATGGGAGGCGGGGAGATGGGGGGCAGGCCGGAGCGGGCGCTGGCGGAGGCGATTGATCGCGACTTTGGCAGTTACGACGGGATGTGGGGGCACTTTGCGGCGGCGGCGAAGGGGGTGCAAGGTTCCGGGTGGGGCCTGTTGGTGTACAATTTCGCGGCCGGCAAGCTCCAGATTTTCCAAGGCCAGAACCAGCAGTTGAACACCATGTGGTCGATGGTGCCGCTGCTGGCGCTGGACGTATGGGAGCACGCGTATTACCTGCGGTATCAGAACCGCCGTGGGGCTTACGTGGATGCCTTCCCGCAGGTGATCAACTGGAGGAAGGTGGGCGCCCGGTACGCGGTTGCGGCAGGGGCCTGAAAAAAACCGGAAACACAGCGCGGCACGGGCGGGGATTTCGGCGTCCCCGCCCGTGTTTCTTGGCGGCGCCTGACAATCGAAATCGGGACGTCGCGCGGGACTTGATTTCCACCAGGGGTGGGTGCATCCTCCTTTCCTTCTTCATCACTCTTTTCACTCGATCCGTCCTGTATCGTCATGAGTCTTCCGCTTCCGATCGATCCGACCGACACGCCTGAGTGCTCGAAGTGCCACGGCTACGGCTACTACGTGGACGCCGGGGGGGTGGCACACCGTTGTGATTGCGGGCGCGACGATCCGCAGGCGGCGGAACGGGCGTGGCTCGGGGCGGGGATTCCGCGAAAGTTCCTGCGGAAGGACTTCAAGAGCTTCGAGGTGGCGCGGCAGGACACGCTGCGGCGGGACATCGTAAAGAACGCCCTGGCGTACGCGAAGGGCTTTCACCGCGGCGAGGAACAGGGCCTCTTGTTTCGCGGTGCGCCCGGAAGCGGAAAGACGCACATCGCCGTCGCGACCCTGAAGGTGGTGATCGAGCGTGGCTTCACGGGGCACTACGCGAACTTTACCAATCTGTTGTCGCTGCTACGGTCGTCCTACGATACGGCCTCGGACCTTCGGGAGTCGGTGCTGCTGGAGGCGGTGGACCACGCGGACCTGCTCGTGCTGGACGACGTGGGGGCGGAGTCGGTGACCGATTGGACCCGCGACCGGCTGTACCTGATCATCAACCGGCGCTACGAGAACGCGCGACCGGTGCTGCTGACGACGAACTGCGACGAGGCGGAATTGGAGGCGCGGGTGGGCCCGCGAACGGCCAGCCGACTCTATGAAATGAGCGCGGGGCAATTTCCCCAGTTCCCCCGGCAGGACTGGCGCCGCGCCAAGCTCCACTGAGAGCGCCCCGCCAACGCCACTTGAATAAGCACGCCAGCGGCGCGTACGGTTTCCGCGACCCAAAGAGAGGAGCCCTTTCCCATGGCAGAGAAGCGTTCCCACGGCGATTTCCCCTTCGACGACGCCTATCGCGCGGCGATGAACCTGCAACGGACCGTGACGTCCGTAATCAACGAGCTGGCCCGCGAGGTGGTCGGCGAAAACGCGACGGAAAAAACCCGCGACGTGTGGCCCTTTACGCCGCCGCCACCAGCGATGGATCTTCAGGAGGACGAGGAGGCGATCACGGTGGAGCTCGACATTCCCGGCGTGCCCGAGGAGACGCTCGACGTGACACTGAACGGGCAGAAGCTGACGATCACGGGTGAACGGCCGGAGCCCACCCCGCCCGGCGAGGGGGGGCGCAAGCGACGGAGCGAGCGTGCCTATGGCCGGTTCCGCCGCGACATCGCCCTCCCGGACGAAGTGGAGGCCGATGGCGTGGAGGCGATCGTCCGCGGTGGCGTGCTGACAGTGCGCCTTCCCAAGGTGAAGGCAGCGCCCGGGCACAAGATCCACGTGAAGAAGGAAAGCCCGGCGAAGGAGGAGGGCGGCGAGGGCTGACCTTCGGCCACGGCACGGACGGAAACAGCAAGCCCCCGCGGAGTTGCCTTCGCGGGGGCGTTGCCTTTGGGGGACGGCAGGGCGCGCTAGTGGGCGTCGTTGCCGTCGTGGCCGTAGGACTTTATGCGGCCGTTGCTGTCGTCCGGGCGGTGGCTCTTGTGGATGGGACGATTGACCGGTTCGAGGCGCCCATTGGTGTCGCGGGGCCGGTCGACGGTGGGAGGACGATAGGGCGCATGGTACTGGGGCGGCCGGGGGGAATGGTAGGAGAACTCGTATCGGACGGTGGAGCGATAGCGGGGCGGCTCGTGATAGACGACGGGGCGTGGCTCGGGGCGGAGGCGGACGGAGAGGCGCTCGCGTTCGCCAGGACGCAGCCGCACGCGTTCGTGGAAGGAACGGAAGCCGGGGCGGTCGATGGTGATGTCATAGACACCCGGGTCGAGGTCGATCCCGAGGGGAGTGCGGCCAACAAAGCGGCCGTCTATAAAGACATCGCTTCGGTTGGGGCTGGAACTGACGCGGAGGAAAGCGGGTTCGAGGCAAGGCTCGGGGGGAAGCGGGCGGAAGACGGGACGGGGATGGACGTAGATCTGGGTGAAGGCCTCGCCATAGTAGGGGCGGGGATGGCGGTCGTAGTCGACCTCGACACGGATGGACGTGTAGGGCCCGCTGTGGCGGCGGACGCTGGTGCGGAGGGAGGCCTCGAGGGAGACGCGAAGATTGTCGCGGACGTCATGGAGGCCGCCGCGGACGACGGGATAGGGATCATCATGGGAGTAGCGGTAGTGGAGGCGGTCGGGGCGCCAGTCACTTTGGGCGCTGACGGCGATGGCCTGGATGGTGTCCCAGCCCTCGCCCGTGGCGAGGAGCCGGTAGCCGTAATCGGGGAGGCGGCGGGTTTCCCCGCCGCGGACGTAATTGTCGCGGTCGAAATAGTTGGGGAAGAGTTGGCGGGTGTGGCCGTGACCATCGGTGCTGTAGATAAAGATATACGCGTCTTGGCGGGGGCGGACAAGGAGGCGGACATCCTCGCCGTGCTCGTAGTAGGTGCGGTCCGCAGAGATGGTGAGGGGGAGATCGTGGCACCAGTCGGTAGCGGGGGCAACCTGGGCATGGGGGGCGGGGGCAACGCGGATCTTGGCGTCCTGGGCATGGGCGGCGACGGGAAGGAGAAACGTGGCCAAAAGGGCGATGAGGGGAGTCAGAAGGCGGGGAAAGGAGCGGTTCATGGCCGTTACTCCGTGTGGGCGCCGCGTGGGGCGGAGCGTGTTTCTGTGGACATTGACCCCGGGCATGCCGTTGGTGGTTTGCCACTTATCCGGCTTTGTGCGTTTTAGCGAGGGTGATCGTGCCAGTGATGGGACCGATCCTGATGTACCATTATCTGGGCGAGCCGCCCCCACGGGGGGAGCGGCATCGCGGGCTGTGGGTGCATCCGGAGGAGTTCCGCGGTCAGCTGGGGGCGTTGGCGCGGATGGGCCTGAGGACCGTGACCTCGCGTGGGTACCTGGCGGGCGAACGGGGCGTATGGCTCACGTTTGACGACGGGCGACGGGACAACCACGAAGAAGGGTTGGCCGCGCTGGTTGATGCGGGCCACCGGGCGACTTTCTTCGTGGTGGTCGAGGAGACGTTGGCGGCAAAGCCCGGCGCCATGACCCCGGCGATGGTGCGCGACCTGGTTGCGGCAGGGATGGAGATCGGGTCTCACACGTTGACCCACCCCCGCCTCGCACGATGCACGACGGCAGAACTGGAAAGGGAAGTGAGGGGATCGCGGGAGAAGCTCGAGGACCTGCTCGGCCAGGAGGTGGGTGCCTTCTGTTATCCGTATGGGAACTTCGACGAACGGGTGATGGAAGCGGTGCGAGCGGCGGGATATGCGTGCGCGTGCTCGACGATCCGGGGAAACCGCAACAGCGAGGGGGACCGTTGGCGGCTCAGGCGTGCCATGGTCCAGCCGGGGCGCACCGGCTGGCGGTTCCGGTACCTGATGGGGCCAGCGTACCACTGGCTGCACACATGGAAGAATCGGAGGCGGTGGAAGGCCCGCCGCCGGGCGAATTGAGGCCACTGTTGCGGATCTTGCACACGAACATGCTGCGGGGGTGGGGAGGGCAGTCGAACCGGATACTGAAGGAAGCAGTGTATGCAACGGAGAAGGGGCACCAGGTGGCGCTCGCGGTGCCGGAGGATTCCAAGCTGGCGGCGCGGGGGGCGGAGGCCGGATTGACGGTCTGGCCGGGGTTCCGGATGCGGCCGCCGGCAAAAGTGCGCGTGTTCATCCCGGACCTTTTGCGGCTCCGGCGGCGCCTGGCCGAATGGCGCCCGGACATCATCCATGTTCATGGGAGCCAGGACACCTGGCTGGTGGCGGTGGCCCGGGCCATCCCGGGGCGGAGCGGGCAGATCCCCGTCGTCCGTACCAAGCACAACATTTTCCCGTGGGCCCGCCACTCGATGAATCGCTGGTTGTATAGACAGCTCGATGGAACCATCGGCATCAGCACGTACATCATGGAGCAACTCTCGACGTATCCGGAACTCGATGGAAAGCCGCGGGTGTTGATCCCCTCGGTACCGGAGACGGAGGCGATTCGGGCGGCAAAGGGGCGACCGGAGGTGACCCGCCGGGGGGTCGGGCCGCAGGCCTTCGTCTGGGCAAGCACGGGGCGGCTCCGGAGGGAGAAGGGGTTCGACGTGTTGCTGCGGGCTTGGCAAAGGGTAGTGTCTGCGTGGGGGCGGGATGCCTGCCGGCTGGTGATCGCCGGCGACGGATCGGACGCGGGGGCGTTGGCAGATCTCGCCAAAGAACTCGGGCTTGGAGAACCGGAACTGGAGTTCCTCGGGTTCCGCGAGGACGTGCCGGAATTGCTGAAGGCGGTGGATGGATACGTGCTGGCTTCGCGGTCGGAGGGACTGGGGACGGCCATCCTCGAGGCGCTCGCGGCGGAATTGCCGGCGGTTGCGACCAACGTGGGAGGCATCCCCGATTCCATTCGCCATGAGAAGACAGGCCTGCTGGTGAGGCCGAATGATCCGGAGGACCTCGCGGCGGCAATGATCCGGGTGATGGACGATCGGGAATTCGCAAAGCGGCTTGGCGCCGAGGCGGGCCTCCTGATTGACTCGACCTTTTCCCGCGAGTCGATGGGCAGGCGAACCATCGAGTTCTACAAGGAAGTGACCAAAGGAGCCCGCAATGAGCCGGACGGTGCGTGAAACAGGGGAGGCTGGGATCCTGAAGGCGCTGGGTCCGATGTTGCGGCGCCAAACGCGCAAGTGCGTGTTGGGGACCGGCGACGACGTGGCCGTGACGGACGAGCCGGGCGGCCGCATGGTCTGGACCATCGATGCGATGATCGAGGGGACGCACTTCCGGTGGTACGACCATCCGCTGGCGACACCGGAAGCGGTGGCGCAGAAGCTGGTGGCGTCGAACGTGAGTGATCTGGCGAGCAAGGGCGCCGCGGCGCGGTACGGCCTCGTGTCCATCGGCGTCCCCAAGGAGACGGAGGTCGAACGGATCGAGCGTTTCTTTGGGGGGATCGAGAAGGCATGCCGCCGTTACCGGATGAGGCTGATCGGGGGCGACACCGTGACGGCCCCGATGTGGACCTTGTCGCTGACGGCGGTGGGGACGTTGCCGGACCGGCAGAAGCCGCCGGCGCGTTCGGCGGCGGAGGAGGGAATGTGGGTCTACGTGACGGGCTCGCCGGGGGAGGCGGCGGCGGGACTGATGATCCTGGAGGGGCGGCTGCGCATGGAAGGGCGTGGGGCGAACCGGTTGGTCCAGCGGTGCGTGGCGCCAGAAGCCCGCGACAAGGCGGGGGTGGCCCTCGCCCGGGAGTTCGAGGACCTGGCGATGATCGACGTGAGCGACGGCCTGGTAAGCGACGCGGGCCAGATCGCCAGCGCGTCGAAGGTCCAGATCGAGTTCGACGAGTCGTCGCGGGTGGCGGGGACGGCTCTGGTCCAGGCGGCGCGGGCCCTCGGCCGGGATGTCGAGGACTTCGTCTATCACGGCGGCGAGGACTACGAGTTGCTGTTTTGCACGCACGCGACGCCGGAGGAGGTGGCGCAGGTGGTGCACGGGGCGGACAAGGCGCTGGCGGTGACGCGGGTGGGCAAGGTGTGCCGGGGCAAGGGGGTGTATATGCGCTGGCGGGATGGTTCGCGGGCGCGGATCGCCCACAAGGGCTACGTGCATTTCGGCTGAGAGAGGGCCCACCATGACAATGGAGTTCGGGTTTGAAAAGCAGGAGCTGGACGTGCTCCAGACGGACGTGGACGACGAGTCCGGACAGGTGCTGGGGGCATTGGTGGAGAAGCTGCTGGGGGAGGGGGCGCTCGACGCGCACCTGGGGCCGTTGACGATGAAGCGAGGGCGGCCGGGGACACGGGTGGAGGTGCTTTGCCGCCCGGAGGACAGGGCACGTTTCCTGGGGATGCTGGTGAGGGAAACGGGGACCCTCGGGGTGAAGGCGCGGAGGGTGGAGCGTTACGCGTTGCGGCGGGAGATGGTGGAGGTGGAGGTGCGGGGAAGGCGGGTCCGGGCGAAGGTGGCGATGCTGGAGGGAGAGGCGATAAGGGCGGTCCCGGAGTTCGCGGACTGCGAGGCGGTGGCGCGGGAACAGGGGTTGCCGGTGCGCCAGGTGTTGGAGGAGGCGCGGGCGATCCTGGCGCGCGACTACCCGAGGGAGACCTCCGGCGAGTCGTAGACGGGGAAGACAATGGTGAAGATGGAGCCCTCGCCGACGGAACTGGTGACGTCTATACGGCCGCGGGTGGCACGGAGGAGGAGGCGGGTGACGGCGAGCCCGAGACCAAGGCCCTCGTGGCCACGGGTCAGCGTGTTGTCCACCTGATAGAACTGGTCGAAGATACGGTCGAGGTGCTCCTGGGCGATGCCCATGCCCTTGTCGCAAATATCCGCATAGAACTCCCCTTCCTCAACGCGAAAGCGGACGGTGACGGTGGAGCCGGCGGGGGAAAACTTGATCGCATTGTCGATGAGGTGGAAGAAGATCCGGCCGAGGGCCCGCTCGTCGGCGAGGATTCGGGGGACGTTGCCGTCGATCTCGGGAACGACCCGGACGTTATTTTGGCGGCGGCGCTGCTCGAGCCGCGGCAGGGTATCCATATAGACAGTCAGCGGCTCGACGGGCTGGATGCGGACGGCGATGCTGCCTTCGATCTCGGTCTCGGCGACCTCGATGAGGTCGTTGACGAGATGGATGAGGTGGCCGGTGTTCTTCTGGACGCGGGCGAGGAGCTGGCGCTGATTCTCGCTGATGGCCCCGACGCGCTCGTCGAGAATGAGGTCGACGAATCCGGACATGGCGGTGAGGGGCGTGCGGAGTTCGTGGCTGATGATGGAGAGGAAGTTGGTCTTCATCTGCTCGAACTCCTTGAGGTCACGGATGGAGCGGCTGAGGTCGTGGCGGATCTCGGAGTTTTCGACGGCGAGGGAGGCCTGGCGGCCGAACCAGTCGAGCTCGCGGAGGTCCTCGTCGGTGATGGCGGGATTGGGGTCGAGGTGGCGGTCGACGAGGATGACGGCGCGGAGGCCGCGGACGGTGTGGATGGGGAGGGCAGCGAATTGGTCGGGGAGGATGGCAGCGAGGGCGAGGGGGAGGCGCTCGGCGAGGTCGTGCTTGCGAAAGGCCTGGGGCCGGCGGCGGCGGGCGATCTCGGCAAAGAGGTGGGTGGCGGGGGCGTG
>CAYQTO010000041.1:21071-22490 GCA_964420455.1 uncultured Candidatus Sumerlaeota bacterium | reverse complement strand
CGCGGTGAGCACCAGCGCCTGCGGCAGCGGGTCCGTATAGTCGGCGGGCAGGATGGTGGAAACGGTGGTGCCGGCCTCCGGATCCTTGTCGCCCTTCTCGGCGAGGATTGGCGGGGATTGCTCCGGCGCCCAGCCCCCGGCCGTCACCACCAGCAGGTTTGCCCCCTGGGAGAGGAGCGCGATCCCGAGGACCACCTCCAGCACGCCCCGGTGGAGGAGCAAGTAGACCCCCCCGGCAAAGAGAACCGCAACAAGCAGACTGGCGGCGAGAATCGTCATGAGGAGGGCACCGTCCTGGTGAAGCTGCGAACGATCAGCAGACTGAGGCCGACCACCACGAGGAAAACCCCGAGGTCGAAGACGAGGGCGCTGGCGACCTCAATCTCGCCCAGGAGGGGAATCTGGAGATATGTATATCCAGTACGGAGGAACGCGAGGCCGAAAAAGAGAGGAACGAGTCCGACGCCAACGGCAAAGAGCAACCCGAGGCCCATCGCGGGTCCGGGATGGAGCCACGCGGGGGGAGGAGCCTGTTTCCAGCCGAGGAGGATCGGCCCGGCCAGCAGCGCCACCGACGCCAGCAGGCCGGCGATGAATCCGCCCCCCGGCAGGTTGTGCCCCGCAAGGAAGAGGACGCCCGCGTAGGCCGCCGAGAGGAAGGCCACCGTGGGGGTGATGAGCCGGAGGACCAGCGGCGGCCCCTCGCTGGTGCAGACACCGGCGATGGCGAAGGGCTTCTCGATTCCCTGTTTGGGCCGTGCGAGGCGTGTCCCGCCGGAGACGCCGACGAGCAGCGCCGCCGCGCCCAGCGCCGCCACCACAAGCACGGTGATCTCGCCGAGCGTGTCCAGCGCGCGAAAGTCCACCAGGATCACGTTGACCGCGTTCGTCCCGCCGCCGGAATGGGCCCCCGGCGTGCCGGGGTACTTTGTGTGGGTGAGGAAGAACTCGCGGTGCGACATGGCGTCCGTGCCTGGGTTTGCGTCGGGCGTGGGGACGGTTGCGCTCGTATAGACAAGGACGCCCATGACGATGCCGGTGGCCACGGCGACCACCGGCGCCGTGGCCTTCATCGGCCCGCGGAGGCGCGTGGCCGTCGGCGCGCCGAGTCGCTGGACAAGCACGAGCAGCATCAGCAGCAGGACCAGCTCGACGAGGACCTGGGTGATCGCGAGGTCCGGCGCCCGGAAGAGGAGGAAGAACGCGCCGACCGTCAGGCCGACGATGCCCAGCGCCATGACGCGGACCAGCGCGCCCTTCATCAGGACCACAGCGGCGACTCCGGCCGAGCAGACCGCAAAAAGCGCCATGGCGCCCGCGCCGGGTAACGACGCCTCGAGTGCAAGCGGTGGGATCGCCTGGGGGAGGGCGCCGAAGGCCGCGGCGCTGGCGATTCCCACCAGCCAGGTCCATCGCGGC